>JBKOUM010000197.1:0-20932 GCA_046723385.1 Actinomycetota bacterium
CGGTCGGCCAGCGCGGCCTCCCGGCGCGACAGCGACGCGAACGACCCGGCCACGACGCCGACGACGAGGGCCATGCCCGCGCGGAACGCGATCGCCGGTGGGCCGACGTTGGCGGCGCCCGGCGCGGCGGGGACGCCGACCGTTGGGAGGAGCTGTCCGGCGAGGAACGTGATCGCCCCGATGGCCGCCCCAGGAAGCCCCCATCGCGCCGCTCCCTCGAGCGGCACGAGGTATCCGACGACCCACACCGGGTCGGCGGGACCGTCCGTCGAGAGCCACACGAGCAGGAGGATCACGATCGCGTCCAGGGAGAACGCCACCACGCCGATCCCGCGGAGCTGATCCGCGTCGGCCCGGTTCGCCGCGCTCGCGATCGCGACGTTCCCGATCGACAGCCCCATCACGAGCGCTACCCCGAGGGGAAGGACGAAGCCCGGGTCGATCGTCCGGTCTCGGATCGCGAAGCCGACCTGCGCCGCCCCGAACCCGGCCACGATCCAGCGCAACGCAACGAGCCGCAGCTCGAGACGTCGTGCGTCGTCGTCGCTTCGCACGGTCATCCCCCGTCCGTCCGTCGTTACACTAGGCCGCCGAGCGGCCCTCTCAGCGCAGCCGCCGACCTCACTATGTTCGACACGTTGACGGACCGTCTGGATGGCGTCTTCACCAAGCTGCGCCGCCGCGGCAAGCTGCACCCCAAGCAGGTGGACAACGCCCTCGCGGACGTTCGACTGGCCCTGCTGGAGGCCGATGTCGCGGTCGAGGTGGTCGACGACCTACTGGGACGCGTGCGCGTCCGCGCCGTCTCCGAGGAGGTCCTGAAGAGCCTCACGCCGGCGCAGCAGGTCGTGAAGATCATGGACGAGGAGCTGACCCGGACGCTGGGCGGAGAGCATCATCCGTTCCTGCTTCCCGGCGCTCCACCTGCCGTCGTGATGCTCGCGGGCGTGCAGGGATCCGGGAAGACCACCGCGTCCGCGAAGCTCGCGAAGCACCTCAAGTCGAAGGGGAAGCGGCCGCTGCTCGTGGGCGCGGACCTCGACCGACCCGCCGCCGTGGAGCAGCTCCAGACGCTCGGCCGGGAGATCGGGGTGCCCGTCTGGTCCGAGGGCAGGGACCCGGTCAAGCTGGCGAAGAACGGGGTCACGGAAGCGCGGCGCACCGGTGCCGACGTCGTGATCATCGACACGGCCGGGCGGCTCCATGTCGACGCCGACATGATGAAGCAGGCCCGGAAGATCAAGGATGTCACCCGTCCGGTCCAGGTCGTCATGGCGTGCGATGCGATGACGGGTCAGGACGCGGTTCTCCAGGCGCGCGAGTTCATGCGCGAGGTCGACACGACCGGCTTCATCCTCACGAAGCTCGACGGCGACGCGCGCGGAGGAGCGGCGCTCTCCATGACCGCGGTGACCGGTCGGCCCATCTTCTTCGCGGGGACCGGCGAGAAGCTCGAGGACCTCGAGCCGTTCCATCCCGATCGGATGGCGGGACGGATCCTCGGGATGGGCGACGTCATGACCTTGATCGAGAAGGCGCAGGACACGGTCGACGCCGAACGCGCAACGGCTGCTGCGGAACAGATGCTCAAGGGGCAGTTCACCCTGGAGGACTTCCTGGAGCAGCTCCACCAGATGCAGAAGTTGGGGCCGTTGCAGGACATCCTCAAGATGCTGCCGGGGGTTCCCGGCGGGAAGAACGCCATGAAGGAGATTGCCGACGCCGTCGACGAAGGCGAGCTGCGGCGGACGGAAGCCATGATCCTGTCGATGACGCCCGAGGAGCGGCGGAATCCCGCTATCATCTCCGGGTCGCGCCGCCTGCGGATCGCGAACGGGTCCGGCATGACGACCTCAGACGTCAACCAGCTCCTCAGGGACTTCGAGGGTGCGCGGAAGATGATGAGGACGATGCTGGGCGGGAAGCGGCTCCCCGGGATGGTCAAGATGCCGGGAACCGGATGAACACGTAGGAGCGAAGGATGTCAACCAGGATCCGGCTGCGGCGGATGGGGTCGAACAAGCGCCCCTTCTACCGTGTCGTCGTCGCGGACCAGCGGAGCCCCCGGAACGGTCGATTCATCGAGATCATCGGCAAGTACCACCCCCTGAACGATCCGTCCGTGATCGAGATCGACGAGGCCCGGGCGCTGCACTGGCTGATGGTCGGCGCCCAGCCTTCCAACCAGGTCCGCAACCTGATGAGCAAGGTGGGGATCTGGGACAAGTTCGTGGCCGAGCGGCCGGGGGCAGCGATCGCGCCCGCCCCCAAAGACGATCGTCCGGCGCGCGCCAAGATGTCGAAGAAGGCGCAAGCGAAGGCCGCGGAGGCGGCGAAGGCGGCCGACGAGCCGGTCGCGGAGCGGGCTGAGCCGGAGCCGGTTGCCGATGCGCGGCCGCCGATCGATGCTCCCGTCGCCGAGGAGGCCGTCGCGGAGGTCGCCGCCGAAGGCGGCGCGTCGGATGACGACGCCGCGGTCGGATCGGAGCCGGCCGAGGAGCCGTCCGAGGGCTGACGTGAAGGAGCTCGTCGAGTTCCTCTGTCGCGAGCTGGTCGATGACGCCGACGCGGTGCGGGTCGACGAGACGATCGACGACCGGGGATCCGTCTATACGGTGCAGGTCGGCCCCGGCGAGCTCGGCAAGGTGATCGGTCGCGGTGGTCGCACCGCAAAGGCGATACGGACCGTCGTCCGCGCGGCCGCGACCCGCCAGCACGTCTCCGTTCGGGTCGACTTCGAGGACTGACGTGGAGCGGCCGACGATCGTCGTCGGCGTCGTGACCAAGCCCCACGGGATCCATGGGGAGGTCACGATCCAGAGCCGCTCGGACAACCCCGAACGCTGGCGGCCCGAGGCGTTGGTCTTCGATCAGTCGGGCACCGCGTATCGGATCTCGGACGTCCGCGAACACGGGTCCCGCCTCCTGGTGCGGTTCGACGGGGTCGATGACCGAACGGCGGCCGAAGCGCTCCGGGGCCGAGAGCTCTATGTCCCAGAGTCGTGGCTCCCCGAGCTCCCCGAGGGCCAATGGTGGCCCCATCAGATCGAGGGATGCCGCGTCGTCACCGTGGGTGGACGCGATCTCGGCGTCGTCACCGAGGTGATCGCGAACCCGGCGAACGACCTCTGGGTCGCGATGGATGACGCGGGAACGGAGACGCTCGTCCCGGCGCTCGCCGATCTCCTCCGCGAGGTCGACGTGGTGGGCAAGCGGATCGTCGTTCGAGATGTACCCGGGTTGACCGCACCCGAAGAGCGACCCGGAGGCTAGAGCTCGGCGAGCTTGGCCAACGCCGACACCTTCTTCAGCACGTACCGGTGACCGTCACGGCGCACGATCCCTCGGCGCTCGAACTCCTTCAGGATGCGGGTCACGTTCTCCCTGCTGCCTCCGCAGAGGCTCGCCAGATCTGCCTGGGTGACCTCCGGGACCACGACGCCGTCCGGCGGCAACTCGTCCAGATCAGGGGTGACCATCTGGAGCAGCCGCTTCGCCACGCGGCCCTTCAGATCCAGGAACAGCAAGTCATCGACGAGCGTCTGCTGCCCTTGGAGCTGCCGCGCGAGCGCGCGGATCATGTCCCGCGCCGCGGCGGCCTGTTCGGTGATGAACGCGACGAAGGCGTCGGCGGGGGTCGCCCAGACCTCGGACTCGGCCAGCGCGAGCAGGCTGGCCGTCCTGGGCATCTCACCGAGCGGCCCGAGCTCACCGACGAACTGAGGCGTGTTGACCGTGGCGTGGTAGACGCGCGAGCCGTTGACGGCCACCGAACTCACCTCGATCCGCCCCTCGACCAGGAAGAACACATCGGCGGCCTCCTCGCCCTGGTGGCAGAGATACGTGCCTCGACGATATCGACGCACGGTTCCCCCACCGGCCAGCAACGCGATGCCGTCCGGCGAGACGCCTCTGAGGAGCGACGTTGCCGCCATCGCTTGCTCCAGCGGTGGCGCGACCGGCTTCCGTGGCACGGGCGTAGCCTCGCATACCGGCCGCCCGGCTCGCCACGAGGCCAGGAACGACGAAGGCCCGGCCGATCGGCCGGGCCTTCGCTGAAGGTCGTTGGGCTGCGTGGTACCCGTCTACCGGGCGTTGCGGGCGTTCCGGGCGGTCCGCGCGGTGCGAGCGGTGCGAGCCGTACGGGCCGTCCTTGCCGTGCGGGCGGTCCTGGCAGTCCGGGCCGTCCTCGCCGTGCGGGCCGTTCTCGCCGTCCGGGCCGTCCTCTCGACGCCCGCGGCCGCCTTGTCGGCCTTCTCTTCGCCCTCCGGGAGCTTCGGGTTGATCCGCTTCTCCGCCATCTCCTGCTGTCTCCCTTCCGCTTCGGGGGCGTCCGATCGGGCCCCTCGTTTCGACCCCCGAATCGTTGCACGCCTCGCCGACGACGCTGTGCCGCCGGTCACCGGAACCCGCGTGTCGTTCGTCAACCGCTACTTGTGACGCAGGTCACATCGAGGTTGTGACGTGGGACGCTTCAGGCGTCCAGCTCCGGGAGTCGGATGGGGTCGGGACGCGGGGAGCAGGTGCCGCAGAACAAGGCGTCTTCGACGACGAGCGCTTGCGTCGCGTCCGCGCCGCGGAAGAGTTCCAGGATGTACGGCCGTTCGGTCACGTGATCCTCACAGACCCCGCGGCCGCAGAATCGACAGGATCCCACGGCGGTGCGGCGGCAGTTCCAACAGTCCACACGAACCTCCTATCCGTGCCGATGGTCCCACGCCTGGTCGGTGGGCGACAGGAACTGGCGTCGATGGAACGCCTCCGCGATCACGCGGTCGAAGCCCTCGCGCGACAAGCGGAAGGCCCGGACCGGCGTATGTGCGATCACGCTGGCGTTCCTGGGCTGGTCGTTGAGCAGCGCGACCTCACCGAAGTGGTCGGCGGGCCCGAGCTGCGTGACCGGTTCGCCGTCCCGGACCACGTCCACCCGGCCGGAGCGGATCGCGTAGAACGCGTCGCCGGCCTCGCCCTGCGTGATGATCGCTTCGCCGGGTGAGGCGGTGACCCACGCCCCGTGCTCGATCAGATCGCCGAGCGCCTCGGAGCTCAGATGGCCGAAGACCGGATGTTCCCGGAGCTCGGCCATCGCCTGCAGCGTCAGGCCGAACCGCGGCGCATCGATCGAATCCGCGAGGAGCCGGTCGAACGTTCCCTTGTCGACCTCGAAGAGCTCGACCTCGTCGGTCGCCCGGGCGGTCGCCGACCGTGGCGTGGACTGCAGCAGTCCGAGCTCGCCGAACGATTCGCCGCGACGCAGCGTCCTGATCGCCTGGGTGTCGCCCGTGTCCGGGTGCTCGGTCTCGATCACGACCTCGCCGTTGCGGATCACGGCGAACGACGACGCGCGATCCCCCTGCCGGAAGATCGCCTGTCCGGCGCGTACCACCCGGAGGTGCACCCGCCCGGCGAGATCGCTGAGCACCTCCTCGGGCAGGTCTTCGAACGCCGGCAGGGCATCGATCAGCTCCGCGGCCTCGACCCGCCAGCCGGTCTCGACCCGGAAACGGATCCGCCGGGTCGTCGCGCGGATCCGGCGCCAGACGCTCAGGACGAGCACCACGGCACCCCGGATCAGCGGTCCAGCGATGAAGACCGCGAGCAGCGCCAAGAGGATCCGCGAGAGGAGCCCCCCGTCCCAGAGCGACTGCACGATCCCGCCGAACTGAGCGCGCCAGAAGTAGAAGGCCGTCCACAGGACGAAAACGGCGAAGAGCGAGCCGACGAACCCGTAGAGCGCCAGCCCTACCTCTTGCGGCGTGAACCGTTCCCGCGCCCGGAGCTTGTGCCACAGGTCGTGCTGGATGAATTCCAAGGCCCGAGGGCGCAGGTCGGGAACCTGGATCAGATCCGTCAGGATCCAATATCCGTCCAGCTCGAGGAGCGGCACGAGGTTGAGCGCGATGATGAACAGGTTCAACAGCGCGAACCGGTACAGGAACGGTGCGATCCCCGCGTCGGGGAACGCGAAGAGGAAGATCGCGCCGAGTCCCGCGACGACCAGCTCCGAGAACGGACCCGCAGCGAACAGGAAGATCCGCGGCCAGCGGTCCATCATGAGGCTGTCGCTGGCGTTCACGTAGAAGGAGAGCCGGCCGAAGTAGAGCGAGAAGCCGGCCGTCCCGACGTTCCTCCCGTAGTGCTTCTCGACCGCGGCGTGCCCCAGCTCGTGCGCGAAGGTCAGGACGAACGAAAGGGCGATCAACATCGCGGATTCGGCGGGGGCCGCCGTCGCATCGAGGTGGAACCTTCCGGATCGCTCCACGGCGATGAACGCGGCCACCCCGCCGATCGCGACGGCCACCATCACGGCGATCGCGACCGGTCGGAAGAAGTACCGAAGGACGGAGCGATAGACAGAGGTCACGACCGGATCCGGCCCCTCCCACTCGATGTTCAGCGTCCGGCCGAATCGTCTGAGCTTCGGGAAGGCGGTGCGTGACCGCTCAAGGGCCTTCCCGAGCGCGTCCTCGGTGTCGAGGGGCGCCGGATCGAGGAACCCGCCCTCGTACAGCGATTCCGTCAGCTCGACGATGGCGTCGGCGTCCAGATCACCTTCCTCGTCGAGGCGTTCGACGATCAGATCCGACACCCTCCGAGACCCGTCCATCAGCGGGAACAGCTCCACGTCGTCGGGCGGGAGCCGGTAGTGCACGCTGCGATCGGGGTTGGCGACCATCGCGTAATCGTTGCCCCAGGGCAGCCGGAACACCTTCCACTCGGTTCCGGAGGCCAATCTGGGCCGGAACTCCGTGGGGTCGAGCCGATCGGAGAGCACCGACCACACGGCGAGCCCGTCGGTCGTTGTCTCCGGCGATCGTTCGAGCGCGCTGACCAGGTCGACACCGGGATCGGTTCGCTCGTTTGCTCGCTGCGCCAAGGCACGGTCCACCGACGGCCGCTGCCGGACGTCCGCCCGGTGCCGGATGTTGTCGATCGTGATCAGGATCGCCGCGATCACGACGACCGACAGAACGACGTACTGCACGCTGGTCCTCGTCCCTTGGGTGGTGCGCATCCTCCTCCCGACGGGGCGCCGAGCGCAACGTTCGGAGTGTGTGACGTGGGTCACCGGGTGCGGGAGACGAACGACACCCTCGGGACGTGTCGCCCGCCCTTGGGCTGCACCGGGTCCCCGCGTACCGTGCAGCTATCGAAGGAGGTGGCGAGGATGCTCACCGGAGAGATGGCGAAGTACCGGATCGAGGACCGGATCCGCGAAGGAGCTTCGGCACGGACCGGTCGGCGTCTGTCGCTACGTCGCACGACGGAGCGCCGGGCGCGCGTGACACGGCTGGTTGGGGTGACAGCGGCGCTACTGCCATTGCCGTTCAAGCACTGAGCGCGTGACCCGGTTGCTCGGGGCGCGGGCGGTCGTGCACCCACGACCGCCCGCGCCCCGCATCGCGTCCCGGTAGCCTCGGCTCGTGCGGATCGACGTCTTCACGCTCTTCCCGACGGTGGTTCAGGCGCCGCTGTCAGGGAGCCTGCTCGGCAGGGCGATCGAGGCGGGGGTCATCGACGTCAGGGTCCACGACCTGCGCGACTGGACGACGGACAAGCATGGCAGCGTCGACGACGAGGCGTTCGGCGGGGGGCCGGGGATGGTGATCAAGCCCGAGCCGGTCTTCGCGGCCGTCGAGTCGCTGGATCCCGACCGCGGACGGGTGCTGCTCTTGTCGCCCGCCGGTCGCCGGCTGGATCAGGCGCTCGTCCGCGAGCTCGCGACCGAGCGCCACCTCACGCTGGTCTGCGGCCGGTACGAAGGTGTCGACGAGCGCGTGGTCGACGGTCTGCCGGCCGAGGAGGTCTCGATCGGGGACTACGTCCTGTCGGGAGGAGAGCTGCCGGCGCTCGTGGTGATCGAGGCCGTGACCCGATTGGTCCCAGGTGTCCTCGGCAACGAGGAGTCGCACGCGCGAGACTCCTTCGACACGCCGACCTCGTTGGACCACCCCCAGTACACGAGGCCGCAGGAGTTCCGCGGGATGCGCGTGCCGTCCGTCCTCCTGTCGGGGAACCATGCGGAGATCGAACGTTGGCGGCGTGCGGCCGCGCGCGAGAAGGGGCGTCGGAACCGACCCGATCTGGCCGGACACCGGGAGGACGGTTCGCCGGACGCGCGCTGAAGTCGCCGAGAAGCCCGCTGGTACACTCGGTGGCCGTTCCCATGAACACCACCGATCTCATCGAGCAGCCGTTCCTGCGCAACGATATCCCCGAGTTCCGGCCGGGTGATTCCGTCAAGGTCCACGTCCGTGTCGTCGAGGGCAACCGCGAGCGCGTGCAGGTGTTCCAGGGCGTCGTGATCCGTCGATCGGGAGGAGGGATCCGCGAAACCTTCACGGTTCGGAAGATCTCCTTCGGCGTGGGTGTGGAGCGAACCTTCCCCGTGCACTCGCCGACCATCGCGCGCCTCGAGCTCGTGCAGCGGGGACGGGTGCGCCGGGCCAAGCTCTATTACCTGCGGGACCTCCGGGGCAAGAAGGCGCGCATCCGCGAGCGGCGCATCGACGACGCAAAGCTCTCAGCGATGGAGGAAGCCGCGGCCGCCCGGGCCGCCGAGGCCGAAGTCGCCGCCGCGGATACGATCGGAGACGAGGTGGGTGTCGATGACGCCGTCGCGGGCGATGACGTTCATGAGGCCGGAACGGCTGCGGACGAGACGCCTGCTCGGGGTGGCGACGCGGATGACACGGTGCGCAGGGATGGGGCCGAGGAGCCGGCCGAGGCCTAGCCGGTGGCCGATCGGCCTCGGCGGTCCGACACGTCCCTCGACCCCGTGACCGACGACGAGACACCCACGTCGCAGGTGGGCGGGTCCGCCACCGAGAAGCGCGAACGCGGCTTCTGGCGCGAGCTCCCTGTCCTGATCGTGATCGCGCTCGTCATCGCGATCCTGATCAAGACCTTCCTGGTTCAGGCCTTCTACATCCCCTCGCAGTCCATGGAACCGACCCTCCGCCCGGGCGATCGTGTCCTGGTCTGCAGGATCTGCACCCACCTCACGGACATCCATCGCGGGGACGTGATCGTGTTCTCCGACCCCCACCCCGCGCCGGATGGTGGGCGAGGGGTGATCGGCGCGTTCCTCCATTGGCTCGGAGAGGGGATCGGTGTTGCGCAGCCAGAGAACCCCGATTTCATCAAGCGCGTGATCGGACTCCCGGGCGACACCGTGGAGATCACGGGAGGCGTCGTGTTCGTGAACGGGCAACGGCTGGACGAGCCCTACCTCGATCCCCAGCGCGATGACCGTTCCTTCCCGAAGGAGACGGTGCCCGATGGCATGCTGTACGTGCTCGGCGACAACCGCGCCCACTCGGGAGACTCCCGGTTCGAACCGCCGGGGGGGCTCGGGTGGGTGCCGATCGACGTGGTGATCGGGGAGGCGTTCGTGACGGTGTGGCCACCGAGTCGATGGAGATGGCTGTAGCGGAAGACCTCGATCGGTACGAGGCGACCCTGCGCGCCCACGGGTTCCGGCGGATCGCCGGTGTCGACGAGGTCGGTCGCGGGGCGCTTGCCGGTCCGCTGGTCGCCGCCGCCGTCGTCCTGCCGGAAGGCTTCGATCGCGCGGGACTCCGCGACTCGAAGCTCCTCACCGCCAAGCAACGCGAAGAGCAATGCGCGCGGATCGTGGACGCGTGCGCCTACGTGATCCGCAAGATCGAGCCGAGCGTGCTCGACCTGCGGGGCCTCCACCGGAGCAACCTCGCTCTGCTGCGCCGGTGCGTGCGAGCGATCGAACCGACACCGGACTACGTCCTGACCGACGGGTTCCCCGTCAGCAAGATGCCCTGTCCGGCTCTCGGCGTGAAGAAGGGCGACATGGTGGCCGCGTCCATCGCGGCCGCGTCCATCGTCGCCAAGGTCACTCGGGATCGGATCATGCGCGGGATGCACCGCCGCTACCCCGAGTTCGACTTCGCGCACAACAAGGGATACGGGACACCGGTTCACCGGGCCGCGTTGCGACGCCTCGGCCCCACCCCGATCCACCGGCTCAGCTTCGCCGGGGTGGGTCAACCGGAGCTGCCCGGGCTGGATGGAGCGTCTCCCGGGTGGCCGTGAGAGCATGGGGTTGCTGATGGAAGACGACATCGAGCGGTTCGAAGAGGAGCGCGAGCTCGAGCTCTACCGGGAGTACCGCGACGTCCTCCCGATGTTCTCCTACGTGATCGAGACCGAGCGGCGCTTCTACCTCGCGAACAAGGTCGAGATCGAGCGGTCGGACGACGGCTGGGTTCGCCTCGAGCTCGGCGACGCGTGGGTGTGGGACATGTTCCGCCCTGCTCGATTCGTCTCGACCGTCCGCGTCATGACGCGTCGCGACGTGAACGTGGAAGAGCTGCGACGCGACGATACGACGATCCCCGACTCGGTCGACGACTGACGGACGAGCGTGTCGGTGGCCGGGCGTACCTTCCCGGCGTGGACACACGACCCATCACCGCAGGTTCCGGCGAATCCGCCACCGAGACCGGCTACGTGCGCCGCGGCTTCCGGGTGGTCGCCCGGAACTGGTCGTGCGGGATCGGCGAGCTCGACCTGGTGCTGCGGCGCGGAGATCTGCTCGTGTTCTGCGAGGTCAAGACCCGCCGCGGCGGACGGTTCGGGCCGGGTTTCGAGGCCGTGGATGCGCGGAAGCGGCGGAAGCTGCGCGCCCTCGCAGAGACGTTCCTCCGGCAGCATGCCTTCGGACCCGTCGCCGTTCGCTTCGACGTATCGAGCGTGCGGCTCCGCGGGGACGGATCAGCGGTCGTCGAGGTATTCGAGGACGCCTTCTGACAGGCGTCGGAGCGCGGCGAGCAATCCGTCCACGTCGCCGGGGGTCGACAGGTAGTTCAGGACGCCGGCCCGCAGGTAGGTGTGGCCGCGGAGGCTCGTGACGCTCACCCACGCCGTCCCGTCCAGCTCCAACGCACGCTGCAGATCGTTCTGGTACTCGTCGATCCGCCCGTCGGGCCACCGCTCGGAGCCGGGCGGCAGGTGTCGGAAGCACACGACCGACAGCTCCGGTTCGACCGCGAGCTCGAACTCGTCCGACGCGGCGACCTCGGCGGCCAGGTAGGCGGCTAGATCGTCGTTCCGCTCGATCAGCGTCCCGAGGCCATGGGTGCCCAAGTGCTTCCAGCTCATCCAGAGCTTCAGCGCCCGGAACCGGCGGGTCCCCTCGATCGAGTACTCGTACCAGTTGAGCGGCTCGTCCTCTGGCCGGCTCGAGGCGTAGTACTCGGGCGCGCGATGGAAGGTGGTCCTGAGGTCCTCGCGTCGCCGCACGACCACCGCGCCGATGTCGTAGGCCTGGAAGAACCACTTGTGCGGGTCGATCGTCACGGAGTCGGCGAGCTCGAGTCCGGGAACGCGGGCGGCGTCGCGCGCCGAGAGGCGCGCGGCGCCGCCGTAGGCCGCGTCCACATGGAGCCAGAGGCCTTCGCTTCCCGCGAGCCCGGCGAGGTCCACCGTGCGGTCGACGGACCCCGTGTTCGTCGAACCGGCGACGGCGCTGATCGCGAACGGCGTCAATCCGGCGCGCCGGTCCTCTGCGATCGCGTCGGCCACGGGGCCGGCCTGCAGCCGGAACCGGTCGTCGGACGCGATCACGCGCAGCGTGTCGTCGGGGAACCCGAGGACGTCCAGGCCGCGCTCGACCGAGAAGTGCGTCTGATCGCTCGCGTAGACCCGAACGCCGTCGAGCTCCGCCCCGCGAGGCGGACGCTCGAGGCCCCGGAGCGCCTGCAGGTGCGTGTCGCGCGCCACGGCGAGCGCCATCAGGTTCGCCATCACGCCTCCGGAGGTCAGCGTTCCCCACGAGGACTCACCGAACCCGACCAGCGCGCGGAGCCAGCTCACGACCTCTTCCTCGACGAAGGCCCCAACGGGGCCCGCGTGCCAGACGTCGACGCCCTGATGGAGCCACTGCGCGAGCACCTCGCCGCCGATCGACATCACGAGGGGCGGAGGCGTGAAGTAGCTGAACGCGCCAGGGTGCTGCGCGTTGAACGTCATGGGCGCGACGCGTTCCCGGAACTCGTCCAGCACCGCCGCGGCCGGTCGACCGACCTCGGGCGGGACGCCCGGGATCTTCGACGGGCCGAAGAACCGGCGCCGCGAATCCGGGTAGCTCTGGGGGTGGATCGGCCGCACCATCGCCTGCCCGTACAGCCAGTCCAGGGCTTCGGCCCAGACCGCGGAGCCGAACGCTTCGAGCGCCGCGCGGGACACCTCGGCGTCGCGAACGTCGAGGAGCTCGGGATCCGGGAGGCGGTCTCGGCTCACGGCGGCGATGCTACCCGCGTGTGACGGCGGTCACGGTCCGCGCCGCGATGCGCCCGTAGCGTCGACCCATGTACGGTCGGGTGCTCGGCGTCACCGTACTCGGCGTGGGCGGGCACCCGGTCACCGTCGAGGCGTTCGTCGGTCGCGGCCTGCCGTCGCTCACCGTCACCGGGCTGCCTGGCGCAGCCGTGCAGGACGCGCGGGACCGCATCCGGCCGGCCGTCGAGCACGCGGAGCTCGAGTGGCCGCTGCACCGGGTCGTCGTCAACCTCGCCCCCGGGAACCTCCGGAAGGAAGGCGCTGGGCTCGATCTTCCGATCGCGGTCAGCGTCCTCGTCGCCACGCGACAGGTGCGACCTCGATCCGTCGATGGACTCGTGTTCTTCGGAGAGGTCTCGCTGCGCGGAGAGGTCCTTCCCACCCCGGGGGTACTCTCGGTGGCGATCGCGGCCGCGCGCCGGCGTCTCTCCGGTGTGATCGTCCCGGCTGCCAACGCCATCGAAGCTGCGCAGGTCGACGGTCTCGCGGTGACGGGCGTCACGTCGATCCAGGACGTCGTCGGGTTCCTCCGGGGGACGTGGGCGCCTCCGCCGGTGGCGGGGGACGTCGCACCCGTGCCCGCCCGGGCGACCGCCGATCTGTCGGAGATCCGTGGGCAAGAGGAAGCTCGTCGCGCGCTCGAGGTCGCCGCCGCGGGCGGTCACAACCTGCTCATGGTGGGTCCTCCGGGTGCGGGCAAGACGATGCTCGCGCGCCGACTGCCGACCATCCTGCCCGACCTCAGCCCGGACGAGGCTCTGGAGGCGACGCAGCTCCACTCGGTCGCGGGGTTGCTCGCCGGCCGCGGGCTCCTTCGGGAGCGACCCTTCCGCGCTCCGCATCACTCCGTCTCGACCGCCGGCCTCCTTGGCGGCGGCACGACGGTCCTCCGTCCGGGAGAGGCCAGCCTCGCGCACCGAGGGGTGCTGTTCCTGGATGAGCTCACCGAGTTCCGGCGCGACGCGATCGAGGCGCTTCGCCAACCGCTCGAAGACGGCGCCATCGTCGTCACCCGGGCCGGCGGATCGGTGACGTTCCCCGCTCGGTTCACGCTCGTCGCGGCGGCCAACCCGTGCCCGTGCGGCTTCTCGGGCGACCCTCGGAAGCCCTGTCGGTGCCGCACCGACCAACTCGATCGGTATCGAGGCAAGCTCTCTGGTCCGCTGCTCGACCGGATCGATCTGCGGTTGACCATCCCGCGTCTCACCAAGGACGAGCTGCTGGGTGCGTCGCCGGCGGAGCCTTCGTCGATCGTTCGCGAACGCGTGGTCGCGGCGCGCGAGCGGCAACGTCACCGTTACTCAGCGCTCGGGATCACGTGCAACGCGCACCTGCCCGGGCCGCTCGCGCGCCGCGAGGCCCGTCTGTCACCCGGTGCCGAGGAGCTCTTGGCGCGCGCGGTCGAGCACATGGCCCTGACGGGACGTGGGTTCGATCGGATCATCAAGGTAGCCAGGACGGTCGCCGACCTCACGGGTGCGGACCGTGTCTCGCAAGGCCACGTCGCGGAGGCGCTTTCGTATCGGACCGCGTTCGAGCACGACGAGGATCTCCCGCGTGCCGGCTGAAGCCCGGCCGGCCCCCTTCGGGTTCCCCCGGGGCTTCGGTGTCGGAGCCGCCGAGGCGGATGCGCTGCTCCTCCTCCGGTGCCTGCTCGGCCCGACGCCGCGTTCCCTCCACGCGCTGATCTGGGCGACGGGGAGCGCGTCGCAGGCTCTCGACCGGATCCGGCGCGGCGGCGGCTCTGACAACGACCGTTCGTTCTTGGCGCACGCCGATCCCGATCGGATCCGGGGACGTGTCGCGGAGGCCGGGGCGCGGTTCGCCGCGCCAGGGGATGCCGACTACTGGCCGGCGTTCCTTCGGCTCGCCGACCCTCCGGTCGGCGTCTTCGTCCGCGGCAGGACGCTCGGACCCGCAGACGAGCGCGTTGCGATCGTCGGGTCTCGGCGCCCCACGGCGACCGGACGAGAGGTGGCTGCGGACCTGGCGAGGAGCCTCGCGTCTGCGGGGGTGATCACGGTTAGTGGCGGCGCGTTCGGCGTCGACACCGCGGCCCATCGTGGGGCGCTCGAGGCCGGAGGTCTCACCGTCGCCGTGCTCGGATCGGGCATCGACGCTCCGCACCCGGCAGGGAACCGGCCCCTCTTCGTTCAGATCGAGTCGATGGGGACGCTCGTGAGCGAATATCCGCCGGGGGTCCCCGCGGAGCCGTTCCGGTTCCCCGCGCGGAACCGGCTGATCGCTGCACTGTCCCGCGGCGTGGTCGTCGTCGAAGGAGCGACCAAGAGCGGCACCCGCATCACGGCGGAGCACGCGATGGACCTCGGGCTCGACGTGTTCGCCGTCCCGGGTGCCGTGACCGATCCACTTGCCGAGACGCCGCTCGGGCTCATCCGCGAGGGGGCGACCATGATCCGCGGCGGCGCGGATCTGCTCCTCGACCTGGGCGTCGACATGCACCGCGTGGGACGAGGCCCGGTCCCCGAAGGACTCTCTGGTGACGAACGGGAAGTGTTCCAGGTCCTGACCGGTCCCATGCTGCCGGCCGCGGTGGCGCAGGCGGCCGGGATCAGCCATGGTGGCGCGCTGTCCGCCCTGATCGGCCTCGAGCTCCGGGGACTCGTGCGCGGGAACGGCGGGCGGTTCGAACGCACGTTCCGCCGGGAGGACGGGCGAGCGTCGGCCTGACGGCCCCCCACCCGTCGGCGCGGCGGACCCCCGTCCGGGTGATTGCACAGGCTGGAGGTCGCTGGGACGATAGGCCCCTGCCGTCGCCGGCCCCGCCGGCGGGCTCGGAGAGACCTCGTGGACCAGGACGCCCTTCCCCCGTCCGAACTCGACCTGATCGGGTCGTTCGGCGATCATCTGCGCCTGGAGCGGCGCCTTTCGGCCAACACGGTCGCCGCGTACCGCCGGGACCTGATCCACCTCGCCACGTTCCTTCACCGGAACCGGACCTCGCTGCTGGGAGCGGACCGCCACGCACTCCGGCGCTTCTTGGCGCAGCAGCACACGCTCGGCTACGCGCGCGCCTCGATCGCGCGCCGGGTCGCAGCCGTCCGCGCGTTCTACCGCTGGTGCGTCGCAGGGGGTCGTTCCGTCGCCGATCCGTCGTCCTTGCTCGGCCGGCCGAAGGTCGTCAACCGTCTTCCGACCGTGCTCCGCGCGGGGGAAGCGGATCTCCTCGTGGAAGCCCCGCCGGCCGCGCCGGACCGCGATGAGGGGAACCCGCTCGGAGCGGCGATCGCCTTGCGCGACCGGGCCATCCTCGAGCTCCTTTACGGGTCGGGGCTTCGCGTGAGCGAGTCCGCGGCGCTGACGATCGACAGCGTCGATCTGGTCCGCGGGCGGGTCCGCGTGATCGGCAAGGGATCCAAGGAGCGCGAGGTCCCGATGTCGGAGCCGTCCGTCGAGGCGGTCCGCGACTGGCTGCGGGCCGGTCGTCCATCGCTCGCGACCGGCGGGTCGCCGGCTCTGTTCTTCAACCGGAGGGGACGACCGATCGGCCCACGCGACATCCGGGCGCTTGTGGAAGGATATTCGAGGCGTCTGCTGCCCGGGCGTCGGGTCACGCCGCACACCCTGCGGCATTCGTTCGCGACCCACCTGCTGGAAGGGGGAGCCGACATCCGCGTGGTACAGGAGCTCCTGGGTCATGCGTCGGTCGCGACGACGCAGCGGTACACGCACGTGTCGCGTGCGCGGCTCTTCGACGCGTACGAGCGATCGCATCCGAGGGCCTGAGATGGCGACGACCAAGAAGGCCTCGACGAAGGTCGCGACCAAGGTTGCGACGAAGCCCGGTGCCAAGAGGCGACCGCCGTCCAAGCCGGCCGGTCCCGCGACGGTCACGATCCCACCGCACGTCGATGACGAGCTCGCGAGCATCTGGCACGCCTTCAAAGGCAGCGCCGAGGTGGAGGCGCGCGAGAAGCTGATCCTGCATTACGCACCACTCGTGAAGTACGTCGCCAGCCGCGTCGCCACGGGGCTCCCGGCGAGCGTCGAGCAGGCGGACCTGGTTTCGTACGGGATGTTCGGGCTCATCGACGCGCTCGAGAAGTTCGAGCCCGGCCGGGGCAACAAGTTCGAGACGTACGCGATCCCTCGCATCAAGGGCGCGATCATCGACGAGCTTCGTGCGATGGACTGGGTCCCACGCTCCGTCCGGTTCAAGCAGCGCGAGATCGAGAAGGCGCTGGCCGACCTCGAGTCGATGCTCAAGCGACAGCCGACCGAAACGGAGCTCGCCGAGCGCCTCGGGATCAGTCGGGGAGAGCTCCACGAGGTGATCACGCAGATCTCGTTCGTGTCGGTGCTCGCCCTCGATGAGAGCGTCAACGTCGGGCAGGATCGCGGCGAGCGCGTATCCCTCGTCGACACGCTCGCCGACAAAGGGTTCGATCCCAGCTCCGGCGTGGAGTCCCAAGAAACCAGGGGCTTGCTCGCCGCTGCGATCAACGCGCTCTCGGAACGCGAGAAGATCGTCGTGACGCTCTACTACTTCGAAGGCCTGACCCTCGCCGAGATCGGCGAGATCCTCGGCGTCACGGAATCGCGCGTGTGCCAGATCCACACGAAGGCCGTCGGCGTCCTGCGCGGTCAGCTGGCCGAGGTCGACTGACGCGCCCGTCGGTGTGACCGCCGTCACGGTGACCGTGCTGCTCGCCCCGTAGCGTCACACCGTGCGCGTTGCGGGTCGGATCCTCGTTGCGGTCCTTTCGATGTTCGGTCTCATGACCGCGCCGGTCGCGCGGGGAGCCACGACGACGGTCGGTTGGACGTGGCCCGTCGTCGGCCCGGTCATCCGCGGCTTCGACCTGCCGGACGATCCGTACGGCAGGGGTCATCGGGGGATCGACATCGCCGCCCCGGTGGGCACCACGATCGTGGCGCCCGCAGACGGGACCGTCACGTTCGCGGGTCCCGTCGGTGGGCATCTCTTCCTCACGATCGACCATGGCGGCGGCCTGTCCTCCACGTACTCCTGGCTCACGTCCAACCTGGTCAGGAAAGGTGACCTCGTGACGCGAGGGCAAGCGATCGCGCTGACGGGGTGGGGACATCCAGGTGAGCCGGTTCCGCATCTCCACATCGGGGTCAGGTCGAGCGGCGCCTACGTGGATCCACTGGCCTACCTCGGGCCGATCTCATTGACGGCGTTCGTGCGTCTCGCGCCGGTCCCGTGATCCACGGCCCGAGTCGCGCGTCTCACCGCCGATAGGATGACGCACCTTGCGTGCCGGCCCCATCGTCCGAGCGACCTCTGCTGCCTTCGGAGCGGCCGGTATCGTTTCCCTCGCTGCCATCAGCGCCGGGGCCGTCTCGCTCGTCGCCACCTCGGGCTGGACGCAGTACCAGGGTGACGCGCAGCACACCGGGTTCGCTCCGTCGGCGCCGTCCGCGCCGTTCCGGATCGCGTGGAGCCAAGCGACCGGGATCGGGGACGAGACGCATCTCGCGGGGATCCCGGCGCCGGTGATCGCCGGCGGCGATGCGATCATCGTCGATCGCGAGGACGTGACCGCTCGTTCGCTGGATTCGGGAGCCCTCGCGTGGATGATCCCTCGGGAGCTGGGACCGAGCGCGCCGGCCGCGGTCGCCGCGGGAGAGCGAGCGACCACGATCGTCTACACGGAAGGCGGCGGCGACCTCTCGTCTTCGGCGAGCGGCACCCCGACACCATCGGCGCCGGCAGGATCCACCGCCGCGCCCCTCCGGTCGACGCTCGTCGCGATCGACGCCACCACCCGGGAGGTGCTCTGGCGACGGGCGCTTCCGGACGTGAGCGTCGGCGGCCCGACCGTGGATGGAACCAACGTCCTGGTCGGAACCGACGACGGATCGGTCACCGCCGTTTCGCTCGCGTCCGGCCAACAGGAGTGGACGATCGACCTCGGCGACAGCATCGATACGGCGATCGCGACGTCGGGCGGGATCGCGTACGTGGCCGTGACCGCGAGCTCGGGGCAGCCTTCCTTCCTGGCGGCGTTGCGCGAGACGGACGGCGGGGAGATCTGGCGGTTCAACGCGGGGGGGACCGGTGTCTCGTTCGGTGGTCCTGCCGTGGCGAACGGGATGGTCTACGCAGCCGTTGGGGATGGAACCCTGAGAGCGATCGACGCCGCGACCGGCATCGCGAGATGGGTCGCCAAGCTCAACGTGGCCTCGAGTGGTGGCGCGCCGGCCGTCTCGGCCGACGCCGTCGTGGTCGCCGACATCCGTGGTCAGGTCTACCGGTTCGCGGCGGCGACCGGCGAACGCGTGTGGGACTTCGCGATGAACACGCCCGTCTACGGCTCGGTCGTGATCGCGGGATCCGGAGTGGTGGTCGGGGAGGCCACGGGCGACGTGAGTGCGATCGATCTCACGAGCGGCGAGCGGATCTGGCGCCAGAACGTGGGCGAGGGGTTGCTGCTCGGGTTCGCCGTGGCTCCGGATACGATCGTCGCGGCGCGGACGGGGCCGACAGCGGGTCTCCTCGCGCTCGTCGCCGATCCGAGCGGAAGCCTGATCCGCGAGCAGAGCCCAACGATCGTGGAACCCGTCCAGCTCGGGCTCGCGTGGGCGGCCGCGGCCGTTCCGCTCGTGCTCCTGCTCATCCTGGCCGGCCGGTTCCTCGACGCGCGCCTCGGTCGGGCGCTGCTGGTTCCCGATGACGGGGACGGACCAGGACCGGACGAGGACGACTCGTGAGCGATCGCAAGCGCAAGCCGTCGTCGCGCTCGACGTCGTCCTACCGCGAGCCGCGACGCCAGGAGCCGGAACCGCGGAGGGGGTTCCTGGACCGGTTGGCGCCCCGCCCCCCGGGAACGTCCCCTATGCCGAGGATCCGGACGTCGATCGCGCGAGGATCGACCATCGTCCTCGCGACGCCGCTGCTGCTCGCGGCCATGCCGGTGGTCGTCCTCGTCGAGTGGATCGTGCTGGTGGCCCTCGGGTTCCAGGGGCCGTTCGCGCTGTTGGGAGCCACCTTCGCCGCCCCCCCGATCTCGACGTTCCTCGATGTCTCCCTCGCGTCGGTCGTGTTCACGCAGGTCGGTCGGTCGGGGATCGGGGCCGCTGTCTCCCCGTTCATCGCGATCGCCGTCTTCCTCGCGATCAGCGCGGCCCTGCAGGCGATCGTCACGACCGCGGCCGTCGAACGCCTGCGGACGGGGGCAGTCACGTCCTGGGCGCCCCGGCGGGCGCTCCGGGTCCTTCCGATCACGATCGGCGTCGGGGTGGCCAACCTCGGCGCCCTGATCGCGGCTCAGTTCGGTCAAGCGCTCGGCGCCGGGATCGGTCTGTTGATCGCGGTCGGCATCCTGATGGCGGGCGTCTACCTGCTCGCGTTCGCTCCGGCGATCGCGGCCGACGAGGATCGCCTGTTCTCGGCGACGATGTCGAAGGCCGTCCGCGCCGCGCGGATGCCGGGCTCGAACAACCTCCTGTTCGCGGCGCTCTACGTCGTGCCGTCGATCGCGTTCTTCTCCGCGACGGGGCTGGGTACGCTACCGGGCAGCACGATCGACGTGAACCCGTCCGTCGGTGCATGGGTCACCGCGATCCTGGTCAACCTCCTGCAGATGGTGGTGGTGGCCACGTTCGCGTTCAGATACCTCGCCGTCGCCGACGTCGTTCCCGACGCCCCCCCGGCTCCGGCGCGCGCCCGGCGCTGAGCGGCGGGGCGTCGGATGGACCACTGGTAGACTCGCCGACGCCGGCGTAGATGCCGAGCACACACGTCCGGGGATCGACGCCGGGGTCCCGCCTCGAGCGGGCCGGCATCGGGACGATCCGGACGGAGGACACCAAAACCGAAAGGAGTCACGCGATGCCGGTCGTCACCCGGCGAGAGCTGCTCGAAGCGGGCGTGCACTTCGGCCACCAGACCCGCCGGTGGAACCCGAAGATGCAGCGGTACCTGTTCGGCGAGCGATCCGGGATCTACATCATCGACCTCGAACAGTCCCTGTCGGGGCTCGAGGAAGCGCATGCGTTCGTGCAGGGACTCGGCCGTCGCCGCGGGATCGTCCTGTTCATCGGGACCAAGAAGCAAGCCCAGGAGGTCGTCGAAGAGCACGCACGGCGTGTCCGCATGCCGTTCGTCAACAACCGGTGGCTCGGCGGCATGCTCACGAACTTCAGTACGATCCGCACGCGGCTCCTCCGCCTCCGCGAGCTCGCGGAGATGGAGGAGACGGGGGCGATGGAGCGTCTCCCCAAGAAGGAAGCGATCCGCCTCCGGCACGAGCGCGAGAAGCTGCAGCGGAACCTCGGGGGGATCCAGGATCTCGAGAGGCTCCCCGACGCGGTGTTCGTGATCGACACGAAGAAGGAGCACATCGCCGTCACCGAGGCTCGGAAGCTCAACATCCCGGTGATCGCGATCGTCGACACGAACTGCGATCCGGACGAGGTGGACTACGTGATCCCCGGCAACGACGACGCGATCCGGGCCGTGAACCTGGTCACGCGCATCCTGGCCGACGCCCTGGCGGAGGGGTACGGGATGGCCAAGGACGACGCCGTCGAGCGCGTGACCGGGCGGACGGGGCGGCCTGCGGCCGCGGGTCCGCGGCCGCCGGCCGCCCCGGCCGCCGGGGGTGAGACGCCCGCGGCGGAGGAA
>JBKOUM010000102.1:0-7439 GCA_046723385.1 Actinomycetota bacterium
ATGGTGATGTCCACGTATCTCGTGTGCATGATCGTCGGCCGGCTCGTCCTGACCGATCCGGTCGACGCCCGCGGCGCACCCGTCCGCGTCGTCAGCCGGCCCGGCAAGGAACATCTGGCCGGGTTCGCGAACCGGGTCGGCGTTTTCGCGCTCGACTGGTTCGCCGACTACTACGACATCCCGTACCCGGAGGCGAAGCTCGACCAGGCGGCGATCCCCGATTTCGCCCAGGGCGCGATGGAGAACACCGGCCTGGTCACCTACCGGGAAACGCTGCTCCTGATCGACGAGGCGCTCGCGACCTACGTGGAACGTGTGGACGTGGCGGAGACGATCGCGCACGAGCTCGCGCACATGTGGTTCGGCGATCTCGTCACGATGCGGTGGTGGAACGGCATCTGGCTGAACGAGGCGTTCGCGACGTTCATGTCGTACCTGTGCGTGGACGACATGGAGCCGTCCTGGAAGGTCTTCGACGTCTTCCAGCGGATCCGGGCGAACGCCTTCGAGATCGACGCCCTCGAGACGACGCGACCGATCGAGTACCCGGTGCACTCGCCGGATGAGGCGAGCGGGATGTTCGACACCTTGACGTACACCAAGGGCGGGGCCGTGCTGCGGATGCTCGAGCAGTGGCTCGGGCGCGAGCGGTTCCGTGATGGGATCCGCCGCTACCTGCGCGCCCACGCGTACGCGAACACCGAGACCCACGACCTCTGGGACGCGATCGGCGAAGAGACGGGCGAGCCGGTCCGCCGGATCATGGATGCCTGGATCTTCCAACCCGGCTACCCCGCGATCACCGTCCGCAGGGACGGCGACGTCCTTCGGTTCACGCAGAAGCGCTACCGCCCGTCGGATCCGGATGCCGACACCACGTGGCCCGTCCCGCTGATCGTCCGGCAGGTCTGGCCGAGCGGCGGGCAGCAGGGAGGCGAGCAGATCGATCGGGTGCTGGTCGAAGCAGAGGGCCTGACGCTCCCGATCGCATCGCCGGACGCCGTCGTGGTCGGGAACGCGGGTGGCGCGAGCTTCGTGCGGGTCTTCTACGACGACGACCTGCGAGCGCGGCTGACCGCCGGGGCGGCACACCACCTCACGCCGGCGGAACGACAGTGCCTGGTCGACGACGCGTGGGCCTCGGTCGTCGCCGGCGACGCCCCGGCGTCGTCGTTCATCGACCTCGTCGCGGGGTTCAGCGGTGAGACCGATCCTTCCGTGTGGCAAGCCATCGTCGCCGGCCTCGTCTGGTGCGATCGGTTCCTCGACGGGGGAGCCCGAGAGCGGTTCCGGGACTTCGTCCGCGACCTGGTCAGGCCCGCGCTCGATCGGCTGGGGTGGGAGCGGCGGCAGGACGAAGCCGATCTCGACCGCGAGCTGCGCGGCGACCTGATCCGCACGCTCGGCGTCTTGGGAGACGACCCAGAGACGCAGGCGGCCGCGCGGGAGGCGGAGGCGGAGTCGCGGTCGGGCGCCGACGTCGAGCCGTCGGTCGCGGCCGCGGCGGTCGACGTCGTCGCCTTCGTCGGCGGTGCGGACGACTACGAGCGCTTCCGCATGCAGGCCAAGGAGGCACCGACGCCGCAGGAGCACGACCGGTACCTGTACGCCCTCACGCGCTTCCGTGACCCATCCCTGTTCGAGCGGACGCTCCTGGCGACGTCGTCGGAGGACATCAGGGCGCAGGACGTTCCGTTCGTGCTCGCTCGAGCGCAGTTCCACCGGGATCTGGGACCCGTCGCGTGGCGCTTCGTCCGCGACAACTGGGACGACATCCTGGAGCGGATCGCGCCGTCGAACGTGATCGCGCTGTCGGCAGGGATCAGGACGCTGACCGATCCCGACGTCGTCGCCGACGTGCAGTCGTTCTTCGCGGAGCACGACATCCCGCAGAACCACCTGATGTTGCTCCAGGCCCTGGAGCGCCAGCGGGTCTTCGCCGGCCTCCGTGAGCGGGCCGCCGGCGAGCTGGCCACGCGCTTCGCCGGCTGATCGCGGCCGTCAGTCGGTGTCGTCGGGATCCGTGACGTCGACGGTCGCCGTCAGGTCCACCGGATCCGCGTTGCCGCCGGAGATCACGAGCGCGATCCGCTCGTCCGCCTGCGGCGTGTAGGCCCCCGAGAGCACCGCGGCGAGCGGCGCCGCCGCACCCGGCTCGGCGGCGACGCGGCACTCCTCCCACAGCAGCCGTCTCGCGCGCGTCACGGCGTCGTCGGACACGAGGACGACGCGGTCGACGTGTCGGCGGACGATCGCGAGCCCGATCATCCCCGCGCGACCGGCGCCGAGGGAGTCCGCGGCGATGCCGCCGACCTCCACGTCGACCGGCTCGTTCGCGGCGAGCGCGGCCGTGATCGTGGGGCAGCGCTCCGTCTCCACGCCGATCACGCGGACGTCGCTCGCGAACCACGAGGCGATCCCGCCGATCAGGCCCCCGCCACCCACCGCCGCGATCACGGTGTCCAGCAGCGGCTCCTGATCGCCGAGCTCGAGCGCCAGCGTCCCCTGACCGGCGACGACCGCCGGCTGGTCGTAGGGGTGCAGGAACGCGGCGCCGGTGTCGTACGCGCGTTCCTCGCACGCGGCGAACGCCTCGGGGTAGTAGCCGTCGATCACGTGCACGGTGGCGCCGTAGGACCGGATCCGCTGGACCTTCATCGGGGTCGACGTTGACGGGACGAAGATCTCGGCGGGGTGCCCGAGGCGGTTCGCCGCGTAGGCGACCGCGAGGCCGAAGTTCCCCCCGGACGCCGCGAGGACGCCGGTCTCGTCGATGTCGGCCGTGAGCATGCGGTTGAAGGCGCCGCGCGGCTTGAACGACCCGGTGTGCTGGAGCAGCTCGAGCTTCAGGACCAGCCGGCCCGGCGCGCCGAACGCGTTCCGCTCGAGCTCGGCGGTCGGGGTTCGGCGGACCCACGTCCCGAGCAGGTCGCTCGCGTTCTCGACGTCGAACCGCGTCACGTCGAGCGGCTGCTCGCCCGGAGACAAGGTGCCCATCGGGGGGTGATGCAACCATGCGCGCCGACCCAGGTCCATCCCCACCTTGACCCAGCTTCGCCCGTTTGACGTCGCGGGGTGCCGCACATACCGTTCGTGCCCGAACGACCGGGCGAGCGATGGTCGCGGGAGGCAGGGGCGACGGGCGAGCACGCGGTGATCGAAGGCGTCGAGGTCTCGACCGATCACTGGATCGGAGGCGAGCGCGTCGGCTCGATCGAGCGGTTCGACGACGTCTCCCCGATCGACGAGCAGGTGATCGCGGGGGTCGCGCGCGGCGGCGACGAGGAAGCCCGCGCGGCCGTCACCGCCGCGCGCGATGCCTTCGAGGGCTGGAGCCGGACGTCGCCGAAGGAACGTTCCGAGGTGCTCCACCGGATCGCCGACGGCGTCGAGTCGCGTGTCCCCAAGCTCGCCGCGGTCGAGACCCGGGACAACGGCTCGCTGCTCCGGTCCCACCTGCGATCGGTGATGCCGCGCGTCGCGCGGAACTTCCGGTTCTTCGCCGACCGCCTGCTCGACCTGGAGGGGAGCGCTGACGCCGACCACGACGGGTTCGCCGAGCACGTCGCTTGGGACCCGGCGGGCGTGACCGTGGTGATCAGCCCGTGGAACGCACCGCTGATGCTGGCGACCTGGCGGATCGCGCCGGCCCTCGCGGCCGGGAACACCGTCGTGCAGAAGCCGCCGGAGTGGGCGCCGCTGACCGCGTCGCTGCTCGCCGACGTCGCGCGCGGCGCCGGCCTCCCCGACGGCGTGTTCAACGTGGTCCAGGGGATCGGCGGGGAGGCCGGCGCCGCGCTGAGCCGCGACCCCCGTGTCGCGCGGATCGCGTTCACCGGGTCGGTGGGAACGGGCCGGCTCATCGCGGCGGCCGCGGCGGCGAACCTCACACCGGTCTCGCTCGAGCTCGGCGGCAAGTCCCCGTTCGTGATCTTCGCGGACGCGGACCCCGAAACTGCGCTCGCGCAGGCGATCAACCAGTTCGACAACGCCGGGCAGGTCTGTCTGGCCGGGACCCGTCTCCTGGTCGAGGGGCCGATCTACGACGACTTCCTCGAGCGTTTCATCGACGCCGCGGGCAACATCCGGCAGGGCGATCCACGCGAGGAAGCGACCGACCTCGGGCCGTTGATCACCCGGCAGCATCTGGAGCGCGTCGACGGGTTCGTCCGGCGCGCGGAGACCGACGGCGCTCGGCTCGCGTTCGGCGGAGGGGTCGACCCCGATCTGGGCGGCCTCTACTACCGCCCGACGATGTTCGTGGACGCGCCGGCGGGGTCGGAGATCCTGACGCAGGAAGTGTTCGGGCCCGTCCTCACGGCACAGCCGTTCGCGGACGAGGACGAAGCCGTCGAGCTCGCGAACGCGACCGACTTCGGCCTCGCCGCCACGATCTACACCGGCGATCCGGACCGCGCCCGTCGGGTCTCGGAGCGGCTCGTCGCCGGGACCGTCTGGGTGAATTGCTTCTTCGTCCGAGACCTGAACGCGCCCTTCGGGGGCTCGCGGGACTCGGGCATCGGACGAGAAGGCGGCGTGTGGAGCTTCGACTTCTACGCGGACGTGAAGAACACGGTGGTCGCCCCGACGCGACGACAAGGAGGCGGAAGCGATGGGTGAGGTCGTGGGGGCAGGACTCGTGGCGCACGTGCCCACGATCATGCTGCCCCAGGATGTCCGGTTCGAGATCAACGAGGGCAAGGAGATCAGCCTCGTCCCGGGGCTCCAACGGCTCAGGACCGAGGTGTTCGATCGGCTCGCGCCCGAAACCGTGATCGTCTTCGACACCCACTGGGAATCGACGTTCGAACACATCGTCACGTCGCACGAACGTCGGCAGGGCCACTTCACGAGCCACGAGCTCCCGCGGGGGATGAGCGCGATCCCCTACGACCTCCCGGGGGATCCCGGGCTCGCGCGCGCGATCGCCCATCAAGCGGAAGGACGCGACGACATCTGGATCCTGGCCTGCGACGACCCGTACCTCCCGATCTTCTACGGCACGGTCAACATCTGGACGTTCCTGGGCGACCCAGGGACGGCCTGGATCAGCGTCGCCGTGAACCAGACCTGCACCACCGAGGACTTCCTGCTGTTCGGCGAGTTGATCGGCAACGCGATCGCGGAGCTCGACCGCCGCGTGGTTCTGCTCGCCTCGGGTGGGATGACCCACCGCTTCTTCCCGTTCCGCGAGCTGCGGCAGCGGGAGAGCCAGAAGGCGCCCGACAACATCTTCGACATGGCGTACTACGAGGCCGACATGAAGGTCCTCGATCTGCTGCGCAGAGGCGACCACGCCGGCGTGATCGAGGGCATGCCCGACTACCGGAAGGCTCACCCCGAGGGCAAGTTCGGGCACTACCTCATGATGGCCGCGGCGATCGGCGGCGCGAGTTGCACCGCCCCGGGCGAGCCGTTCAGCGAGTACGAAGCGTCCGTCGGGACGGGCCAGGTGCACGTCTGGTTCGAACGGCCCGCAGACGGATGGACCGGAGAGGGGACGGCGGCCTGACGCCGCCACTGGAGAGCCCGCGGGAAGGGGGTCCGCATGGCGGATCAGGAACGAGGCGGCTACGAACGCTTGGGGGCGGCGAAGCTGTCCCTGTGGGACTGCATCGCGCAGTCCGTCGGATTCATCGGGCCGGTGTTCTCCACCGCGTTCGTCTTCCCCCTGCTGATGGGCGTGCTCTCCGCGTCCGGCAAGGGTGCGGGGGTGGCGGCGCCGCTCGCGGTGCTGATCGCGGCCGTCGGCATCTTCGCGGTGGGTTGGATCGTCGCGCAGTACGCGAAAAGGATCCATGCGGCTGGATCGCTCTACGACTACGTGTCGAACGGGCTCGGTTCGACGGTCGGCTCGGCCGCAGGCTGGCTCTACTACGGCGGGGCGATCGCGCTGACCATCGGCCTCGGCGTATTCATCGGGGGGTTCGTCCACGACACGATCCTGACCGAGTTCAACAAGGAACCGCTCACGGTTTGGGCATGGAACGCGATCTGGGCCGTCGTGCTCTTCTTCGTCCTCTACCTCGGGGTCAAGTTGTCCACGCGACTGCAGCTCGCGCTCGCGCTCGTGTCCATGCTGGTGCTGCTGGCGTTCAACATCTACGTCATCGCGAAGGTCGGGAGCGGCAACGATGTCGCGAAGGCCTTCGACCCGAGCGGGTCGAGCACGGGGAACCTCCGCGGGGTGCTCTTCGGTGTGCTCTACGGGTTGCTGATCTTCGTCGGGTTCGAGACCGCGGCGAACCTGGCCGAGGAGACGTCCCAGCCCAAGCGACAGATCCCGCGAGCCGTGCTCCTCTCGGTCGTGATCGTCTCGGTGTTCTACCTGATCGGCTCGTACACCCAGGTGGCAGGGTTCGGCTTCAGCCTCGAGACGTTCTCGACCCCCGACGTCTTCTTGGCGCCCGTCTTCGCTCTCGGTGGGCAGTACAGCTCGACGTCGATGGTCCGACTGCTCGAACTGATCGTCCTCCTCGACATGATGGCCGTGGGCATCGGTGCCGCCGTGGCCTCCACGCGAGGCGTGTTCGCGATGGCGCGGGATCGCCGCATCCCACGCGGGCTCGCCAAGGTGTCCCGCCGATTCGGGACGCCGATCGGCGCCATCGTGTTCCTCATCGTCCTCCAAGGCGTATTGATCTGGGCGACGCAATCGCGGACCGAGCTGTTCGCCTTGGCGGACACGCCCCACTACGCGGCGATCTTCGGATGGATGTCGACGTTCGGCGCGTTCGCGCTCGTCGTGGTGTACCTGATGATGTCGGTCGGCTCAATCCTGGGGCTGCGCGATCACCCGAACCGGGTGGGGCTCTGGATCGCGGCGCTGGTCGCGATCGTCGTCACCGGGGGGGCCATCTATGCGGCGTTCTATCAGGTGAAGAGCCCCACGCTGCTCGCGCCCATCTACGCGCTCGTCCTGTTCGGGATCGGACTGATCGCGGCGATCGCGTTCAAGGGCCGTCAGCCCGCGCGGGTGGCCCTGCCCGAGCTCCGGACGCACCAGGAGTAGCGACGGAGGAGGCGCCTACCATCGAGGGATGAACGAACCCGAACGACCGCTGCGCCTCGACGCAACGCGCGAAGAGGCCCTCGAGCATGCGGCGAAGCTCGTCGCCGAGGCGTGGCGGTCGTTCGATCGGTTCAGGCCCGAGGAGCCTGCGCTCGACGAACGCGTCCAGGACCTGATCCGGGCGGTCCTGCCCGAGGATCCCGTTCCCGTCCATCAGGCGCTCGACGACGCCGCGGCGATCCTGGACGAGTCGATCGCACAGCCGAGGCCTCGCTACTTCGCCTTCATCGGGTCGAGCGGCCTCGAGATCGGGACGATCGGGGACCTCCTGGCCCAGACCTACGACATCAACCTCGCCGTCGATGCGCGGGCCGCGACCGTCGTCGAGCATCAGGCCGTGCGGTGGATCGCGGAGTTCGTCGGGTAC
>JBKOUM010000215.1:0-12494 GCA_046723385.1 Actinomycetota bacterium
GGGTAAGAGCCCACCAGCGCGGCGGGTGACCGTCGCGGCTCGGCAACCCCCGTCCGGAGCAAGGCGAGCAGGGAGCGTTCGAGGGCGGCCCGCCCGAGCTCCCGGGTAGCCGCACGGCGCGGGCGAACCGCGACGCGTCGAACGCGCGAGCGCTCGGCGAGAGAGATGGTCGCCGGCGGCCCTCGGGCCGCGCACAGGATCCGGCTTACAGGCCGGCTCCTCCACACAACGGTTCCTGTCCTTCGTCCGGCGACGGCCAAGCTGTCCCGCCAGACTGTCCAGATGGGTGAGGCGCCATGGCGGCCGACGCGCGAGCAGGTCGAGGCCGCGCGGAGCGGTTCCGTCCCGGACGTGCTGGGCGACGGTCTCGACGTCGTCTTCGTGGGCATCAACCCCGGTTTGTACTCGGCCGCGGTCGGCCACCACTTCGCGAGGCCCGGGAACCGGTTCTGGAAGGCGCTCCATCGTGCCGGCTTCACCTCCCGCGAGTGGTCGCCGTTCGACGACGGACGTCTGGTGACCGTCGGGATCGGGATCACGAACCTGGTCGATCGCCCGACGGCGACCGCCAACGAAGTGACCTCGGCGGAGCTGCGTGCCGGACGGGCGACGCTCGAGACCAAGATCGCGAGGACCCGTCCGCGGATCGTCGCCGTCCTCGGGATCACGGCGTACCGCTCGAGCTTCGGCCGGCCCCATGCAACGCTCGGCCGGCAGGACAGCGACATCGCCGGCGTCCCTCTCTGGGTGCTCCCCAACCCGAGCGGTCTGAACGCGCACCACCAGATCGACGACCTCGTGCGTCGTTTCGGCGCCCTCCGGGCCGCCGTCGGCGTTCGCTAGGGTCCGTCCGATGAGGTCGGCTTCGATCGATGCACTTCGGGCGGTCCCGCTGTTCGCGGGCCTCGATGACGGCGCGCTCGGCGATCTGGCCGCCTCCACGACCGTGTTCGAAGCGCCCGCAGGGACCGTGCTGGTCCAGCTCGGTCAGCCGGGCGCCCGGACCGTTCGTGATCGAGGAGGGCGAGGTGGAGGTCGACCTGCCCGGCCGGGGCGTGACGCTCGGGCCCGGCGCGTTCCGGCGAGGTGTCGTTGCTGACCGACGGGCCGCGGACCGCCCGGGTACGGGCGAGGACGGACGTCTGCTGTCTGGCGCTCGCGCGGAACGACTTCGCCCGGCTCTTGGCAGACGAGCGGCGATCGCGGTCCGGATGCTTCCGGTCCTGGCCTCGAGGCTCGCGGACGCGCCCTGATCGCGGGGCCCTCGGTCACCGGCCGGGGGCAGCGGCCTCCACGACCGGCGCAGCCTCACGGGCGCGTCGGAGCTGCTTCCCCGCGTGGTAGCTCGACCGGACGAGCGGGCCGGCCTCGACGTACGCGAACCCGAGCTCCTCACCGACGCGGGCGTGCTCGGCGAACTCCTCCGGCTTCACCCAACGATCGACGGGCAGGTGGTAGCGCGTCGGCTGCAGGTACTGACCCATCGTGAGGATCTCGGTCCCCGCGTCCACCAGGTCGCGCATCGCGTCGGCGACCTCCTGAGGACGCTCGCCCATCCCCAGGATCAGGTTCGACTTGGTGACCTGACCCATCCGGTGCTGCTTCGCGAAGCGCAGCACCTCGAGCGAGCGGTCGTAGCCGAACGCCGGACGGATCCGATCGTGGAGCCGGCGAACCGTCTCCAGGTTGTGCGCGAACACGTCCGGTTCGGCGTTCAGGACCGTGGCGATGTCACGCTCGCCGCCCTTGAAGTCCGAAGGAAGCACCTCCGTCTCGATCCCGGGGACGGCATCCTTGACGGCTCGCAGGGTCGCCGCCCAGATCCCTGCGCCGCCGTCGGGGAGGTCGTCGCGCGCGACCCCCGTGAGCACGACGTAGCGGAGCCCCATCAGCCGGACCGCGTCCGCGATCCGTGCGGGCTCGTCCTCGTCGACCGGATCGGGTCGGGCGGTCATGACGTCGCAGAAGCCGCAGCGCCGCGTGCACTTGGACCCGAGGATCAGGAACGTGGATTCGCGCTCCTCCCAGCACTCGCCGATGTTGGGGCACATCGCCTCCTCACAGACGGTGTGCAGCGAATGGTCGCGCATCAGCTCCTTGAGCTGCGTGTAGTTGGGTCCGGCGGCGAGGCGGACCTTCAGCCACGGCGGCTTGCGCGTTCCCGGGGCGTTCACGCCGGGTCCGTTCGTCACCCCGACGATCGGGAGGTGCAGCCGACGAGCCGAGGGGTTGTGATCGCGTTCGACCATCGTTCGCGAGTGTACGCTCGGGCCATGGCATCGACCGCGCGCATCGCCGCGTTCGCGGCGATCCTCGCGGTCGCCTCGGCCGGGTGTCAGCGCTCCGACGCGGCCGACGCCACGTCGATCTGCGGGGACCTGCTGAACCTCCGCGCCACCGTCGCCTTCCTGGAGTCCCCCGGCGCGACGGCGACCGTCGGTGAGGTCCGCGGCGACCTCGGCAAGCTCGGCAGCACGATCGGCGCCGTCGGCGGGTCGAGCCTGGTGCCCGAGCCCGTCGGCGACGAGCTCGAGGACGCGCGGGACGCCTACCAGGACGTCTTCGACGGGATCGGCGACGACGATCCGTTCTCATCGGTCGGCGCCGAGGCCGCCGCGCCTGCGCGCCGCCTCGGCGCCGCCTACGACGCCGCGTTCTCCGTCCTGGGGTGCGGTCGGTCGCCCTCGCCGGGCTGAGGGCTCCTACCCGACGTCGGCGGGTGACAGCTCCGCGTCGTCGTCACCGCCGCCGGACCCGGCCGGCTCCAGCTCACCGTCGGGGGTCCCCGGGAGGAACACGTGGAACGCCGCGCCGCCTCCCTCGCGCTCGCCGACCCATGCACGGCCGCCGTGGAGTTCCGCGAACCGAGCGACGAGCGACAATCCGATCCCGGTCCCCGGAGCGTGCGGCGAGGCGGTCGGCCCCTGCCGGAAGGGCTCGAAGATCTCCGAGCGGATCTCCGACGCCACGCCCGGCCCGTCGTCCTCGACGGTGATCGCGACCCCGCCGTCCTCGCGAACGACGCGGAGCCAGATCCGCCGGTCGGCCGCGGTGTGCCGGGCGGCGTTCATCAACAGGTTCTCGACGATGCGCTCGACCTTGGCGGGATCGACCGCGATCACGACGCTGTCGGCTTCGGCAACGACCTCTCGCCCGGTGAGGATGTCGAGGCTCTCGACCGTCCGGCGGGCGAGGGCGCCCACGTCCGTGACGCGGTACTGCGGCGCGACGATCCCACGGTTCAGCCGGTCGATGTCGAGGAGGTCCTTCAAGAGACGGTCGAGCTTCGATGCGTTCTGCGCGAGCCGCCGGAGCAGGTCCCCGCGGTCGGCGTCGACGAGGTCCGGCGTTCGCTCGAGCGTGAGCGAGAGCCCCAGGATCGACGTGAGCGGGCTCCGCAGCTCGTGCGAGACGGCGGCCAGGAACGTGTTCTTCATCTCGTCGAGGGAGCGGAGCCGTTCGGCCGCCTCGCGCTCCCGCTGCTCGCTCTCTCGCAGCGCCTGCTCGGCGAGCCTTCGTTCGGTGATGTCGAAGATGACGCCCTGGAGGTAGCGAGGGGACCCGTCCTCCGCATGGAGGAACGTCGTCTCGTCGTGCACCCAGATGGTGCGACCGTCCGGTCGGTGCATCCGGTATTCCGCGCTCCAAGGCAATCCGGACAGCGCGGCGAACGTGTAGCTGTCGCGCACCTCGTCCCGCTCGCTCGGATCCATCAGCTTCAGCCACAGCTCGGGGTCCGCCAGCCACTGCTCCGGCGAGACGCCGGCGATCTCGGCGATCTGCGGGCTCACGTAGAGCGACTGCAGGCTCGCATCGGCTTTGTCGAGGTAGATCGCGGCGGGGATGTGCTCGACGATGCCGCGGTAGCGCTCCTCCGCCTCGCGGAGCCGTGCCTCCGCCGTCCGTTCCTGCGTGACGTCGTGGAGCACCCCCTGGCTGAACTGTGGGTTCCCGTCCTCGTCGCGGACGACGACCGCCTGGTCGCGGACCCACATCCACCGGCCGTCTCGGTGCTGGAACCGGTACTCCTCGTCGAAGGGCTCGTGGGTCGTGGCGTGCGCCCGGACGGCGGCGATCATCCGGTCGCGATCCTCTGGGTGGAGCCGGCTCCGCCAGAGGCGGTCGGCGCCGGTCCATTCCTCCGCCGAATACCCGAAGATCGTGGCGACCTGGGGACTGACGTAGATCGTGGACGGATCGTCGCCCAGCTCGTCGATGTACGTGACGGTCGGGAGGGTCTCGATCAGCAACCGGTAGCGCCGCTCGGCGTCGTGCATCGCCTGCTCCGCCGCCTTGCGCTCACCGATGTCGAGCAGGAACCCGTGGCTGAACCGGGGCCGACCGTCCGCGTCCCGCACGATCGTCGCCTGATCGTGGAGCCACCTCATCGTCCCGTCCTTCGCGAAGACGCGGAGCTCGTTGTCGAGCGGCTCGCCCAGATCGTAGTGGTGCATCTCGACCTCGGCGACGCGCTCCCGGTCGTCGGGATGGATCATGTTCACCCAGATCGACGGGTCCGCCAGCCACTCCTCGGGGCTGTACCCCAGCACCGTCTCCACCTGGGGGCTGATGTAGATCGTCGGCCACGTCTCCGGATCGTCCGGATCGCACTCGTCGAGGTACGTGACGGCCGGGATCTCCTCGACGAGCTGCCGGTAGCGCTCCTCGGCGTCGCGGAGCTGCCGCTCGGCTTCCTTCTCGGCGGTGATGTCTTGGAGGACCCCGTGCCACATGCGGCGGCCGTCCGGGCCGACGACGACGACCGCGTGGTCATGGAGCCACGCGGTCGCGCCGTCGGCCCGGACCACTCGGTACTCCATGTCGAAGGGGTCCCCGGTCTCGTTCGTCCGCATCGACTCCGTGAGCACCCGCTCGCGGTCGTCGGGGTGCAGCATGCGCACCCACAGCTCCGGGTCCATCAGGCGTTGTTCGGGCGTGTAGCCCGTCAAGCGCTCGTACTGAGGGCTGATGTAGAGGGCGGTGCTGACGTCGTCGACGGCGTCCGTGTAGATCGCGACCGGGAGTTGCTCGACGAGCGTTCGGTAGCGCTCCTCGGCCTGTCGCAGCGCGTCCTCGGCCGACCGCCGCGCGGTCACGTCGGAGAACACGCCCTCGGCGGAGAAGCGTCCGTCGCGCGCGACGGAGGACGCCTGATCGTGGATCCACACGACGGTCCCGTCGCGGTGGATCATGCGGTACTCCAACTCGAAGGCCTTCCCCTGCCGGGCGGTCTGCTCCCACGCGGACGTCACCCACTCACGGTCCTCCGGGTGGAGCATCCGGGTCCACGTTTCGATGTCGCTCAGCCACTCGTCCGCCGTGACCCCCAGCAGCTTCTCGATGCCAGGCGCGACCCATCGTTCGCCGACGTCCCCACCGGGACCGGACTCGATCACGTACGCGACGACGGGGAGGTGTTCCAGCAGGGTCCGCCAGCGCTCCTCCGCCTCGCGGAGCCGGTCCTCGGCCGCGTGGCGCTCGGTGATGTCGAGCATCACGCCCTGATAGACGAGGTCGCCCGTGTCATCCCCCACGGGGTTCGCTTCGTCGCGGAGCCATCGCCACGATCCGTCGGCGGCCCGGAGACGGTACTCCTCGACGAAGGTCGCCCGACGGGCCACCGCTTCCCTCCAGGCCTCGACGACGCGATCGGCGTCCTCGGGGTGCGCGTGACGGTGCCAGGCCATCGGGTCGTCCGCCCAGTCCCGCGCCGGATAGCCGAGCACGTGCTCGATCTGCGGACTGATGTACGTCACGGGCATATCGCGGGCCGCGCGCGACGCGTCCCAGACGTAGGCGATCGCCGGCACGCGTTCGACGAGCGTCTTGAACTGTCCCTCGGCGAGCTGGGCCCGAGCGTCGGCCTCCTTCTGGGCGGTGATGTCGTACATCACGCCGAGGGCGATCGGCGCGCTCTCCCCCTCGACCTCGATGTAGTTCGCCTCGTCCCGGATCCACACGAGCCGCCCGTCCGCCGCGAAGGACCGATATTCGACCGAGAGGCTCTCGCGCATGCGGTCGGCATCCTCGGACCATTCGAGCACCCGTTGGCGGTCATCGGGGTGGATCATGTCCACCCATCCGGCCGCGTAGGCCTCGGGGGTCACGCCGAGGAGGCCTTCGATCTGCGGGCTCACGTACAGGTTGCGGTTGGTGGAGGGATCCCAGCTGTACGACACGGCGGGAGAGCCTTCGATCAACGTCCGGAGCCGAGCGTCCGACGATCGGCGGAGGGCGACCTCCCGGCGGGCGCGAGACGCCTCGCGGATCGCGAGCGCCGACACCCCCGCGAACGCGAGGATCGCCAACCCGGCGGCCTCGTTCAGCCCGGTCGGCGACAGGGTGCCCTCGAGACGGTCGAACAGGCCGAGCTTCACGCCCAGCGCGAACGAGACGACCACGAACGCCACGACGATCGCCACGTCGCGCCGTCCGGTCGGCCGTCGCGATGGACTGGGTGGCCGCACACGTTCGCGCACGTCGTTGCCATCATCGGCCGTCCCAAGGGCCGTCTGAACTTCCCCAACCGGGGCTTCCTCAGACGGCCTCGCGCGATGCCGGATAGGCCTTCTGGGCTGGTCCGCTGCGCTCCGGCGAGCCTCCCGCCCCCGGTCAGAACCGGGAGAGGGACCGCATCGCCGCGAAGACGTGATCTGGCGCCGGCTCCATGTAGTAGTGCTCGAGCGCGGCAGCGAACGGCATCGCCGGGATGTCCGGACCGCCGATCCGGACGATCGGCGCATCCAGGTCGAACATCGCCTGCTCGGCGATGGTGGCGGCGATCTCCGCCCCCGCCCCGTAGGTCCGGTTGTCCTCGTAGACGACCATCGCGCGCGACGTCTTCCTGACCGACGCGAGGATCGTCTCGGTGTCGAGCGGCGCGAGCGAACGGACGTCGACCACCTCCGCGCGGACGCCGTCCTCGGCCTCCAGACGCGCCGCCGCGTCCAAGCACCGGTGGAGCTCGTACCCGTAACTCACGACCGTGAGATCGGTGCCTTCGCGCTTGACGTCCGCGCGTCCGATCGGCGTCGTGAACGCCTCGTCCGGGACCTCCCCCTTGATGAGCCGGTAGCACTTCTTGTGCTCGAGGAACATGACCGGATCGGGGTCGGCGATCGCCGTGCGGAGCAAGCCCGCGGCGTCGGCAGGGGTCGAGGGCATCACCACCTTGACGCCCGGGATGTGGGCGTAGAACGCCTCGATCGACTGCGAGTGGTAGAGCGCCCCGTGGATCCCACCCCCGCACGGGGCGCGGATCACGAGGGGACACCCCCAATCGCCGTTCGTGCGGTACCGCATGCGTGAGGCTTCCGACAGGATCTGATCGAACGCCGGGTGGATGAAGTCGGCGAACTCGATCTCGGCGATCGGGACGAGCCCTCGTAGCGCCATGCCGATCGCGACGCCGACGATCCCCGATTCGGCGAGCGGGGTGTCGACGACGCGCTGGTCCCCGAACTCGTTCAGGAACCCTTCGGAGATCTTGAACACGCCGCCACGGGCGCCGACATCCTCACCCAACAGGACGATCCGGTCGTCCGCGGCCATCTCGTCGTGCAGCGTGTCCTTGATCGCCGTAACCAGGTTCTTCTCCGTCACGCGTCGCCCTCCGCGAAAACGTGGCGCGTCGCGGTCGACGGATCGGGGTCCGGCGCATCCCACGCGGATCGGATCGCCGAGTCGACCTCGGCCTTGACCGCGTCGTGCACGGCACGCAGCGCGTCCCGGTCGGCGACGCCCGTGTCGACGAGGTGCGTCGCGAACCGCTCGATCGGATCCTGGTGGCGACGATCCTCGACCTCTTCGCGTGAGCGGTACGTCTTGTCGTCGTCGTCCGAGGTATGGGGGAGGAACCGGTACGTCTTGCACTCGATCAGCGTCGGACCGTCTCCCGATCTCGCTCGATCGTGCGCATCCTTCATCGCGCGGTAGCACGCGAGGACGTCTTGGCCGTCGACGACGACCCCGGGCATGCCGTACCCCTCGGCGCGGCTCGCCACGTCGGCGACCGCCATCTGCTTCGACTGCGGCACGCTGATCGCGTACTCGTTGTTCTCGCAGACGAACACCACCGGCAGCCGGTGGATCGCGGCGAAGTTCAGGCCCTCGTGCCAGTCGCCCTCGCTGGTGGCACCCTCGCCGAACCAGCTGGCAACGACGGCGTCCTCGTTCCGATACTTCATCGCGTACGCGATGCCGGCGGCGTGGGGGATCTGCGTCGCGATCGGCGAGGAGTGGCTGACGATCCCGAGCTCGCGCGAGCTCCAGTGGCTCGGCATCTGACGCCCGCCGGAGGTGGGATCGGCCGCCTTCGAGAACACGCCGAGGAACACCTGCTCGGGCGTCATGCCCGCGACGAGGACCACCCCGAGATCGCGGTAGTAGGGAACCCACACGTCGGTCCCCCGGCGCACGGGCCACGCGGTGCCGATCTGACACCCCTCGTGACCGGACACGGGAACCACGAACGGGGCTCGGCCCATGCGGTTCTGTCGGAGCGCGGCCTCGTCGATCAGACGCGCCGTCAGCATCGTGCGGTGCATCGCGAGCAGTTCGTCGTCGGCGAGGCCGAGGGGCCCCGGGGCCGTCTCGGTCACCTGCGTGGACATCGTCCCGCCTCCTGGCCGGCTCCTCGCACGGGAACCGAGTCTACACCGGGGCCTCGCGTGACCTTCCCGGTCGGAGCCCGGGAACATCGATGCGAGCCTCGTCGTTCTGGTACTCGGTTCATCCGACGCCGGTGCGGTACCTTCGGTGTCGGGATCGATCGACCGTGGAAGGATCCTTTCGAACGATGAGCACGACCATGGAACACGTCGTCGAGGTGACGGACGAGGACTTCGAACGCACAGTGATCGAAGGATCGACCGAGCGTCCGGTCGTCGTCGACCTCTGGGCCGAGTGGTGCGGCCCGTGCCGCACGCTGGGTCCGATGTTGGAGAAGGTCGCGGGCGAACGCGACGGAGCGTTCCTGCTCGCCAAGCTCGACGTCGACCACAACGCGGTCGGCCAGTCCCTCCTGCAAGCCGTCCGTTCCCAGAGCATCCCCACCGTCGTGGCGTTCCGGGATGGCCAGCCGGTCTCGATGTTCATCGGCGCCTACCCGGAGGCCGAACTGAATCGGTTCGTCGACTCGATCCTCCCGACCGAGGCGGAGCTGGGCGCCAAGGAGGCCGAGCGGGCGGCCGGGTCGGGCGACGTGGACGCCGCCGAGCAGGGGTTCCGCGACGTGTTGTCCGAGGACCCGGACAACCTCGAGGCCGGATTGGGCCTCGCGAAGCTGCTGGTCGATCGCGGGGCGTTCGACGAGGCCGAGCCGCTGGTGGCCAAGCATCTGCCCGCACCGGAGGCGGAGCGACTCCGGGCGGTGATGGAGGTGGACTCCTGGTCCGGGGAAGCCGGCGACGGCTCCCTGGCGATGGCGAAGCGCCTCGCGGCCGCGGGCGACTGGCCCGCCGCGCTCAACGGCATGGCGGCGGCGCTCGACGAAGATCGTGACGCTGCGCGCCAGGCGATGATCACGGCGTTCGCGGTGCTCGGGGACGAGCATCCGCTCGTCCCCGAGTACCGCCGGCGGCTCGCCGCCGCCTTGTTCTGATCGGGCGGTCAGCGATGCACGATCTGCAGGACGACATCCGATCCTGGTGGGATCGCGACGCCGCCTCCTACGACCGGTCCGCTGCCCACGCGTTGAGCGACCCGGTCGAGGCGGCCGCCTGGCGGGCCGTGCTCGAGCGGTCGTTGCCCGCGCCTCCGTCCAGGGTCCTGGATGTCGGCGCCGGCACCGGCGCGCTGTCCCTGTTGGTCGCCGAGCTCGGTCACGAGGTGACCGCGCTCGACCTGTCGGACGGGATGCTGTCGGCGGCCCGTCGGAAAGCCGAAGCCCGCGGGCTGTCCGTCTCGTTCGTGGTCGGTCCGGCCGAAGATCCGCCGTCGGGACCCTTCGACGCCGTGATCGAACGCCACGTCGTCTGGACGCTTCCCGACCCCGTCGGGGCCCTCCGCGCGTGGCGCGCCGTGGCGCCGGACGGCCGGCTCGTCCTGTTCGAGGGGTCGTGGGCGGGCGAGGGACCGGGCTCGCTCGTGGCCATCAAGGATCGCGCCGCCGCGGCGATCCGATGGGTGCGCCGCGACGCCGGCGACCACCACCACGGCCCCTACCCGGACCATGTCGTCGAGCGGTTGCCACTCGCCGGGACCACGTCTTCCTCGCAGTTCGTGGACGCGGTGGCCGCCGCGGGCTGGCGACGGGTCCGGATCGAGCGGCTCGCCGACGTGGAGTGGGCCAGATCTTCCCGCGAGCCGTGGCCGCTCGGATGGCTGTCGGCCCGCCCGCAGTACGAGATCGTCGCGGACGCCTGAGTCTCAGCGCCGCCGGGTCGTCCAGATCTCGGTCCGGTACGCGAAGGCCACGTCGTCGTCTGGGACGATCCGGGCGACGTCTTCGGCGACGTGCCCTCGCTCGGCTTCCGGCAAGGCAGCGATGAAGCTGATGGACAGGACGCGTGCGACCGTCCCTTCGCGCGTCGTCCGATGGACGTAGGGGAAGGAGCGGAGCGAGAGCGGCTCGAAACCGTCCGACGTGTCGAACGCGTTCCTCCACCGCCGCGACCGATGGCTCGGAGTATCGCCGCGATACGGCTCGATCAGCTCGGTGATCCGCGCGATCCACGGCACCGACTCGTCGCGAACGTTCCAGACGAGCGCGACCCGCGCTCCGGGTCGCAGCACCCGGCCGACCTCGCGGAGCGCGCGCGGACCGTCGAACCAATGGAAGGCCTGCGCCGCGACGGCGGCGTCGATCGAGCGATCCTCCAGCGGCAGTTCCTCCGCGACGGCGTCGACGACCTCCACCTCGGGCACCCCTCGAGCGAGCGCCGCCCGCATCGCCGCCAGCGGCTCCACGGCCACGATCCGAGCGCCCGTCGGCGCGAGCTGCCGTGTGAGCTTGCCGGTGCCGGCGCCGAGCTCGAGCAGCGTCCTCCCACTCGTGAGGCCGAGCTCGTCGACGAGGGAGGCGATGGCGGCCTCGGGGAAGTCCGGCCGCCCGCGTTCGTAGTGTTCGACCGCCCGTTCGAACCCCGTCGCGGCCGCCGGGTGGACGCGCGGATCAGGCGACATCGTCGATCCGGAAGATCGACGCGACGTCGCCGGGAGCGGGGGACAGGTCGAGACCGAAGATCCCGGCCAGGTGCCGGGCGGCGACGGGTCGCGCATCGTCCACGGTGACCCGCCGGCCGAGCTGCCGAGAGATCGAGGTCTGCCCGTGATCGGGCAGACCGCACGCGACGATCCCGGCGAACCAGGCGAGATCGGTGTCGCAGTTGAGAGCGAAGCCGTGGAGCGTGACGCGGGTGCGCATCAGGCGGACCCCGATCGCGCAGATCTTGTCGTCGCCGACCCAGACCCCCGTCTGGACGTCCGCACGACGTGCCGCCTCGACGCCGAGGTCGGCGCAGGTGCTGATCATCGCCTCCTCGAGGCCCCGGAGGTACGCGGCGGCGTCCGGCTTGGAGCCCAGCCCCAGGATCGGGTAGCCGACGAGCTGGCCCGGGCCGTGGAACGTGAACGACCCACCACGGTCGATCGCGCGAACGAGCCCGCCCCGAGCTTCGACCTCGGAGGCCGTCCAGAGGAGCTCGTGCGGCTTGGCACGGCGGCCCGCGGTGAACACCGGCGGGTGTTCGAGGAGGATCAGCGTGTCCGGGATCTCGTCCGCGAGCCGGCGTTCCGCGAGCCGGTGCATCGCCGCGTTCGCGGCGTCGTACGGGACGGTTCCGAGCTGCAGCAGCCAGGCGGGCGTGGCCATGGGTCGTTCAAACGCCCAGATCCTCGGCGAAGTCCCACGTCTCGAGGTTCTGCTTCACCCGTGCGAGGAACCGCGTGGCCAGCTCACCGTCGATGATCCGGTGGTCCCAGGACATGGAGATGTTGACCATGCTCCGGATCGCGATCGCGTCGTCCACCACCACGGGCCGCTTCACGATCGCGTCGAAGGACAGGATCCCGGCGTTCGGCTGGTTGATGATGGGCACGCTCGCCACCGAGCCGTACGGCCCCGGGTTCGTGATCGTGAACGTGGCGCCTTGGACCTCGTCCGGCTGGAGCTGGTGAGCCCGCGCCCGTGCGGCTAGGTCGGCGACCGCTCGCGCGACGCCGACGGTGTTCATCCCGTCCACGCCCTTGATCACGGGCACGATGAGCCCGGCGTCATAGCTGACGGCGATCCCCATGTTCACGTAGCGATGGCGGACGATCGAGTCGCCGTCGAGACGCCCGTTCACGTCGGGGAACTCGAGCAGCGCGTCCACCGTCGCGCGGACGACCATGGGCAGGTACGTCAGCTTGACGCCGTAACGCTCCGCGAACGCGTCTTTGACGCGTTCGCGGAGCTTCACCAGATGGTCGACGTTGACCTCGACCAACGTCCAGGCGCGGGCGGAGGTTTGCGTCGAAGCCAACATGTGCTCCGCGATCGCCTTGCGGATGTG
>JBKOUM010000033.1:0-11050 GCA_046723385.1 Actinomycetota bacterium
CACGAGCGTGCGCTTGCTCACGACGCCGCCGCCTCGCCGACGGGGACGCGCCCGGCGACGGCGCAGCCGTCGCCGGGCGCCGAGGTCACCACCACCTCGCCGCCCAAGGCGGCGAGCCGGTCCGCGATCCCCGTCAATCCGGTCCCGTAGGCGGTGGCCGACGCATCGAAGCCGCGGCCGTCGTCGCGAACCTCGAAGCGCAGCTCGCCCGAGCCGTTGGACAACCGCACGTTGACCGTTCGCGCGCCCGAGTACTTCGCGGCGTTCTGCAGCGCCTCCAGGCAGGAGAAATAGATGGCCGACTCGACGTCGGCCCCGAACCGCTCGATCCCGTCGGCGTCGACCGTGACGGGCATCGCCGCCTTGCGCGCCTGCGCCTCGAGCGCGGCCTGGAGCCCTCTGTCTGCGAGCAGCGGCGGGTAGATGCCGCGGGCCAGGTCGCGGAGGTCTTCGAGCGCCGCGTTCGCCGCCGATCCGAGCTGCGCCGCCATCCCTCGCGCCTGCTCGGGGTCGCGATCGATCGTCTGCTCGAGCAGCCGGAGCTTGACCGCGAGCGCGACGAGCTGTTGCTGCGCGCCGTCGTGGATGTCCCGTTCCAACTTCTTCGCTCGCTCGTCCTGGGCGGTGACGATCCGCCTCCTCGACGCCCGGAGATCGTCGACGAGCTGGACGTTCCGGAGCGCCAGGCCCGCCTGCGACGCGAGACCGTCGATCAACCGCTCCTTCGACGCGTCCATCGGGTCGGCGGCCGTCATCGTCATGGTGATCGCGCCGAGGAGCTCGCCCTGATGGAGCACCGGGAACGAGGAAACCGATCCGCCGAACGTCGGCAGCGTGTCACCGCTCAGCTCCTGGCGGGGCGCCGGCAGGGTGTCGACGGGCCAGCGAGCGACGTCCGCGAGCGAGTGGTCGCGCCGCAACCAGACCCGCACGTCCTCCGCGCCGGTGCTCGCCGCGAGGACCTGCGTGATCCTCGGCAGCACATCGTCGACCGAGTAGGTATCCCGAAGGTTCGCGGAGAACCCCGACAGGACCTCGAAGGGCGTCGCGCGCTTCCCGTACACGACACGGTCGGCGATCGACTTCGCTCGCCGTCGCACCGGGTTGAACGTCAGCACGAACAGGACGGCCCCGGCGATCGCGCCGATGCTCGTCAGCGCGGCGAGGGCCACCGCCACCAGGTAGAGGAGCGTGATGAACGCAGCGACGATCGTGAACACGACCGTCTTGCGCACGACGACGTCCAGGTCGTAGAGGTGGTACTTGAGGATGGCCACCGCGCATGCGGCCGGGATCCCGATCCCAACGCAGACGAAGAACGCGAGGAACATCGCGTCGTTCAACGAGCTCGTCGCTCCGGGCCGCAAGCCGATGCTCGTGACGAGGGTCGCGATCAGGAAGACGCCTGTGAGCGCCGCGATCACCGCGAGCCAACGCAGCTGTTGCCGCTCTTCTCCACGCGACCGACGGAACCGCTGGACGAGCGCGACGACCGCGGCGATCGAGAGCGCGGCGAGGCCGAGTCCCGCCACCCACACGAGCACGTCGAGCGGCAGCTTCAACGCGTCGACCCCGAACGGGTTCGGGACCTGCGTCCGCTCCGTGAGGTCGATCGTCACCGGGCGGAACATCACAGCGAACACGAGGAGCGACAGATCCGTGAGCAGGGCCGGCGGATACCAACGCCAGCCGGGCGACGGGACGCGGCCGGTCGGGAAGAGCACGAGGATCAGCGGGATGGTGCCGATGACGAGGAACGTCCAACCGTTGATCCATGCGGCCGTCGACCCGAACGGCAGCGATCCCGGGGCGGTCTGCAGGGCGTAGGTCGCGTATTCGGCCAACGCGCCACCCAACAGGTCACCCAGACCGGCGGCCAGGAACAACCAGCCGATCGGGTTCTGGGGAAGCCGGGTCGCCAAGAAGGCGCCGACGCCGGCGTAGGTCGCGACCGTCGCGACGCTCAGCAGCGTGAACGGGTCGCCGCTGAACGTCCCGTTGCGGACCCCGAGCGTGATCGCGATCGCGAGGAGGAGGCCGATGAGCACCAGTGACGCGCCGATGAAGATCCTGCGGCCGGTGGGCGTCCGCGGAGCGCTGGAACTGGTTCGCATCGGCCGATGGTCCCATCCCGTCGAGCGGTCGGGAAGGGGCTAGACCAGCAGGTTCCCGTGGGGCAACCCCACCGTCGCCGGGGTGCAGGCACCCCGTCCGATCGCACCTGTTCGCCGGGTCGAGATCGGCTGGACCGACGCCTAGCGTTCGGATCGGAAGAACGAACGAGGAGGCGACACGAGATGACGACCATCCTGGTGGGTACGGATTCATCCGCGGCCGCGGACCTCGCGGTCGATCACGCGGCGCGGCTCGCTCATGACCGCGCGTCCGATCTGGTGGTGCTGCTGGTGCGGCCCGACGGCGATCTCCGATCGGTGGTCGACCCGGGCAAAGCGGCGGACCCCGACCGGTACCTGGCGCACGTCGCGGAGCGGTTCCCGAGGGTGCCGACCTCGACGCGCGTCGAGCGCGGCGAGGCGGCGGAGCGGATCGTGGCGGTCGCGGAGGAGCTCCGTGCGGACACGATCGTGGTCGGGAACCGAGGCACGCAGGGCTCGTGGTGGCGCGTGAAGGACAGCGTCCCCAACCTCGTGCTCCGACACGCGCCGTGCAGCGTGTTCATCGTGGATACGAGGCGCGCGCAGTGAGCCGGTCAGTGCTCGGCCTCGCGGAGGAAGGCGAGCACCGCCATCACCCGGCGGTGGACGTCGGTCTCCTCCGTGAGGCCGAGCTTGTGGAACATCGAGTTGATGTGCTTCTCGACGGCGCGCTCGGTGAGGAACAGGTCCTTCGCGATCGCGGCGTTGTTCTCTCCCTGGGCCATGTGCGACAGGACCTCACGCTCCCGCTCGGTGAGCTCGGCGAGCGGGGAGTGCACCATGCGGTCCTTCGCCGCGACGAGCGCCTCGACCACCTTCGGGTCCAGGACGGAGCCGCCCTTCGCGACCTCGTTGAGCGCGCGGGTGACCTCCTGGACGTCGGCGACGCGCTCCTTCAGCAGGTAGCCGAGCCCCGCCGCCCCGTCCTTGAGGAGGTCGTACGCGTATTCCTCGTCGGCGAACTGGGAGAGCACGACGACGCCGATGTCGGCGTGGTCGGCGCGGATCCGCTTGGCGGCGCGGATGCCCTCGTCCGTACCCGAGGGCGGCATCCGGATGTCGGTGAGCACGGCGTCTGGCGTGAGCTCGCCGACAGCGGCCAGCAGCTCGTCGAACGTGGCGGCGGTCCCTACGATCTCGACGTCGCCGGCTTCCTGGAGGAGCGCGACCGTTCCCTCTCGCACCAGGTAGTTATCCTCCGCGAAGACCACGCGCAGCACGCGCGAATCGTACACGGGGGGTCCATGGCGGCATGACGATCCGGGTGGTGCTCGGCGAGGACAACGTCCTGGTGCGCGAAGGCGTCCGCGCGTTGCTCGATTCCTACGACGACATCGCCGTCGTCGGGGTGGCGCAGGACGCCCCGACGCTGCTGGCAGCGGCCTCCGAGCACGTCCCCGACGTCGTCGTGACCGACATCAAGATGCCGCCGTCGTTCCAGCTCGAGGGGATCGACTGCGCCCACGCGATCCGCCGCGACCATCCGGACACCGGCGTCGTCGTCCTGTCCGCCCACGACGACGAGGAGTATGCGATCGCGCTGCTAGGGGGCGGGCACAGCGGACTCGCGTACCTGCTGAAGGACCGCATCGCCCAGGGCGACGAGCTGGTCCGCGCGATCCGCGAGGTGGACGCCGGCGGCAGCGCCGTCGATCCGGTGATCGCGGAGCGCCTCACCGGGAGCAAGCACGCCGACGAAGAGGACCGGGCGATCCTGGACATGATGAGCCGGGGTCTCGGCTACGCCGAGATGGCCTCGGAGTTCGGGACGACGCAGGAAGCGGTCGACCGGCGGGTCACCGAGCTGTTCGGCCGGATGGCCGGCGACGGGGCCGGCGCCGGCCTCCTGGGGGAGTTCAAGCGGCTCCACGCGGCGGTGGTCGAGCAGGCGGCGGCACGAACGACGCTCGCGTCGTTCGTGCCGCAGCAGCTCGCCGACCGCCTCGCGGCGCACCCCGAGACCGCGATCGAGCCCCAAGAGCTCGTCGTGACGGTGCTGTTCAGCGACATCCGGGGGTTCTCGACGCTCGCGGAGCGGCTGTCCGCGCGCAACGTCGCTTCGATCGTGGGCCGACACCTCGAGGCGATGGCCGAGGTGGTGCTCGCGCACGGCGGGACGATCGACAAGTTCCAGGGCGACGCGGTCATGGCCGTGTTCGGGGCTCCCGAACCCGCCGACGATCATGCCGAGCGCGCACTGCGGTGCGCGCTCGGCATGCAGGCCCGTCAGGCGGAGCTGAACGCCGGCGGCTGGGGCGCCGACGTCCCGACGCTCGGCGTCGGGATCGGCGTCAACACCGGCTCGGTGATCGCCGGGACCGTCGGCGGCGGCGGCCGCCTCGAATACACGGTCGTGGGCGACGCGGTGAACGTGGCGCAGCGGTTGCAGTCGGAGGCCGACGCGGGCGAGATCGTGGCGGCGGCGACGACCGTCGCCGCCGCCCCGGAGGTCGCCGTGACGCCGATCGGCATGCGCATCGTGAAGGGGCGCGAGGAGCCGGTCGAGGTCTTCCAGCTGGTGATCGCGTGAGCGCGCCAGGAACGACGACGCAGCCCCGTCCGGCCCGGTGGCCGTGGATCGTGCTCGCGATCTTCATCGCGATCGCCATGGTCGGCGCCGCTCTCGTCGTCGCGAACCACGAACCGCTCTCCGAACAAGTGCCCTACATCTTCGCGTTCTCGATGTTCGGCGTCGTCGGCTCGGTGATCGTCAGTCGCGACCGCAGGAACGTGATCGGCCTGATGCTTTTGTACGCATCGCTCCTCACCGCGAGCAGCTTCCTCGCAGGAGAGCTGTTCACCTGGCTCGTGGTGCGCGGCGACACGGGCCCGTTCGTCGTGTTCCTGGGGCTCCTGAACAACTTCGGGTGGCTCCTGGGCATCCTCCCCGTGATCTTCATCCTCCCGCTCGTGTTCCCCGACGGGCATCTGCCATCGCCCCGATGGCGGCCCTTGTTCTGGGGCATCCTCGCGTTCCTGGCTCTGGTCGGCGTGACGTTGATCTTCGGGCAGCCGACGCTGACGGGGTCGAAGGAGAACATCGGCGTCGCCAACCCCTTCTTCGTTCACAAGCTGGTCATCGACCCGGTGATCGGCTTGCTGTTCCCGCTCGTCTTCCTCGCGTCGGTCTGCTCGCTCTTCCTGCGGTTCCGCCGGGCGAGAGGGATCGAGCGCCAGCAGATCAAGTGGGTCGCGTTCGGGCTCGTGTTCGCGTTCGTCACGATCATCATCGGCGACTTCGTCCTGTCCGGCTCCGGCGTCCTCGCGGCGATCGTGGGCGGCGCGGGGTTCCTCGCGTTCCCCGTCTCGATCGGGATCGCCGTGCTGCGCTTCCGCCTCTACGACCTCGACGTCGTCGTTCGGAAGACGGTGGTCGCCGGCGTGCTCGCGGCGTTCGTCGCGCTCGTCTACGCGGCGATCGTGGCCGCCGGGAGCCTGATCGTCGGGAGCAGCGACACGACGCTCGCCGTGATCGCCGCCGTCGTCCTCGCGCTCGCGTTCCAACCGGTCCGCAGCCGCGCGCGCCGATTCGCCGACCGTCTGGTCTATGGGGAGCGCGCGAACCCCTACGAGGTCCTCACCGAGTTCTCGTCGCGCGTTGGCGGTGCCTACGCGACCGAGGACGTCGTTCCTCGGATGGCGCAGATCCTCGGCGAGGGGGCTGGCGCGGCGAGCGCGCGCGTCTGGCTGCGCGTCGGCCGGGAGCTCCGTCCCGGCGCGTCGTGGCCGACCGACGGCGCGCCCGCGGGCGGCGTCAGGATCGATGGCGACGCGATGCCCACGATCGAGGGTGAGTACGCGGTTCCCGTCCGGGACCGCGGCGAGCTCCTCGGAGCCCTCTCGGTGTCGATGCCTGCGAACGATCCCATGACCCCCGCGAAGGAGCGACTGGTCGCCGATCTGGCCTCCCAGGCGGGGCTCGTGCTGCGCAACGTCGGGCTGGTGGAAGAGCTCCGCGAGTCGCGTCGTCGGCTGGTCGCCGCGCAGGACGACGAGCGACGCAAGCTCGAGCGCAACATCCACGACGGCGCGCAGCAGCAGCTGGTCGCGCTCGCCGTGAAGGCGCGCCTCGCTCGGCAGCTCGTGGAGCGCGACCCGTCCAGGACCGAAGAGATGCTCGGGCAGATCGAAGCGGAGATGCAAGGGGCCCTCGACGACCTCCGTGACCTCGCCCGCGGGATCTACCCGCCGCTCCTCGCCGACAAGGGTCTCGGCGCGGCCCTGGAGTCGCAGGCGCGCAAGGCCTCGATCCCGGTGCGGGTCGACGCCGCCGGCGTCGGCCGGTTCGACCAAGACGTCGAGTCGGCGGTCTACTTCTCGTGCCTCGAGGCCTTGCAGAACATCGCGAAGTACGCGGGCGCGTCGAGCGCGTCGATCGAGCTCCGCCGCGCGGAAGCCGGACTGCGGTTCACCGTCACCGACGATGGGCGGGGGTTCGATCCGGCCGCCGTGTCGGGGAGCGGGCTGCAGGGGGTGACCGACCGACTGGCTGCGATCGGCGGGACCTTCCGCGTCGACAGCGCGTCCGGCCGCGGCACCACCGTGACGGGGGACGTGCCCGTCGGCAGGCAGAACGATCGGGCGGCAGACGGAGGCGACGCGGAGCCGGCCACGCAGACCGAGCACGTGTCGGTGTGATCGAACGAGAGGGGACCGAGATGGCAGCGATGGCGACGGACGAGCTCTCCAAGACGAGACGCACGTGGTTCAGCGCGCTCGCCGTGCTCTTCGCCCTGATCTTCGGGCTCGCGCTGTTCGGCTGGATCGGACTGTTCCTCGGCTGGATCGAGGGCGGCGAGGGTCAGATCCATCGCGTCCACGACATCGGGAGCTCCGGCGTCGCGACCGGGATCTTCGTCGCCACCCCGCTCCTGATCTTGTCGTGGCGGCGCTCCGACGTGGCGCTGCTCCAGATGCTCGGCGCCGCAGCGCTCGCGACCGTGATCGGCGGCCTCCTCGCCCTCGACTGGGGGTTCCTGGTCTTCGCCGTGATCCTCGTGGTTCCGGTCGTGGTCCTGCTCACGATCTCGAAGGGCTGGGGGTGGTTCACGGCCCGCGGCCCAGGCATCGCGCCGGAGCTCCTGATCGCCGCGATCGTGAGCGCGCCGGTCTGGGGCGCGTTCGCCTGGACGATGGCGAGGCTCCAGCGGGCGGGTCCTCCCAGCGACCCCCACGTCGAGCTCCACCACTGGACCGGGATGGCGATCATGGGCGTCGGCGTCGTCCTCATGGGCGCGCTGGCGTCCAAGCGGACGGAGGGCTGGCGCATCGTCGCGTGGCTCACCTGCATCGGCTCGATCGTCTACGGCGTCGCCTCGATCGTCTTCGCGACGTATCCGGGCAGCAGCCTTCCGTACCCAGGCTCCGAGGGTTCGTTCTGGGGAGCGCTCGCCATCGCCTGGGGCGTCGTGTTCGTCGCGCTCGCCGAACGTCGTGCCCGAGCGACGTGATGGCCAGACGCGAGACACCCAAGCCAACCGGGATCCGCCGTGCCGAGCGCTGGGCCGTGGGCATCGCGATGGCGATCGTCGCGTTCGTCCTCGAGCGCATCGTGATGCGGTCGGTCAAGAAGAAGCGCGGCGCGGTGGAGCAGGAGCCGATGCCCACGACGATGACCTCCAAGGGCAGCGAGGTCGACCTGGAGTAGCGCCGGAGCCGGACCGCGGGTCTTGACGTGATGCCTACTCGCGCTTCCGGACGAGGTCGACGATCAACCCCACCGTCAGCACGAACGCGGCGACGCCGAACGCGACCGGCAACCACCACGTCACCTTGTCCGACACGGCGGTGAGCGCGGTGCCGAGCATCGCGGCGCCCGCCGTCAACGCGAGCGCCAGCCGGCGCCCGGCTCGGCGAATGGTCCGCTCCAACGTGGTCGCCCGGAAGTTCACCTCGAGCTTCTGACCCGGCCGGGCGCCGATCAGCCGCTCGACCGCTTCGACGACCCGCATGAAGCGCACCTTCAACCGTTGCGACTGGTAGAAGAGCGCTTTGGGGTCGGTCTTCGCGCCCATCCCCCTGATCACGCTCCGCATCAGGAACCGGCCTGCGACGTCGAAGGGGTCGACCGTCGGGTCGAGCTCGGCGGCCGCCAGCTGCATCTGCGCGAGGGCCTTCGCCGTGAGCGTCAGCGACGCGGGCAGCGGCACGCCGTGCCGGAGCGAGATCTCGGTCATCTCCTGCAGGACCGGCCCGAGCTGGATGTCCTTCAGGGACGCGCCCCGGTACTTGACCATCAGCGCCCCGATCTCACCCTGGAAAGCCTCGACGTCGAGGTCGCTGCGGTCGATCGCCCCGGACAGCATCAGCGAGACGTCCGTCAGGAACCCGACGTCCTCCTGCCAGAACGCCATGAGCAACAGCATCATCGACTCCCGCATGTCGGCGCCGACGTCACCGGCCATGCCGAGATCCAGGAAGTAGAGGCGATCCTCGACCGGCTGCCACATCAGGTTCCCGGGGTGGGGGTCGGCGTGGAAGAAGCCGTCCACCATCACCTGCTTGTAGAAGGACTCGAGCAGCTGCACCGCGACCTCGTGCCGGACCGGGCCCTCGGGAGCTATCGAGATCGGGCCGCCCTGGACGTCGCGCATCGTCAGCAGGCGCGACGTCGAGTAGTCGGGGTAGAGGTCGGGGACGGCGAGGCGTGAGAACGGCGCGATCACCTCGCGGAGCCGGTCCATGTTCCTGGCCTCCTGCCGGAAGTCCAACTCGCGGTGCAGCGAGGTCGACAGGTGGTGGAAGACGGCCTCCATGTCGATCACCTGCTTGAGCTGCTGGCGGCCGCTCACCTTCTCCGCGAACACCCCGAGCAGGGCCAGGTCTTGCTCGATCTGCTCCTTCGCGTCCGGTCGCTGGACCTTGACGACGACCGGGTCGCCGTTCGCGAGGGTCGCTCGGTGCACTTCGGCGATCGTCCCCGCCGCGAGCGGCGCGGGCTCGATGTGATCGAAGACGTCTTCCCACGGGACCCCGAGTTCCTGCTCCATCACCTTGACGACCTGTTCCTCGGTGAGGGCGGGCACGTTGTCCTGGAGCTGGGCCAGCTCCGCGATGAACTCGGGCGGGATCAGGTCGGGCCGGGTCGAGAGGATCTGGCCGAGCTTGCAGAAGGTCGGGCCGAGCTCTTCGAGGGCCTGGCGGACGCGCTTCGCGGTTCGCGTCCGTCCGACCGTGCCTTCGTCGTCGGGTCGTCCGAAGAGCTCCTTCAGCCCGTGCTTCGCGAAGACGGTCGTGATCTTGGTTCCGCGCGAGATCAGGTGGGGCCGGGTGTCGGTCTCGACGGCGCTCGAACGGATCGTCGTGACGCTCCGCGGGTCGCGGACGGCGGTCGTGCCGCCGTCCGTCGTGTTCACGATGATCACGGTGCACCGCGCGTTGTGGCTGATCCGGTTCGGGACGTTGCCCAACAAGAACTCCTTGCGACCCGCCATGCCGGCGTTCCCGACGACGAGGACGTCGATCTTCGCGTCCTCGGCAGCGTGCACGATCGCCATCGCCGGGTCGTCGTCGATCACCACGTGAGAGCGGCCGCGGCCGCCGGCGATCCGCTCCGCCTCGAGCTGCAGATCCTCGGCGGCCGCGGCCGCCCTGGTGCGTTCCGCCGATCCGAACTCGGTGTCGGAAGGGGTGGAAGGGATCACGACCTGCACCAGGTGGAGCTCGGCGTCGTAGAGCGCGGCGAAGGAGGCAGCCCAGCCCACGGCGCGCGACGCCGTCTGCGACCGGTCGGTGCCGACCATCACGCGGCCGACCTCACCGTTGCCGAGTCCGGGACCCTGATCCATCGGGCCTCATCATGACGCGCAGCGAGCGGAGGTGGCCAGGGCGGCGCCCCTGCATCTCGGCGGTGGTGCCAGTACCCCGTCGGGGTGATCAGGTGAGGTCGCGGAGCGCGGCGGCGACGTCGGACGGATCGAACGGCTTCGCGATGAACGAGGCGACGCCCTGTGCGTGGCATCGGTCCTTCACCGCCTGTTGGGTGAGCGCGCTGAGGACCACGACGGGGACGTACCGTGTCTTCTCGTCGGCACGGAGGATGTCCAAGACCGTGTGCCCGTCCATCACCGGCATCACCAGATCGAGCACGATCGCGTCCGGTCGTTGACGCCGCGCGACCCCGATCCCGCGGAGACGTCGTCGGCGAGGACGACCTCGAAGCCGGATGCTTCGAGGGACGAACGCAGGACGTTCCGGATCCCCGGTTCGTCGTCGATCACGAGCACACACGCCACGAGCCGCCTCCTTCCGGTGGTGTATCGGCTCGTTCGGACGCGACCTGGACGCCGCGTCATCCCCACCGCGACCTGCGCCGTTGGTATCCTGACGCCTCCGCCGGAGTAGCTCAGTGGCAGAGCAACCGCCTCGTAAGTGGTAGGTCGGGGGTTCGACTCCCCCCTCCGGCTCTTCTTCACCTCTCCCGGTTGCCGCCTGCACCCCCGGTTGCGAGAATCCCCGCCGATGACCCCCGCCCGGAAGGCGACCGTCGTGCTCGCGGGAGCGTTCGCCGCGATCGTCGTGACGGCGTCCATGGCGCTGGCGCAGACCTCGATCGATCCCACGGTCACCCCCGTCCGTAACACGGGTGGGTGGATCTACTGGCTCTCGTGGCTCAGCGGGATCCTGGCGGTGCTCCTGCTCATCGCGTTGGTCGCCGGATACATGCGGTTCGCGCCACGCTTCGCGAAGGACGAAGAGAGCGCGCGGGTGGTGCACGCCGACCGGGTCCTCCCCGGCCGTGAGGCCCCTCGGCGCACGGTGGATCTTGCGCAGGCGGTGCCGATCGTCGTGCAACCTCCCCCGATCCCGGCCGCCGTGGGCGCCCCCGCGATCGCGGCGCCCGCTCCAGCGGCAGCGCCCCCCCCGGCAGCGGCGCCCGCTCCGGCAGCAGCGCC
>JBKOUM010000147.1:0-10415 GCA_046723385.1 Actinomycetota bacterium
TCTCCTACGCACCCGGACCCGGCGGGGGTGGGCAAAATCCCACTGGCCCCACGCCGGCGCCCGCGTGATCCGCTCGGTCACGTCCTCCGTCTGCTTCAGGATGAACTGCGTCCACTCATCCAGGTTCTGGACCTGCGCCCACCGCTCGTTCAGCTCGTCGACGTCGATCTCGTAGTCGACGTCCATGAACTCGAGCAGGTGGAACAGGAACAGCGGCATGTCGCCGTACGCGACCGAGGTGACGTTCGTGATGCTCGATGCGCCCGTGACCCGTGGATTGAGCTCGCCGAGCCACAGATCGCCCGTCTGGGCATCCAGCAGGAAGTCGAGCTCGAAGTAACCGCGGTACCCCTCCTCGCGCAGACGGTCGCCCATCGCGACGGTGCGCTCGCGCGCCATCCGACGCTGCGTCTCGGTGAGGAGCTCGGGCGAGACGTCGTCGCCGCACCATCCGCCGTCGTACGGCGTGAGCTCTTCGAAACCGACGAGCTCCGCCATGAGCGGGCCCACGAGGGTCCCGTGCCGGGTGATCACCCCCTCGATCGCGAGCTCCCGCGGCTCGATCCGCTTCATCACCTTGATCTGCTCGCCGGCCACCTCCTTCTCGAAGCCCTTCCAGTCGTCCTCGTCGGCGATGAAGAACGTCGTCTGCCCGGAGTCGCCGTACGGCGTCTGGACCACCAGATCCGTCCCGAGCCCGGCGCCCCCGGCGAGGGCGAGCAGGTCCGGGAAGGTCGCCGCCGTCCCCATCGTGTTCGGGACGCTCGGAACCCCCGCGTCGTTGCCCAGGCGCGTCGTCTCGATCTTCGAGTCGAGTCGATGCCGGAGCGAAGCCGGAGGGAACGCCACGTCGAGTCCGAGCTCCTCCGCGAGCTCTTCCGTCTCCTCGTCGAACATCAGGAACGCGGCCTTCCCCCTGCCGCGCTCGCGAACCAGGTCGGAGACCTCCTTGTGGCTGAGGAGGTAGTTCACGATCTCCTCGATCGACTCGAAGGTTCGCGGCGACCGTTCTCGAGGAACGAACACGTTCGGGTGCCAGCCGTCGAACGAGTCGTAGTAGTTGATGAACCGGAACGTCCGGACCCACCGGTCGATCCCGAGCAGGTTGAACGCCGTCGCGCTCACGAAGTAGACCGGCGTTTGGGACGTCCGGAAGAAGTTCCGGATCGCAGGGATCCCCGCCAGGGGCTTCGTCCTCACCGCGAGCTGCGGCGCAGAGGGGCTCTCGGGATCGGGAGACGCGACGTGGCTCTGGATCGAGGCGACCATCGCTCGAGCCGCGGCGATCAGGACGACGAGGCCGAGGAGCCACCAGAGGGCGGTCACGGACCGGCCCCAGCGGCGCATCCGCGTTCGGTTTTCGGGCTCGTCCCCACCGTGCGCGCACGGTACACCGCTCCCGGCAGGCGCGCGCTCCGATCTTCGTTCCCTGATGGCGAGTCCCGGCGTTGACGCATCCATGTAATGATGTAATCTCACCGCATGAGCGAGAAGAGCGACTTCCAGGAGCACCTCGAGGGATGGTTCACCGGCAGGCTCCCGAGCGATTGGTTCGCCGGGCCCATCGAGGTCACGTTCGATCGGGACGAGATCCTCGTGGTGGGCACCTTGGCGGAACCGGAGCTCCCGCAGGATGTCGGCCCCGAGACGCGGACCGCGTCGGTCGAGGCGCGGATCTCCGGATTCAGGGAGGACACCCGCGCACAGCGGATGCGGATCGCTGACGAGGCTGAGCGCCGCTTCGGACGCAAGATCAGCTGGGGCGCCAGGTGCGCCGACCAGCGGTTCCTGTTCACCACGCTCGCGATCCCCGCGATGACCCGGCTCCGGATGCCGGAGCGTGAGGTCCTGGACACGCTGGTGGACGCGGGCGTCGCCCGTTCCAGGAGCCACGCGCTGGCCTGGTGTGTGCGCCTCGTCTCGGAGCGGCAGGAGGATTGGCTCGCCGATCTCCGCGAGGCGCTGAAGAAGGTGCAGGAGGTCCGCAAGGACGGTCCGAAGGACTGACGCCTCGCACGCGGAGCGATACGTTCGCTCCGCGTGCTCAAGACCCGCGGCCCCCGTGCCGACCACCGGTGCATGGGTCTGGGGGGATGGTTCCGGCGTCGCTCAGGCACGCCCGCGGCACTGAGCGTGGTGCTCGCGGGCCTGTGCGTCTCCGCTCCGGCATCGGCCGCTCCTCCGGCCCCCGGGACCTTCGCAGGCATGTCCGAGGCTGTCGACACCTCGATCCCGCAGACACCGATCGTGTACCCGTCGGCGGGATCGCGTTCCGTCTCCTCGGCCGGCGCGACGATCACGTTCTCTGATCTGGATGCCTCCGACGGATGGGCGAAGGAGGCGATCCGCTGGGTCGCCGCGACGAACGACTGGATGCGGGACTACGCCCCGAACGAGAACGGCAGCTATCCGTTCCACCCGGATCGGATCGAGAGCCGGAAGCACCTCGCGCGCGCGATCGTGAAGGCGTTCGCGCCCGACGAAGCCCCCGACGCTTCGTTCGTGTTCTCCGACCTGGACGCCTCGAGCTCCTGGTACCGGTACGCCGCCGTCGCGGTCCGCCACGGGTGGATGAAGGCAGGCAAGGACAGGGCGTTCGCGCCCGACGACGGCGTGACGATGGCCGTGCTCCATCGGGCGCTCGTCCTGCCGCTCGGTCTCAAGCCGGCCGTGGCAGGGTTGAACCACCTGCACACGCACGCCGGGCAGACCTTCCGGCTCCCCCGGAACTTCGGCACGACGCTCCTGGGCATGCGGCTCTACCTCCGCTACAACGCGCCGAGCGGATCCGAAGCGAGGGACGTCGATCCGAGCGACCCGATGTCGCGCGCCCAGGTCGCGTACTCGTTGTTCCGTGCCACCACGCAGCCCTCCTACGCCATCGACGATCTGCTCGAGCAGTACTCGCACATCGAGCTTCCGTACCTGGGCGACCGGATGAAGCAGGTCGTGCAGTGGGGGATCCGCTACAACGGCTACCCCTACGTCTGGGGCGGCGAGTGGGGGTTCGCCTCACCCGAGCCGGCCGCGCTCGGCGGACAGCCCCGGTCCGGGTTCGATTGTTCCGGCTTCTCCTGGTGGTTGCTGCGGAAAGACGACGGCGGCGCATGGAACGTCACACCTCCGCGGCCGTACAACGGCTGGTCGCTCCCGCAGCGGACGTCGGCCGACATGGCGAGGATGGCACCGACGAAGATCCGTTTCGGTCGCCTCCGGCCCGGCGACCTGATGTTCTACGACGGGGACCGGGACGGAACCGTGGACCACGTGGATACGTACATCGGCCGCGGGTATTCGCTGGACTCCAGCAGCACGCCGGGTGGCGTCACGATCATGTGGGTGGGCGACGGCTGGTACCGCGACCACTTCAGGTTCGGGCGCCGGATCCTCCCCGGTTGAGCTCGCCGGCGTCGGCCGCGATCGCCGCGTCCAGAGCGAACCGCTCCGCGGCGGTGAGCGGCCGCGACCGCCGCGCTCCAGGGTCATGGGCGACGACCACGGACTCCGATTCCGCGGCGATCCACCCGGCCTTGGCGCGGATCGTCTCCGCGGTCCGGATCGATGACGCGCCGTACCCCGTCCCGCGGCAGGTGACGACCACCCCTTCATCGGTGAGGGAGAGTTCCCTTCGGAAATCGATCGCGATCCGAACGATCACGAAGTCCACCTCACCGCCCACGGCCTCGCGCACCCAACGGTCGCGGCATTCCTCGAGGTAGGTCAGGTAGACGGCGTTGTTGACGTGACCGTAGTTGTCCATGTCACGCCAGCGGATCCGGATCTCGAACTCCTCCACGGTGGCCGGAGCATACGAGGGCTCCGAGATCGCGAAGGCCCCGGTGCATCGCACCGGGGCCTTCGCTCGGAGAGAGGGGCTCCACCCAGCCGTTCGACCCTCCGGCGACGGTGGTTCGCACCCAGATGTTGCGCTTTCGTTACGGCGCCGGATCGGCTTGCGTCCCGTTGGCCAGCCGACGTTCCATCTCCTGATCCGCGATCTCCCGCGCCTCGGGAGATCCGGTCATGATCGCGAGGAAAGCCTTGCGCTCCAAGGCCCGGAGCGAGCACGGGGTCGTGGAGATCGCCGTTGCCGTCCTGGGGATGTTCCGCAGCAACGCGATCTCGCCGAGGTGATCGCCGGGTCCAAGGTGTCGGAGCGTGGAGCCGGAGGCCCTGACCTCCACGTTGCCTTCGGCGATCACGTAGAACCGATCGCCGGGGTCTCCTTCCCGCATGAGCACGGTTCCGGCCGGCACGTCCACCCTGATGAGCTTGCGCCCCGCACGCTCCAGGATCATCGGGCCGAGGGGTTCGAAGATCGGCGTGTCGCGGAGGAGCTCGATGTCCGCCGGGTCGACCCGGATCGCGCTGTCGTCGACCGCGCGGATCGGTCGAAGCGCGAGCAGCGCGATGATCGGAAGGAACAGCCCGACCGCCACGAACGCCCCACGGGGACCCAGGAGCGCGACCAGGACGGGCGCGAGGACCGACCCCGTCGCCATCGCTGCCATGTTCAACCCCTCCTGCACCCCGAAGACCCGAGCCAGCACGTCGTCGTCGACGCTCCGCTGCAGCAACGTTCGAGCGGTCACGTCGAGGAAGCTCTTCCCCACCCCCGAGATCGCGAGGAGGAAGAAGGCGACCGCAACGCTCGGGATCAGCGCGACACCGGCGATGGGGAGTCCCACGCAGATGACACCCATCAGGAACGGCCACGACAGCCGATCGCGACCGATCAGCAGGACGGTCGCGGCCGCGCCCACGAGGCCGCCGATCCCGACCGCCGCCGAGAGCACGCCCGGACCCGCAGGGCCCATCGAGAGCAGCCCGAGAGCGAGCACGACGGTGAGCACGTCCAAGGCGCCGATCACGGCGGTCTGTCCGGCGACGAAGCCGAGCAGGACGCGGGCACCGCTGCGCCTGCGCAACTCTCGGAAGCCCTCCAAGGCCCCGCTGACGCGATCGTGCGTGATCGGGGGCGCGGCGGAGGCGGGCCGATCGATCCCCAGGACGAGGACCGCTGCGATCAGCAACCCGATCGCGGCGATCCCGTATACGGCCCCGGGCCCGCTCGCCTCGAGGCAGATCGCGGCGATCACGGGACCGACGAGCAGCGAGACCCCTTCGATCGTGCTCGAGAGCGAGTTCGCAGCGGCGAGCTCGCGCGGAGAACGCGCAAGGTCGGGCAGGATCGCGAGGTGCACCGGACGGGTCATCGTGATCGCGACGTTCGCCGCGGCCGCGAGGACGAACACGAGCGCATCGGGCGCTCCCGCGCCGAGTGCGAGCGCCGTGGCACCCATGCAGACACCCTGCGCGACGTACCCGAAGGCGAGCACCTTCCCCCGGGGCAGCGCATCGCCCAGATGGGCGAGGACGGGAGCCGCGATGGCAGCCGGCACGAGCAGCACCACGGCGGCCACCGCCATCTCGCCCGTTCCGCCCGCGTGATAGGCGAACACGAGGATGGCGATCCATTGCGCGGACTCGGCCGGACGGAAGATGGCGAACGCGAGGAGCGCTCGACGGAGAGCCCGATCCTTCGCGACCGAGGCAAGGGAGGTTCTCGTCTGGGCCGCTCGCGGAGCCACGCAGCGATGCTCCCACGGCGGAGACGAGCACCGCAAAGCGATCGGGCCCCCAGCGTCGCTCGGGGCCCGATCGCTTCGATGCTGGAACGACGGAGCCTAGAAGTCCATGTCGCCGCCGGGCATGCCGCCACCGCCCGCCGGGACCTTCTCCTTCTCCGGCTTCTCCGCCACCACGGCCTCCGTGGTCAGGAACAGCGCCGCGATCGAGGCCGCGTTCTGCAGCGCCGAGCGCGTGACCTTGGCGGGGTCGACGACGCCGAACTTGATCATGTCGCCGTACTCGCCGTTGGCCGCATTGAGTCCCTGGCCTTCGGGCAGCGCGCGGACCTTCTCCACGATCACGCCGCCCTCGAGGCCCGCGTTCTGCGCGATCTGCTTGATCGGCTCCTCGAGCGCCCGGCGCACGATCGCCGCGCCCGTGAGCTCGTCACCGTCCAGGTCCACCTTGTCGAGCGCGGACTGCGCGTTGAGGAGCGCCACGCCGCCTCCCGGCACGATGCCCTCTTCGACGGCCGCCTTGGTCGACTGCACGGCGTCCTCGATGCGGTGCTTCTTCTCCTTCAGCTCGACCTCGGTGGCCGCACCGACCTTGATCACCGCGACGCCGCCGGAGAGCTTCGCCAAACGCTCCTGCAGCTTCTCGCGGTCGTAGTCCGAGTCGGTCTTCTCGATCTCGGCCTTGATCTGGTTGATCCGTCCCTGGATGTCCTCGTCCTTGCCGCCGCCCTCGACGATCGTCGTCTCGTCCTTGGTGACGACGACCTTGCGGGCGGACCCGAGCAGGTCGAGGGTCGCGTTCTCGAGCTTCAGACCGACCTCTTCGGAGATCACCTGACCGCCGGTGAGGATCGCGATGTCCTGGAGCATGGCCTTGCGACGGTCGCCGAACCCCGGCGCCTTGACCGCCGTGCTCGAGAACGTGCCGCGGATCCGGTTGACGACGAGCGTGGCGAGGGCCTCACCCTCGACGTCCTCGGCGATCACGACGAGCGGCTTGCCCGCCTGCATGACCTTCTCCAGGAGCGGGAGCATGTCCTTGACCGCGGCGATCTTCTGGTTCGCGATCAAGATGTACGGCTCTTCGAGGACGGCCTCCTGCCGCTCGGGGTCGGTCATGAAGTACATCGAGATGTAGCCCTTGTCGAACCGCATCCCCTCGGTGAATTCCAGCTCCATCCCGAAGGTGTTCGACTCCTCGACGGTGATCACGCCGTCCTTGCCGACCTTGTCCACGGCGTCGGCGATCTTCTCGCCGATCTCCGGGTCGGCCGCGCTGATCGCCCCGACCTGGGCGATCTCGTCCTTCGAGTCGACGTCCTTCGACTGGTTCTTGATGCTCTCGACCGCGAGCTCCACCGCACGCTCGATGCCGCGCTTGAGGGACATCGGGTTGGCGCCCGCCGCGACGTTGCGGAGCCCCTCCTTGACGATCGCCTGCGCCAGGACCGTCGCGGTGGTGGTGCCGTCACCCGCGACATCGTCCGTCTTCTTGGCGACCTCCTTGACGAGCTCGGCCCCGATCTTCTCCATCGGGTCGTCGAGCTCGATCTCCTTGGCGATCGAGACCCCGTCGTTCGTGATCGTGGGGGCGCCCCACTTCTTCTCGAGGACGACGTTGCGGCCCTTGGGGCCCAGCGTGATCTTGACGGCGTTCGCGAGCTGGTCCATCCCCCGCTCGAGCGCCCGACGGGCGTCCTCGTCGAAGCTGATGAGCTTCGGTGCCATCGCTTCCCTCCTTACCGTTCTCAGAACCGGATGCCGACTGCTAGCACTCGGCAGGTGCGAGTGCTAACGATGGTAACGGCGCCGGACTCGGAGTGGCAAGCCTGCTGCGAGTTCGGCCGTCCTGACGGGCGGGCATACCATCGAACGAGGTCCCGTCGGTAAGCTCCTCGGCGATGCCGCCTCCCGATTGGATCCGACGGTTCACCGCGGACGAGCACGACTTCCCCGTCTGGTCCGCGAACGACCCGGACCTGCTCGCGTTCGTCTCGAACCGGAGCGGCTCGCGACAGGTCTGGACCCACCGCCTCTCGGATGGCTCCTGGGGGCAGCTGAGCGCCGAACCGATCGGGGTGGACGGGCCGGCGTTGGTCCTCCCGGACGGCCGCTTCGCGTGGTGGAGCGACACGACCGGGGACGAGCGAGGCCGCGTGGTCGTCGCCGGGGAGGATGCGCCGCCCGAGGCCCTGTTCCCGGATCTGCCCGAGGGCTGGCTGACGGGCCTCGCGTTCGTCGGGAGCCGCTGCGCGATCACGATCGAGGTGGACGGCACGTACAGCACGTACGTGATCGACGCCGGGACACCGCCGCGCGTGCTGTGGGCGACGCCGTTCGCGAGTGGCGTCGGGAGGATGTATCCGATGGGGGGCGGCCTCTCGGCGGACGGCGCTCTCATCTGCGTGAGTCACGCCGAAGCCGGCGACATCCTGCATGCGGCGCTCCGCGTCTTCGACCTCGACGCGGGGGTGCTCCGGCGCGACCTCGTCGACCCGGGGCGGAACCTGGCGCCGGAGGCGTGGTCGCCGGTGCCCGGTGATCAGCGGCTCGCGTTCACCAGCGAGCTCAGCGGCTTCGAGCGACCGGCGATCTGGCACCCGGTGACCGGCGAACGCCGGGATCTGGAGATCGACCTCCCCGGTGCGGTGTTCCCGGTGGATTGGTGGCCGGACGCGTCGGCGCTGCTCGTCCGCCACGAGCACGAGGGGCGAGCGCAGCTCTTCCGGGTCGACCCTCGGAACGGCACGATCGATCTGATCTTCGATCCCGACGGCGATATCGAGGAGGAGGGTGGGGCGGCCGTCCGGCCAGACGGATCCGTGTGGTGCAAGACGGGCGATGCGACACGCGCGTCGCGGACCGTTGCCCATGACGGCCGCGACGTGCTCCCTCAGTCGGATGAGCCGGCGCCGTCGGGCCGGCCCTTCCGACCGTTCTTCTTCACGAACCCGAGCGGTGATCGGATCCAGGCGTTCGTCGTCACCCCGGACGGACAAGGTCCGTTCCCGACCGTGATGTCGGTGCACGGCGGCCCCGAATGGCACGAGCGCGACCGGTACGACCCCGAATCCCAGGCGTTCGTCGACGCCGGTTACGCCGTCATCCTCATCAACTATCGGGGCTCCACCGGGTACGGCACCGCGTTCCGCGACGCGCTGATCGGGAACGTCTGCTTCACGGAAACCGAAGACATCATCGCGTGCCTGGACGCCCTCGAGGCCGACGACGTCGTCGATCCCGAACGGGTCTTCTGGAGCGGCTGGTCGTGGGGCGGGTGCCTCGCGTGCTTCAACGCCGGCGTCCACCCCGACCGCTGGCGCGCGATCTTCGCCGGGATCCCAGCGGGGGACTTCGTGGCCGCCCACCACGCGTGCGCGCCGGAGCTCCAGGCCTGGGACGTCGCCGTCTACGGCGGCTCCCCCGAGGAAGCGCCCGACGCGTACCGGCGTAGCGACCCGATGACGTACGTGGGGAACGTGAAGGCGCCGACCCTGGTGATCGCGGGCGAGAACGATCCGAGGTGCCCGCTGGAGGGCGTCACACCGTGGGTGGACGCCGTCCGCGCGAACGGGGTGCCGGTCGACGTCGAGCTCTACCCGGCGGGGCACCACGCGAACGGCGTCGAGGCGCAGATCCGCCACATGACCCTGATCCTCGACTTCTTCGCACGGAACGGCGGCCCGCCGGTCCCCGGCTAGAAGCCCGAGCTCGACACCCGCGTCGCCCTGATCTCGATGATCACGGTCGTCGCCTCTTCGATCGGAAAATCGCTCGCGGGGTACATCGGGAACTTCTGGTTCAGCAAGGTCGCGTCGCGTTCGAACTCCGGGCCGCTCTCGACCAGGTAGGCCTCTCCGAACACGATCACCTGCGGCAAGGACGACCAATCCTCCGTGTACTCGTCGAACGCGACGCACACGTACGGCGTCTCGCGGATGTTCGCGACCTTCCGGTCGAACGCCGAGGCGATCAGGATCCGGTCCAGGTCGAGGGCGGGGCACACCGGAACCACGTGCGGGGTCCCGTCCGGCATCGAGGTGGCGAGCCGCGCGACCTGGGCGGCGTCGACGAAGGCTGCCTCGGCGCCGCTCAGCGTGGAGGACACGGTCACTCCTCGGCGGACGCGGTCTCGACCATGTCGTGGATCTGCTCCACGATCTCCGCGTTCGCGAGCGTCGTGACGTCGCCGAACGTGTTGCCGCGCGCCACGTCGCGGAGGAGCCGCCGCATGATCTTCCCCGAGCGGGTCTTGGGCAGGTCGGGGGTGAAGATGATGTTGTCGGGCTTCGCGATCGGGCCGATCACCTTCGCGACGTGCTCGCGGAGCTCCGCGAGCATCGTTGCGTCCCCCTCGAACCCGGTCTTGAGCGTGACGAAGGCGACGATCCCCTCCCCCTTGAGGTCGTGTGGTCGCGAGACGACGGCGGCCTCAGCGACCTTGGGGTCGTCGACGAGCGCCGATTCGATCTCGAACGTCGACAGGCGATGGCCGGCGACGTTCATGACGTCGTCGATCCGGCCGAGCAGCCAGAAGAACCCGTCCTCGTCCCGGCGCGCGCCGTCCCCCGCCACGTAGACCTCAGGCCCGTACTTGCTGAAGTAGGTCTGCACGTAGCGATCGGGATCGCCCCAGATCGTTCGGGCGATCGCGGGCCACGGCCTGGTGAGGACGAGGTACCCGCCGCCGCCGAGCGGCACCGGCGCTCCGGACTCGTCCACGACGTCGGCGACGATCCCGGGGAACGGGCTAGTCGCCGACCCCCGCGTGAGCGCGGTGTTCCCCGGGAGCGGCGTGTTAAGGATCGCGCCGGGCTCGGGCTGCCA
>JBKOUM010000043.1:0-9502 GCA_046723385.1 Actinomycetota bacterium
TCCTTGCTTGGTCCGCGATCGCTCGGGTGATCGCTTGGCGGATCCACCACGTGGCGTACGTCGAGAACTTGTAGCCCTTGGAGTAGTCGAACTTCTCGACCGCGCGGATCAGACCCAGGTTCCCTTCCTGGATCAGATCCAGGAAGAGCATGCCGCGCCCGACGTAGCGCTTGGCGATCGACACGACCAGGCGCAGGTTCGCCTCGATCAGCTTCTTCTTGGCGAGCTGGCCGTCGCGCTCGACGCGATGGCAGAAGTCGTCGAGTTCGGGCTCCGTCTTGGGGCGGTAGCTCTTGGGGATCCGATCGCGTCCGATGCCCTCGACCTTGCCGAACGCGGAGAGCTGGTGATCGCGGATCTCCCACACCTTCTCGACCAGGAACTTGAGGGCCTTGGGATCGGGCTTGCCGTGCTCCGCGACCTCGTGCTGCAGGGCGGTGGACAGCTCCCCCGACTCGATCCGGCGGGCCAGGTCGACCTCCTGCGCCGCGTTGAGCAGCGGGACCTTGCCGATCTCCTTGAGGTACATGCGCACCATGTCGTTCGTGGGTGCGCGGAGGAGATCGACCTCGATCCTGACCTGGGTGGCGGCATCGGTGTCATCCCCGGGAACCTCGATGACCTCGATGCCCTCGGTGGTGAGGTGCTCCTGGATCTGCGTGAGGAAGTCTTCGACCTGCTCGGCTGTGAAGTCCTCGACCGGCACCGCCTCGAGGAGGTCTTCGGAGGTGACGAATCCACGCTCACGGCCCCGAGCGACGATCGCTTCCTTGACGTCGTCGATGCCGAACGGCTCACGCGCCGTGGCGGCTTCGCTCAACGGGGGTCCTTCGCGATCTCGGGCACGACCGACCTAGTGTACGGAACGGCACGGCCCGCGACCCGGTACGCACGCACCACCGTCACACCTCTCCGTGGAGGCGCTGACGGATCCGCCGGAGCTCTCCGTCGACCTCGGCGAGGTTCCGGAAGAGGGTCTCCCACTCCGGATCGACGGTGGGGTTCAGCTTCTGCAGTTCCATCCGCATCCGATCGCTCCGCGACTTGAGCAGGAACTCCTGGAGACGCTCGCGAACGCCCTCGGTGTATTCGCGGGTGTGGTCGCCCTCGAGCGGCTCGACGACGAGTGACGCGATCTTGCCGGCGAGCTGCGGATCGGGCCCTCCGACGATCGCGCCCACGTCACCGTCCGCGTCGCGGAGCTCCACGAACAACCGACGGTTGGCGGGCGTGCGGAAGTGGTCTTCGGTCAGGGTCCCCGCGGTCTCGCGGAAGGTATCGGCGTCGGAGGCGAGGAGTTTCAACATCTCGCGCTCCACGCGCTCCTGCGCCGTGGTCCTCTTGATCGCCTTGGCGACTTCGGAGGGCCGTCCGCCCAGATGCCGTTCGAGCGACTGGAGCACGCTGGACTCTGACACGCCCGCCAGGTCGGCCAGGAGCCCGGCGTACTCGCTGCGGCGCACGGGGTCGGTCAGCTTCTGCAGGTGTGGGAGCGCGTCCGCGACCGCCGCCGACCGCCCTTCGACCGACGTCAGGTCGTGGCGCTCGACGGTGCGACGGATCATGTACTCGACGAGCGGCCGCGCCTGTCCGGCCGCGTCGCGGACCCCTTGCGCGCCGTGCTTCGTGACGAACTCCGCAGGGTCGAGCCCGTCCGGGATCACCATGACGACTGCCTGGACGGGGAACGACTCCTGGAACGCCGACGCGCGCTCGGCGGCGCGCGCCCCGGCCTCGTCCGAATCGAACGCGAGTACGGCGCGCTGCGCGAACCGCGACAGGAGCGAGAAGTGCTTCTCCCCCAGCGCCGTGCCGCACGTCGCGACGGCGTTGTCGATCCCGGCCTGCGCCAGGCCGATCACGTCGGTGTAACCCTCGACGACGAAGGCCTCACCCGAGCGCGCGATCGCCCCACGCGCGCGGTCCAGGTTGTAAAGGACCTCCTGCTTGCGATAGATCGAAGTCTCCGCTGTGTTGAGGTACTTGGCCTGCTCCGCCGCGCGCGGGTCGCTCGGCAGCACGCGCGCGCCGAACCCGATGTTGCGGCTCTGGAGATCCTGGATCGGGAACGTGATGCGCCCACGGAACCGGTCGCGGACGGTCCCGTCGTCTCCGCGCGTCGCCAGTCCCGCCTCCAAGAGGATCTCCGGCGACAGACCCGCGGATCCGACGAGCCGGCGCAGCAGGAAGTCCGGGTAGCCGGGCGCGTACCCGATCCCGAAGCGCTCGATCGACTCGGGCGTGATCCCGCGCTCGGCGACGTAGGCCCGGGCGTCGGCAGCCTCGCGCCCGCCGCTCAACATCGACGCGTACAGGGCAGCGGCCTCTTCGTTGGCTCGGTAGAGGGCGGCCCGGCGCGCGGCGGCGCGCTGCTCGGCCGGGGAGTCGCCCTCGTAGCGGAGACGTACGCCCGCGGACTGCGCGAGGCGTTCGATCGCCTCCACGTAGGAGAGGTGCTCGAGCTCCCGCAGGAACGTGATCGCGTCGCCGCCCTTGCCGCACCCGAAGCAGTAGAAGACCTGCTTGGACGGCGACACGCTGAACGACGCGGTCTTCTCCTGATGGAACGGGCACAGCCCCGAGAGCGAGTCGTGCCCGGTCTTCTTGAGGGTGAGGTAATTGCCGACGAGCTGGACGATGTCCGTCCGCTCCTTCACCGCATCGATGTCGTCCTGGCGGATCCGCGCCACCCCGCTCCTATCGCGTTACAGGAGCCAGCCCCGGGGAAGGAAGAGCCGCTCGTAGGTCCTGAGAGCGTACCGGTCCGTCATGCCGGCGACGTGGTCGGCGACCCGGGTCGGAAGGTCGCCCGGCGCCGACCGGTACTCGGCCGGGAGCTCGTCCGGATGCTCCAGGAAATAGGAGAAGAGATCGCGCAGGAGCTTGACGGCCTTCTCGTGATCCTCGTGCGCTCCCTCCCGGAGGTACACCTCCGCGAACATGAAGTCGCGGAGGTCGTCGAGTGCGCGGAACACCGGCTCGGACAACCGCATGTCCGGCTTTCCGTCGCTCTGCTCGACCAGGTCGGTCACGAGCGTGTTGATCCGTTCGGAGTGGGTGGCCCCGAGGGTGTCGATCGCGCCCGACGGAAGCTCGTCCGGGGCGAGCACCCCCGCCCGGATCGCGTCGTCGACGTCGTGGTTGACGTACGCGATCCGGTCGGCGTAGCGCACGACCTTGGCCTCCAGCGTGGTGGGCGGCGGCATGCTCCACGGATGGTGGAGCATGCCGTCGCGCACCTCCCAGGTCAGGTTGAGGCCCTGGCCGTCGTTCTCCAGGTGCTCCACGACGCGGAGCGACTGCTCGGAATGCCGGAACGGCCGCCCCAGGAACGGCGTGAGCGCCTGCTCTCCCAGGTGGCCGAACGGCGTGTGCCCGAGGTCGTGACCGAGCGCGATCGCCTCGGTCAGATCTTCGTTCAACCGCAGCGCCCGGGCCACGGTGCGGGCGATCTGGCTGACGTCGAGCGTATGCGTGAGACGGACGCGGTAGTGGTCTCCCTCGGGGGCCAGGAACACCTGCGTCTTGTGCTTGAGCCGGCGGAAGGCCTTGGCGTGGACGATCCGATCGCGGTCGCGTTGGAAGCAGGTGCGGAGTCCGTCCGGGGGCTCCGGGCGCTCCCGGCCTCTGGACTCGGCAGCCAGGACGGCGTGCGGCGACAGCGTGTCGCGTTCGATCTGTTCCGAGCGTTCACGGGGGGTCACCACGGCAGTCATGGTAGCCGCCGGTACCGACGGCTCCAGACGCTCATCGGCCGAAGAGCCGGTAGTACAGGTACGCGAACGTCTCGCGGACGTAGCCCTTGCCGCGCGACTCCTCACTGGTCGCACCGGAGGTCCACGTCGCGGAAGCGTACCCGGTCAGACCGAGGTCGTTCGCCATCGCCTTGATCCGCGCGTTGTGCCACGGGTCGGAGACGAGGAACGCCGTCGAGAGGGAACGGTCGTGCAGGGCTTCCGCCGCGGCCTGCAGGCTCTCGTACGTGGTGCTCCCGACCGGGAGCGCCACGATGGCGTCCGACGGGATCCCGCGGTCGACCAGGTAGCTCTCCGCGGCCTGGGCTTCCGTCGACGTGTCGCCGGGCTGGTTGGCACCGACGGTCACGATCAGATCGGACTTGCCCTGCTCCCACAAGCGGAGGGCCTGATCCAGTCGACCCTGGAACACCGGCGATGGCGTGCCGTTGTACTGCGCCGCGCCGAGCACCACGATCGCGTCGGCGTGGTCGACCTGGCTGGCGTCGTCGTGGTGCGCCGCGCGCCACACGACGACCCCGGACGCCGCGATCGCGGCGATGACGATGAGGAGACCGACCACGAGGATCGTCGCGATCGGGTGCCCGCGGAACAGGCGCACCGAGCCAGGCTAGCAGGCTCGGTGCGCCGGTCCGAAGGCTCGTCAGTCCACGCACGTCGACGTGACCGCGCCGACCCACTCGGTGTCGATCCCGGTCCCCCGGAGCCGGTCCTCCACGGCCGACCGCGTCGGGTCGGTCACGGCAAGGACGTAGAGCGCGGCGTAGCGCTGCGGGATTCCCGTGAAACACGCGCCGGGCGACACGACGACGTGGCCGTCGTCGGACCCGAGCCCGGCAACGACGTCCGCGCGCGGAACGTCGAGCTCGTTGGGGTCCGCCGCCGACGCGATCACGGCGAGCCATCCGCTCGTAGGTTCCGAGGTCGAGCTCGGAGCGGACATGCTCGTTCCGGGCTCCGGTTCGCTCCGCGACGAACATCCGGGGAGGGAGCCGAGCAACGCCCCGACCAGCAGCGTCACGGTGATGGATGCGCGAACCATGCGCCCTCCTTCAGATCGAGACGACCCAGGACCAGTCCGCCAGGTCCGGAAGCGCCTGGCGGAACCGCTCGAGATCCCCTTCGGGATCGTCGGAGGTGATCGGCACGATGACCGCCCACACCCCTGGACGGAGGACGGCCGGCGCCTGCGTGGCGTCGACGACGGCCGCGGGCGAGCCGATCGCGCTCTGGATCCGGCCCGCCGCCTGGTTCGCCGCATCGGAGCTTGAGAAGTCTCCGACGAGGATCTCGTCGAGGCCGGAGGCATGCGTCTCGGTCGTTCCCTGCTCGGTGGCGCCGGCCGTCCGCCCAGACGACCACCGATCGGGATCGGGGCGATCGAGAGGATCGACCGCGACGGCGCCGCAGCCTACCTGCTGGAGAGATCCGTCAGCCTGCTCGCGATCGATCGTCCAGGATCCGGTCGTGCCGTCGCGGAGGTTCCAGAGGCGAGCGGAGCCGTCGAACCCCGCCAGGTACATCTCTCCCGGGAGCGATCGCACCTCGGTCGCCGAGGAGCCGCGGAGCCGCCAGAGCTCGAAGGCCGGCGACCGGTCGAGCGACGCACGCCCGTGCACGCGCACGAACTCCACGGAGCCGTCGGGCGCCGGGAACGGCGTCCGGACGACGGACCAGCGGTCCGCGCCGCCCCGGAACCACGTGAGCTGCGTCCACCGACTGGATCCATCGTCGTACCGCCACAGGTTGCTGACGTACTCGTCCTCGGGGACGTCCTCGGTCGCGGGCGACGCGATCCCGGCGACGATCGTCCCGTCGTCGTCGAACAGCGGCGAGAACGCCGTTCCGTGGCCCACGGGACCCGCGACCCGCCGGGCCGTCCGGGACCCCGCGCCGACGATCCGGACCCCGCCGCCCTGCGCCCAGACCAGCCGGCCCGTCGCGGAGAGCGACGGGTTGAGCGCTTCGCCGTGCGCGCGGAACCGGCGGACGCCGGCGGACGTCTCCGCGACGACGACGTCCCCTCCCCTGCGGTCGCGGACATAGGTCGTCCCGACACCGGCTCGGGTGGACACGTGCCGGAGCACGCCCGCGCCCCTATCGGGTGGCGTCACCCGCGTGACCTGGCCGCCGCGCACGGTCGCGATCGCGTCGCCGTCGGCGGCCGCGACGGTCGATCCGATCGTCGAGCCGGCGGCGTCGGCGACCGCGGGTGCGCGAGCGCCTCGGCAACTCCCCGCGGCGCTCGCGGCCTGCGGCGTCATACCGGTTCGGGCGGCGAGGGCGGCCCCACCGAACGTCGCCGCGACGAGGATGGTCATGAGCTTCTTCATGGATCGTTCTCCCCTCGCTCAGTAGTCGGTCACGTACTGGAAGTGCATGGGATCCGGCCGGGACCAGTGGATGCCCCAGTAGAAGAAGTGGCCCGGGTATGCGCCGCGCCATACGTCCGGCAGGTACCGCCCGTAGTCCCGGCCGTCCGCGCCCTTGCCGTTCCAGAAGTCCTGACCCATGGGGTTCCGGGCGGTGTTCGTGTCGATCGCGGCGCCGAACGCGTGGGTCGACCAGCTGGTCGTCCCGGCGATGTAACGACAGTTGTACCCGCCGACCAGGTAGTCCACGGCCTTGTCGCGCTTGTCGTGGGCCACGTGGTTGCGGATGTTGTACCCGACGTCGCGCGCGATGTACGGGTGGTAGTAGACGTAGCCGGGCACGTTGCGGGCCGACTGCGACGGCCAGTACGAGCGGGAGTTGTTCGCCCGGTCGCTGCACGGCTGTCCGAACGTCTGCACGAGCTGCGTGTAGCCGGACGGCCGTGGCGGGATGCCGTCCGAGCTGTGGTCGTGGACCCAGGGATCGACCACGACCGCGTGCGCCGCAGCCGGCGCGACGACGATCGCGCACGCGGCGATGAGCGTCACGAACGACCGGCGCCGTCCGAGGGTTCGAGCGGGCACGGTCACCACCTCCTCTGGGGGAGGAAGGGCTCTTACCGGGAAGGACCGTGCACGTTATGCCGTCGTGACGCGAAGGACCGTGATGCGCATCACGCGAGGACGGTCACGCGCTCGCCGACGCGAACGCGCCCACGACCGCCTGGCCGGCCGCGAGCCGAGCGGTCTCCACGCGGAACGGCGAGCAGCTCACGTAGTCGAGCCCGAGCTCGTCGCAGAAGCGAACGCTCGCGGGGTCTCCTCCGTGTTCGCCACAGATCCCGATGTGCAGCTCGGGGTTCTCCGCACGCCCTTCGTCGGACGCGATCCGCATCAGCCGGCCGACGCCCGGGACGTCGATCGTGACGAACGGGTTGGCCGGCACGAGCTTGCGCTCCTCGTAGAGACCGACGAACTTGCCGATGTCGTCCCGACTGAACCCGAACGCGGTCTGCGTGAGGTCGTTCGTGCCGAAGGAGAAGAAGTCCGCCGTCCGCGCGATCTCGCCTGCGGTCACCGCAGCGCGCGGCAGCTCGACCATGGTCCCCCATTCCAGGTGGGAGAGCTCGACGCCTTCTCGGCGAAGGATCTCCTGCGCGGCGGGCTCGAGCTCCGCGCGCATCTGGGCGAGCTCGGGGGCCGTCGCCACGAGCGGGATCATGATCTCGACCTGTGGATCACCGCCGGCGGCGCGGACCTCGCACGCGGCCTCGACGATCGCGCGGACCTGCATCGCGTAGAGGCCGGGCTTGAGGATCCCGAGCCGCACGCCTCGGAGGCCGAGCATCGGATTCGCTTCGTGGAGCTGGCGAACCTTCCCCAGCACCTTCTCCTGCTCCGCGACGTCCCCGCCTCGCTCGTGCCCGAGCGCGACCTCCACCGACAGGGCGGTCAGGTCCGGGAGGAACTCGTGCAGCGGCGGATCGAGCAGCCGCACCGTCACCGGCAACCCGTCCATCGCTCGGAAGATGCCCACGAAATCCCCCCGTTGGAGCGGCAGCAGCGCGTCGTACGCGACCTGCTCCTCCTCCGGCGAGTCCGCGAAGATCATCTGTTGGACGGCCGCGACGCGCTCGGGACCCAGGAACATGTGTTCCGTCCGGCACAGCCCGATCCCCTCCGCGCCGCGCTCGCGCGCGTTCGTCGATTGCTCGGGGGTGTCGGCGTTGGCCCGCACCCGCATCCGGCGGCGCGCGTCGGCGACGCCCATCAGCCGCTCGAACGCCAGCCAGACCTTCTCGGTACGCGCGGCCTCGTCGCCGACGCGAGCTTTCTCCAGCACCGACTCGTCCAACGCAAGCTCGCCGACGTACACGGCGCCGGTGAACCCGTCGATCGTGATGACGTCGCCCTCCTTGACCGTGGTCCCGTTCGCCGTGAACGCACCGGCGCCCGTGTCGATCCGGATCTGATCGGCCCCGCAGACCGCGGGGATCCCCTCGCCACGCGCGACGACGGCGGCGTGCGAGTTGGTGCCGCCCGCCGACGTCAGGATCCCCTGCGACGCGATCATGCCGTGGTAGTCGTCGGGCGTCGTCTCGCGCCGCACCAGGATCACGTGGGCGCTCTCGTCCTTGGCACGCCGCTCGGCCTCGTCCGCCGTGAACACGACCTCACCGGTCGCCGCGCCGGGCGACGCGTTGAGCCCGCGCGCGATCGCCGTGGTGCCGTCGGCCTTGGCCCGTCGTTTGAACAGTTCCTCGAGCCGGTCGGCATCGACGCGAAGCAGCGCGGTGTCCTCGTCGATCAGGCCCTCCTCGAGCATGTCGTAGGCCATCACCCACTCCGCGAGCGCGGTCCGCTTCCCGATCCGCGTCTGGAGGATCCAGAGCTTGCCCTTCTCGATCGTGAACTCGATGTCGCACATGTCGCGGTAGTGCTCCTCGAGCGTGTTCATCACCTCGCGGAGCCCGCTATACGACTCCGGGTCCAGACGCTCGAGCTCGGCCAGCTTCAGCGTGTTGCGGGTCCCCGCGACGACGTCTTCGCCCTGAGCGTTCGCGAGGTAGTCCCCGTATGGCACCCGCTCGCCCGTGGAGGGATCGCGCGTGAACGCGACGCCCGTCCCCGAGTCGTCACCGCGGTTCCCGAAGACCATCGCGACGACGTTGACCCCCGTGCCCAGGTCGTCGCTGATCCGGTTCTGGCGCCGGTAATCCTTGGCTCGCTTCCCGTTCCAGGAACGGAAGACGGCATCGATCGCCAGGCGGAGCTGCTCCTTCGGGTCCTGCGGGAAGTCCTCGCCGGTGTGCTCCCGGTAGAGCGCCTTGAACCGGTCGATCAACGCCTCGAGGTCGTCGGCGTCCAGGTCGGTGTCCTGCGCGTTGGAGCCCTTCCGCTCCTTCGCTTCGTCCAGCGCCCCTTCGAAGGTGTCCGCCGGCACGTCCATCACGGTCTTGCCGAACATCTGGATGAATCGCCGGTACGCGTCGCGTGCGAACCGCGTGTCGCTTTCGGTCTGCTTCGCGAGGCCTTCGACGGACGCGTCGGTGAGCCCCAGGTTCAGGACGGTGTCCATCATCCCCGGCATCGAGAACTTGGCTCCCGACCGGACGCTGACGAGGAGCGGATCGTCGGCGTCGCCGAGGGTCTTGCCCATGGCTTCCTGCAGCGTGGCCAGATGCTCGCCGGCCTCCTGCAGCATCTCGGCGGGCGGCCCTCCCTGCTTCAGGAACGTCAGGCATGCCTCGGTGGTGATCGTGAAGCCGGGCGGGACGGGGAGCCCCATGTTGGTCATCTCGGCGAGGTTCGCGCCCTTGCCGCCGAGCAGATCCTTCATGTCTTTGTTGCCTTCGGAGAAGTCGTAGACGTACT
>JBKOUM010000175.1:0-20734 GCA_046723385.1 Actinomycetota bacterium
CTCGTGATCACCCCGCTGACCCTCATCGGGACCGTGGTGCTCACCCTCGGCCTCATGGATCGGAGACGATCATCGCCCGACGGGCCATCAGCGGACGACCACGGCCCGACCGAGTCACCGCGACCGCTCCCGGCGCCACCCCCACCCGTCGACGACTGACGAGCGCCGTCTCCCGCCGGCGCCTCGCTCACCCGCGCCAGCCCGGACGGACCAACCCCGACTCGTAGGCGATCACGACCAGCTGGGCTCGATCCCGGGCCCGCAGCTTGTTCATGGCCCGGCTCACGTGGGTCTTCGCCGTGGCCGGGCTCAGGTAGAGGCGTTCCGCGATCTCCTGGTTGGACAGACCCTCCCCCACCAGGGCGACGATCTCCCGCTCCCGCTCGGTGAGCCCGTCGAGCTCTCCGGATGCCTGGGGTTCCTTCGAGTGTGACGCGAACTCGGCGAGCAGCCCCCTGGTGACGCTCGGGGAAAGGAGCGCGTCGCCCGCGGCGACGACGCGGACGGCCTGGATCAGTTCCTCCGGTTCGGTGTCCTTGACGAGGAAACCGCTCGCTCCGGAGCGGATCGCCTCGAAGACGTACTCGTCGAGGCCGAACGTGGTCAGGATCACGATCCTCACGTCCTCCAGTCGGTCGTCCGACGCGATCGCCCGGGTCGCCGCCAGGCCGTCCATCACCGGCATCCGGATGTCCATGAGGACGACGTTCGGGGTGAGCTCGGTCGCGAGTCGGACGGCCTCCGCGCCGTCGCTCACCTCGCCGACGACCTCCATGTCGTCCTTGGCGTCCAGGAGGGCGCGGAAGCCACCCCGCACCAACGCTTGATCGTCGGCGAGCAGCACCGTGATCATCGACGGGAACCTGGTTCCACGACGGTGAACAGCCGCCACCGATCGGGGACCCCTTTGAGCTCGTACTCGCCGCGGTCCTGCAGGCCGATCCCGGACCCGCTGACGAGGTCCCTCACCGTGCTCGAGACCAGGATGTCTCCCGGGGATCCGACGGATGCGACGCGGGCGCCGATGTTGACGGCGATCCCGCCCACGTCGTCGCCCCGCAGCTCGACCTCGCCCGCGTGCAGGCCCACCCGGACGTCGATCTCCATCTCCCGGAGCCCGTCTCGGATCGCGAGCGCGCATCGGATCGCTCGGGTCGGGGCGTCGAACAGCGCGAGGAATCCATCCCCGGTCGTCTTGATCTCCCGGCCGCCGTGCTCCGTCAACAGCCCACGGACCAGGTCGTCGTGGCGGTCCAAGACCTCACGCCAGTTGCGGTCGCCGATCCGTGCAGCTCGCTCCGTGGACGCGACGATGTCGCTGAACATGACGGTGGCCAGGATCCGATCGGCCCCCGAACCCGGCCCGCGCGCGACGGGCCGCCGTGACGCCACCGCTCCGATCAGCCGTCTCGTGATCTGGGGGGACAGCAGCGGGTCTCCTCGAGCCACGGCGCGCACGCCGCGGAGCAGGTCATCCGGCTCGGTGTCTTTGACGAGGAACCCGCTCGCCCCGAGCCGGAGCGCTTCGAACACGTAGTCGTCTTCGTCGAACGTCGTGAGGATCACGATCCGCGTCCGATCGAGCCGCTCCTCGTCCACGATCCTCCGGGTCGCTTCCAGGCCGTCGATCCCGGGCATCCGGATATCCATCAACAAGACATCGGGCGTGAGCTCGACGGCCTTCCGGTAGGCGCCGGCGCCGTCCTCCGCCTCGCCGACCACCTCGATGTCGGGCTGGGCGTCGAGCAGCGAGCGGAAGCCCGCCCGAACCAGGGCTTGATCGTCGGCGAGGAGCACGCGGATCACCGGCCGTCCTCCGTCGGGAGCCGCGCCTCGACCCGGAAGCCGCCCTCAGGTCGAGGTCCGGCCCGGAGCTCGCCCCCGAGCGCGGCCGCCCGCTCGCGCATCCCGAGGATCCCCCTTCCCGTGCCGGCGCCGTCGATCGGACCGTCCCTGCCGCCGCCGTCGTCGTCGATCTCGACGACGAGCTCTCGTTCGTCGTAGGAGACCCGTACGGTCGCCGTGGCGCCGGCGGCGTGGCGGGTCACGTTCGTCAAGGCCTCCTGGATGATTCGGAACGCGGCGGACTCCACGCCGAACGGCAAGGGACGAGCCGCTCCCTCGGTCTCGGTCCGGACCTCCAGGCCGGCGCTCCTCGCTTGCGACGCGAGATCGCCCAGCCGGGACAGGGTCAACGCGGGGGTTCGCGGCGCTCGCTCCCCGTCCTGCCGGAGGATCTCGAGGACGGAGCGGAGCTCGGTGAGCGCCTCCTTGCTCGCATCCTTGATCGCGAGGAGCGACTGGCGCGCCTGATCGGGCAACGCCTCGTTGATGTGGAGCGCGACGCCCGATTGCACGTTGATCAGGGACAGATGATGGCCGAGGGCGTCGTGCAGCTCTCGGGCGATCCGCAGGCGTTCCTCGCTGGCACGTCTCAGCGCTTCCTCCTCCCGCACGTGCGCGGCCTCCGCGATGCGTTCCCGCCGGCCGCGGACGTACGCTGCGGCTCCCAGGAGCACCAGGAGCCACGCGGCGAGGGCGAGGAGCGACGCGGCAGGGGGTGGGGGCGCCGATCGCAGCAGGAAGTCCAGCCACGGGAAGATGAGGAAACCGGCGGTCGCGACGATCGCCGCGGCTCGGAGATGGCCGAGGAGCACCGCGTTGAAGTAGGCGATGATCAGCGCGAACCAGATCGGGCCGTTCGCGTACCCGAACGCGAAGAAGAGCAGCGTTGCCGCGAACACGGTCGCCAGCACCGCCACCGGCCATCGCCGTCTCCACGCGAGCGCCCCCGCCGCGATCAGGAGGAGCACCACCGCGCCAGCGTCGAACGGCCGACGCCCCGGTTGATCCTGGGACGCGAAGTACGTTCCGACCAAGAGGAAGGCACCGAGCCCCAGCGGGAGGAGAGCGTCGACCAGTGTGATCCGGCGCTGCGTCGCTTCGGGGTCTACATCCATCTCATCGCCACCCGGCCGCAGCGTACGAGCACCCTCGATCGACGCCATCACCCTGGCGTCGTGGCGCGGCCTACGCCTCGCGAGGTAGGTCCCCAGGGTAGCCCGGTCGTCGTCCTCCCTGAGAGGGAGGGCGAGAGCCTCCCCCGCGCCGACGACGCCGAGCACGGCCCGGGCCACGATGGGCCCAACGACGACAGGAGGTGGTGACGGTGGTCGAGACGATCGTGGCCGAAGCCGGCTGGCACGGCGGACCCTGGTTCCTGGTGTTCCCGCTGCTGTGGATCGCCCTCTTCATCGGGGTCTGGTTGGTGGTGCGCAACCGCGACGTTCACGCGGTCAGACGTTCAGCGGAAACCGTGCTCGGCGAGCGGTACGCTCGCGGTGAGATCGACGAGCAGGAATATCGTGCGCGCCTGGCGGTGCTCCGTCAGCGGAACGCGCGGTGACGCCTCAGAGGAAGAAGCCCTCGAGCGCCCTGGCGAGCACGGCGGGGTCGACGTCGTGTCCCTGGCCGTCCAGGAACCGCGCCTCGCCGTTCGGGAGCGCGTCCGCGAGCGCGGCCGCGGTGTCCCGCATCCACGGCATGTCCGCGCCGCCGGCGAACACGGCGGTCGGGACCTTGACCGACGCCGCGCGTTCGAGCGGGATCGTGTAGTCGCCCATGATCCGCGCATCGTAGGCGAGGGTGTGCGCGAGGGCCTCGGTCTTCGCCCACCAGGGCTGGCTGCGGGCCCCCGCGACGAACTCGGGTGGCATCCCCACGACCTTGGACATGAAGTACTCGACGGCGTCGCCGCGCCGATCCTCCGCGACCATCGTCTCGTACTGCTCGACCTGGTCCGCGGGCGGTTTCGGGACGCCGTCGGGGATGTACGGCGGTTCCCAGAGCGCGAGCTTGGAGATCGGCAGTCCCTGCTCCGCGCAGATGAGCGCGAGCGCCGCCCCCGAGGAGGACCCCCAGAGGTTGGCCTCCCCTCCGGCGGCGTCGATCATGGCTCGCGCGTCCTCCACCTCCCGCTCGATCGCGTACGGCGGTGTGTCGCCGCTGTCGCCGCGGCCTCGCCGGTCGTAGTTGAAGACGGTGAAGCTGGACGCGAGGCGCTCCGCCAGGGGCGCATCGTCCGAGCGGTCGACGGATCCGCCGCACACGAGCACGACGGGCGGCCCGTCCCCCAGACGGTCGAACGCGATCGTGGTGCCGTCTGCCGATCGGACGGTCTCCATCGCTCAGTCTCCCTTCGTCGTCGACGCCTCGAAGAGCTCCCACTCGCCGGGCACCCCACGCGCGCTCGATCGTCTCGGTGTAGGTGATCCTCGAGCCCGATCCATCGGGCTCGATGTCGTGCCGGTGCACGAAGTGCACGTGCCACGTCTTCCCCGCTTCCGGTCCAGTCGCGAGCCCGTCTCGATCACGAAGACGCTCGGTCGCGACGCCTCCGTCACGACCGAACGATCGTGGAACGTGCCGTTGTGGTTGGCGCCGGACGACGTGAACGTCGTCCCGACGGTCGCCGCACCCGGCGGGGCCTGCAGGCCCAGCAGCTTGAACGTGTCATCGCTCGCGCGCTCGCCCGACCACTCCAGGTGCGCGAGCAGATCCGAGATCACGTCGTACACATCCCCCGGCGACGCGAGCGACCGGACCGACGTCTGGGTGCGGACATGCAGGGTGCGCTGCTCCACGGAGTCCCCTTCCGCTCCCCTCTCGGGCGCTCCGCGCCCATCGTAGAGGTTGACCGTTTCGCGCGGGAGCGCCTCGGGTAGTCCGCGCGGATGGACGATTGGCTGCCCTCGTACCTGCAGGACCATCTGGCGGGCTCCGTCGCCGCGCTCGACATCGCACGTCGGAGGCGTGATGCCGAAACGGACGGACCGTCCAAGGTCGCGCTCGAGCGGTTCATCCGGGACGTGGAAGAGGACCGCGAGCGGCTACGCGACCTGATGGGCGGCATGGGGATCATGCCCTCGGTCTCGAAGCAGGCGATGGCCACCGGCGTCAGCTGGCTCGACGCCGCGCGATCGGCCGTCGGCACCCGCGGCCTCAACCGCATCCGGGACCTCGAGCTCCTCCTGATGGGGGTCCGGGGGAAGGAACTCCTGTGGCACACGCTCGGCCGGGTCGGGGTCCTGGATCCTCCGTCGCAACGGACCCTCCTGGACCGCGTCGCGAGCCAGCGGCGGACCCTGGAGGGCCTTCACGCTTCTGGGTGATCGAGGCTCGACATCGCGGCGACCGGGGGTCGTCCTCAGCGCACCGCCTTCTTCACGAGTGACGCAAGCTTCTTCTCATCGGCGTCGGTCAGCTTCGTCAACGCGAAGGCGGTCGGCCACATGGTGCCGTCGTCGAGGTTCGCGTCGTCGTTGAACCCGAACGTCGCGTACCTCGACTTGAACTTCGCCGCAGGCTGGAAGAAGCAGACGATCTTGCCCTCCCTGGCGTACGCCGGCATCCCGTACCAGGTCTTCGGCGACAGGACCGGCGCGCTGTCCGTGACGATCGCGTGGATCCGCTCGGCCATCGTCCGATCGGATCCCTTCATCTCGGCGATCTTCTCGCGTACGTCCTTCTCCCCGGCCGCCCGGTCCGCTCCGCGGCGTGCTTCCGCCCTCAGCTCCTTGGCGCGCTCCTTGGCCGCGGCTCGCTCCTCGGCCGTGAATCCCTGGGAGGCCTTGCCGGCCGCGGTCGTCTTCGTGGCCGACGTCTTGGTCGCCTTCTTCGTGGTCTTCTTCTCAGCCATCGTTCCCACCCCCTGCGGACCGCTCAGCGTTGCTCTTGGATGCGGACCAGGTTGCCCGCGGGATCGGCGGAACGCGCAATCGCGCATCCCATACGGTTGCTCGGTCGGCTCCTGGACGACCTCGGCGTCGCTGGCCTGCAGCCGCTCGAACGTCCCGTCGAGATCGGCCGTGGCCAGCAGGATCCATCCGTACGTGCCTTTGGCCATCATCTCGACGATCGTGCGGCGCTCGTCATCGGTGATGCCGGGGTCGGTGGCCGGGGGCGCCAGGAGGATGGACGTGTTCGGCTGGTCGGCCGGGCCGACCGTGATCCAGCGCATCTTGCCGTTGCCGACGTCGCTGCGGATCTCGAAGCCGAGGGCGTCGCGGTAGAAGGCCAGGGAGGCCTCCGGGTCGTCGTGCGGGAGGAAGCTCGCGTGGATGGTGATGTCCATGGCGGTCAGGCTAGCTGCGGCTCGGAGGTCACCGCTTCTCGATTCCTGATCGGTCTGGTCACCTGCTTCGCGATGCACGGTGGCATCCCCGCCGTCGCGCGCGCCCCGTCGCGCCGATACACGCTGGGCGGCACGCCGACCAGCTCGGCGAAACGTGTGCTGAAGGTGCCCAGCGATGAGCAGCCGACCGCGAAGCACACCTCGGTCACGCTGAGGTCGTCACGACGGAGCAGCGCCATCGCGCGCTCGATGCGCCGCGTCATCAGGTAGCTGTACGGCGACTCGCCGTAGGCGAGCCGGAACCGGCGGCTGAGGTGCCCGGCCGACATGTGCGCGCCCCGGCCGAGCGCCTCGACGTCCAACGGCTGCGCGTACTCCCGGTCGATACGGTCGCGAACGCGACGCAGCCGTGCGAGGTCGCGCAGGTGCTGCGCTTCGGCGGGCCTGCTCGTCACCACCAGATCTCCGTGATCGGGTCGGCATCCTCCGCCGCGCCGGCGAACGTGGACAGCCCGAACCCCTCCTCGAGGGTCCTGAGCAGGCTGTAGTGGTTAGCGAACGACCCGTAGGTCCCCGGGCTCACCAGGTCGCCGCGGACGGCGAACGCCACGTTGCCGCCCCCGTGGAACGCGTTCGGGCACGTCTCCCAGGCCTTGCAGGGCGTGCCCTCGTTCGAGCCTCCGCCGCCTCCGGTCGACGCTCCCTCGTCATAGGTGACGATCAGCACGGAGTTCGCGTCGAACGCCGGCGAGGCGAGGATCTTGGGCACCTCTCGCGCGAGGAACGCATCGAACTGCCCGGTCGCACTGGGCGGGTTCGGCGGGCAGGTGTCGTGCCCGTCCTCGCACATGTTCGGCACGATGTAGTTGAACCGCGAGACGTCCCCGCTCGCGAGCGCGGCGTCCAGGTCGCTCGTGTCGTTCGGCGCCTCGGCGTCGCCGGTGCTGATGACGTTGTGCAGACAGAGCTGCGACCTGTGGTTCGCGTCCCACACGCCGCCGACGCCCTCGACGCCGTCGTAATACACGGCCGGGTTGTGCTTCACGGCGTAGGCGTTGAGCGTCTTGCTCGAGCCGTTGTTCACGAGCGCGCAGGGCTCGGCCATCGACTCGTTCCATGCGGTCCATGAGATGCCCGCGTCGGTCAGCTGGTTGAACAGGTTCGGCACGTCCTGGTGGCATCGCGCCGGCGGGTAGTCGAACTGTTCGCAGGGGGTGTACTGGCCGGACGTCATCGCGATGTAGTCGGCGGTCGAGAAGTGCGTGATCGCCCAGTAGTTCGTGAGCCACGCGGCCCCCGGCCTGAACGTCTGCGTGAAGTAGGGCATCGAATGCCGGTTGATCTGGATGAGCTCGGTGTTCTCTCCGATGATCACGAAGACGTTGCTGAACGACGGGACGCTCGCGCGCGTCGCGTGGACCTGCGCCGGGGACAACGAGAACGCCGCCATCACGAGGGCGGCGAAGGCGATCAAGGTGTGGCGGAACGATGACGCACGAAGCATCGGTTTCCCTCCCGTCGCACGGCTCACCCGACGCTAGCCCTCCGCACGCGAGGAGCACAACCCCCGGCGGCACCTCCGTCGGACTCCTTGCGGACGCAGCCTGACAGGATGGGGTCGTGGAGCGTTTCCGCAGGTTCGTGACGCTGGTCTCGCTCGGGCTCGTCGTCGTCGCGGTGATCGAGCAACTCCGTCGTGACCCCGACGAGCGCACCTGGGAGGGCGCGGTCGCCGGGATCGTGCCATACGATTTCCGGGTGCCCACGCTCGAACGCGCACGGTCCCGGTGGTGGAACGACGACGACGATCGGTTGTTCGTCCCGCAGGTGTTCGGGGTCGGCTGGACCGTCAACCTCGCTCGGCTCGCCAAGCTCGTGCGTCTCGTCTGACCGCATCGGGGTGGCGCTTCGGACCCGCATCGGTGTATGGTCGCCTCGGTATTTGGACTAGACATTCGACCATTCCGACGACTTCCGGAGGCGCGGTCTGGACGTCCAGCGACTCGACGAGGCGATCACACAACGCGCCGAGGCCGCGTTCTCGTTCCTCGAGCGGCTCGTCTCGGCTCCCAGCACGGTCGGGCGGGAGCACGACGCGCAGGACGTCGTCGAGTATGAGCTGAAACGCCTCGGCTTCGAGGTCGAACGACTGCCGATCCCCGAAGGGATCGGGGACGACCCGCTCGCTGGGGTCCCACAGACCGCCTACGAGGGCCGCTCCGACGTGATCGGCCGTCTCGGCGCGGGCGATGGTCCGTCGCTCCTGCTCAACGGCCACATCGACGTCGTCCCCGCGGACCAGCCCGACATCTGGACCACCCCCCCGTTCGAACCCCGGCGAGATGGAGACCGGCTCTACGGCCGCGGCGCCGGCGATATGAAGGGCGGGTTCGCGATGGCCGTCCTCGCGCTCGACGCGCTGCTCGCGACGACCCCTGACGTGATCGCCGGACCCCTGACGTTCGCGTCGGTGATCGAGGAGGAATGCACGGGCAACGGCACGCTCGCTGCAGCGCGGGCGGGCGTTCTGGCGAACGCCGTGATCCTGCCGGAGCCGACCGGGCTGAACCTCTTGCTGGCAGGGGTCGGGATCCTCTGGCTCGACGTCGTCCTGACCGGAAGGTCGGCCCACGCCGAGGCCGCCGATCGGGCCGTCAACCCGGTCGACCTCGCGTTCCGGATCGTCCTGGCGCTCCGCGAGCTGGAAGCTGAGATGAACCGGAGCATCGAGCCCTCGATGCACGGCGTCGCACACCCCTACAACATCAACATCGGCACGTTCGCCGCGGGAGACTGGCCCTCGAGCGTGCCCGCGAGCGCGACGCTCCGCGTGCGCGTAGGACACCCGACTGCGTGGACGGCGGATGACGCACAGGCTCGCGTCCGCGAGGCGATCGAGGCGATCGGAGAACCGTGGCTCCAGGCGCACCCCCCGGTGATCCGGCCCTCGGGGTTCCGGGCGGGGGGGTACGCGCTGCCGGTGGACGACCCGCTCGCGGAACGTCTGGCGGCGGCGCACGAGGCCGCGCACGGCGTCCGGCCACGCGCGACCCCCATGGCCAGCACGACCGACGCGAGGCTCTACCTGAACGACTTCGCCGTCCCGGCGCTCTGCTACGGACCGACCGCGCACGACATCCACGGGATCGACGAATCGGTGGAGCTGTCGTCGATCGTCGACGGCGCCCGGACGCTGGCTCGCTTCATCGCCGGCTGGTACGGGGACCCGCGATGATGTCGGACGTCCCGAGCCTGTCGATCCTGGAGCCGGTCAAGCTCCGCAGCGGCGGGGAGCACGTGGCCGACCGCTTGGTCACGGCGATCGCGCTCGGCGAGTTCGTGCCGGGCCAGCGCCTGCCGTCCGAACGCGAGCTTGCGTCCACGCTGGGCGTGAGCCGCACCACGGTCCGCGAGGCGATCCAGCGCCTCGCCGCGCTCGGGTACGTCGAGGTCCGGCGGGGCCGGACGGGCGGCGCGTACGTGCTGGACGGCATGGGGCCGGAGGCGAACGAGATGATCCGGCGAACCCTGTTGCCAGAGTGGTCCAACCTGGAGGGCCTGCTGGACTTCCGCGAGCTGATCGAGCCCCTGATCGCCCGGACGGCGGCCGAGCGCTGTGCAGCCGCGGACCGGAAGGCCATCCGCGAGGCGCTCAGGGGCTACATCGACGCAGGAGACGATCGCGAGGCGTCGCGCGCCGCCGATCAGGCGGTGCACGCCGCGATCGCGAAGGCGACCGGGAACCCCTATCTCGCGAGCCTGAGCGGCCAGATCCGGCGTCAGATCAGCCTTGGCTTCGGCGCGGAGCCCTACAGCCGCGAGATACGCGCCCGGGCCGTGAAGGACCACACCGCGCTCGCCGAGGCGGTGATCGGCGGGAGGGCGACGACGGCCGGAAGGATCGCCGAACGCCACTTCCGTCTGACGGAGACGGTCCTGCGTGAACTGGTGTCGCGCATCGATGAGCGGGCGAGCGGAGGGCAGGCGTGAGCCCCCGCGCGCGGTACGTCGTCCGCCGGCTGCTGCTGGCGATCCCGGTGATCGTCGCGATGAGCATCTTCGTGTTCCTGATGATCCACCTCGTTCCGGGCGACCCCGTGCAGACGATGCTCGGGTTCCGGGCGACCCCCGAGAACGTCGCGACCGTCCGCGCCCAACTGGGGCTCGACCGGCCGCTGCTGGCCCAGTACCTCACGTGGGCGGGAGGCCTGCTGCACGGCGACTTCGGACAGGACTTCATCAGCCACGCGCCCGTCTCGACGCTCCTCGCGCAGCGGCTGCCCGTGACGATCGAGCTCACGCTGCTCTCGATGACGCTGGCGATCGTTGTCGGCGTGCCGCTCGGGGTGCGAGCGGCGGCCAAGCCGGGCGTCGTGCGACACGCGACGGAGGGCTTCGTCGTGGCCGGCATCGCGATCACGGACTTCTGGCTCGGGATCATGCTCGTGCTGCTGTTCGCCGGGATCTGGCAGGTGCTGCCGCCGTCGGGCTACGTCCCGTTCCTGAAGGACCCGGTCCAGAACCTGAGGTACCTGGTCCTCCCCGTGCTCGCCCTCGCGTTCGGTGAGGCCGCGTACATCCTCCGCACGACCCGCGGGGCGATGCAGGACGTGCTGGGAACCCAGTACGTCCTGTTCCTGCGAGCGAAGGGGATCCCCGAGCGCCGGATCGTCTACCGGCACGCGCTCCGCAACGCCGCTCCCCCGATCGTGACCGTGGTCGGGATCCAGTTCGGCGTGCTGCTGGGCGGCGCGATCGTGATCGAGACCCTGTTCGCCCTGCCGGGCATCGGGCGGCTGATCGTGACGTCGATCCAGCAGCGCAACTACGTGGTCGTGCAGGGCGGCGTGCTCGTCGTCGCGGTGCTGTTCATCCTCGTCACGCTCGTGACCGACCTGATCGTGGGGTGGCTCGACCCCCGGACCCAGGAAGGAGCCGCGACGTGAGCGTGACCGTCACGACGCGGGACGGCGCGCCGGTGGCGATCTGGCGCACCGGGATCCTCGCCTCGCGCAAGGGCCGCTGGGGCTTCGGGATCCTGACGGCCCTGGCGGTCGTCGCGATCTTCGCTCCCCTGCTCGCGCGGCACGATCCGAACGCGATCGACGTGACGCGGATCCTGTCGCCGCCAGACCTGGCGCACCCGTTCGGCTCCGACGCCCTGGGCCGCGACGTCCTCTCGCGGGTGCTCTTCGCGTTCCGCGTGTCCCTCGGGGTGGCGGTCGGCTCGACGCTGCTCGCGTTCCTGGTCGGCGTGCCGCTCGGCCTCTACGCCGGATACCACGGTGGGTGGGTGGACACGGCGATCATGCGCCCGATCGACATGGTGCTCGCGCTGCCGGCGATGCTGCTCGCCGTCGCGCTGATCGCGATCATCGGGCCCGGCAGCAACATCGCGACGCTCGCGATCGCCGTGATCTACACGCCGATCCTCGCGCGCGTCGTGCGGAGCTCGACGATCGTCGTCGTCGCGCAGGCATACATCGAAGCTGCGCGCGCCCGCGGGACGCGGGCGCGCGCGATCATCGCGCTCCACGTGCTCCCCAACGCGATCGGGCCCGCGATCGTGCAGGCGACGATCCTGATGGGCTTCGCGTTGCAGATCGAGGCGGCGCTGTCGTTCCTGGGTCTCGGGGCGCAGCCGCCGACGTCCTCCCTCGGCGTGATGCTCGCCGACGGACGCGACGTGCTGACGCAGGCGCCGTGGGTCGAGGTCTTCCCCGGTCTCGCGATCGCGATCACCGTCTTGGCGTTCAACCTCTTCGGGGACGGCCTCCGATCGCGACTCGACCCGACGGGGGTGACCGAGTGAGCGGGCTGCTGGCGCTCGAGCACCTCGACGTCGGCTTCACGACCGAGGCGGGAAGGATCTCGGCCGTGAGCGACGTCTCCCTCGCGATCGCGGAGGGCGAGATCTTCGGGCTCGTCGGCGAGTCGGGATGCGGCAAGACCACGCTCGCGATGGCGCTGATGGGGCTCCTGCCGGCGACCGCTCGGGTCGCGGGGTCCGTGCGGTTCCAGGGCGTCGAGCTGATCGGGCTACCGCCCGAGGACCTGCGCCGGCTGCGAGGCGATCGCCTCAGCATGATCTTCCAGGACCCGATGACCTCGCTCGACCCGACCTTCCCGATCGGCGAGCAGGTGGCCGAGACGATCACCGCGCACCGGGACGTGGATCCGGGACGGGCGCGGCAGCGGGCACTCGAGCTCCTCGAGGACGTCGGGATCCCCGAGCCGGAGCGCCGGTTCGGGGACGCGCCGCACCGGCTGTCGGGCGGGATGCGGCAGCGGGTCGTGATCGCGACGGCACTCGCGAACGAGCCCGCCCTCGTGCTCGCGGACGAGCCGACGACCGCGCTCGACGTGACGATCCAGTCGCAGGTGCTCGACCTGCTGCGCGATCTCCGCGCGCGCCTGCAGACGACGATCGTGCTGATCACCCACGACCTCGGCGTGATCGCGCAGATCTGCGACCGCGTCGGGGTGATGTACGCGGGGCAGCTCGTTGAGGTCGCGCCTGTCTCGGAGATCTTCCTCACGCCGCGCCATCCGTACACCCAGGCCCTCCTGGCCGCGCTCCCGACGCAGCAGCAGCCCCCAGGATCGCTCCGCGTGATCCCCGGGCGCGTCCCGAACCTCGCCGATCCGCCGCCCGGCTGCCGGTTCTCGACCCGCTGTCCGTACGTGATGGAGGCGTGCGCCGACGTGCCGCCGCTCGCCCACGAGACCGACGAGCACCTGATCGCGTGCTGGCTGTCCGAGGCCACGAAACAGGCCGGGCGGCCGCAGAACGCCACGGCCGGAGGCGCCGCGTGAGCCTGGCCGTGTCCTCGAACGACGTCGCGCCGGTGCAGCCCGCCGCGCCGATCCTGCGGGTCGAGGGCCTCGTGAAGCACTTCCCGACGGATCGAGGGCTCTTGTCGAGCGGCGCCGTGGTCCACGCCGTGGACGGGGTCGACCTGGAGATCCACCCCGGCGAGGTGCTCGCGGTCGTGGGCGAGTCGGGTTCGGGCAAGAGCACGATCGCGCGGTGCGTGCTCCGGCTGATCGATCCGACGGCGGGCCGGATCCTGTTCGACGGCCAGGACGTCACGCCGCTGAAGGGCAGGCAGCTCGCGGGGTTCCGGCAGCAGGTGCAGCCCGTGTTCCAAGACCCGTACAGCTCGATCGACCCACGGTGGCGGGTCGGACGAAGCGTCGCCGAGGCGTTGAACGCGTTCGTGATCGGGACGAAGCCGGAGCGACGGGAACGCGTCATCGACCTCCTCGATCGCGTGGGTCTGGACCCGTCGTTCGCCCGGCGGCACCCGCACGAGCTCTCCGGTGGGCAGCGCCAACGCGCCGGGATCGCGGCGGCGCTCGCGCCGAGACCTCGGCTGATCGTGGCCGACGAGCCGGTGTCCGCTCTCGACGTCTCGGTGCAGGCGCAGGTCCTGAACCTGCTTGCCGACCTCCAGCGGGACCTGGGCCTCGCGATCCTGTTCGTGGCTCACGACCTGTCCGTGGTCGAGCACATCAGCCACCGGACCGCCGTGATGTACCTCGGGAAGATCGTGGAGACCGGCCCGACCGAACGGGTGTTCCGCGCCCCGCGCCATCCCTACACGAAGGCGCTGCTCGAGGCGATCCCGCACCCCGACCCGGGACGGCCGCTCGTGGGGTCGGCGTTGGAGGGCGAGATCCCCAGCCCGATCTCCCCGCCGTCGGGCTGCCGGTTCCGCACTCGGTGCCCGGTGGCGATCGAGCGGTGCGCCGTCGAGGAGCCCGAGATGACCCTGTACGACAGCGGCCACACCGCCGCGTGCCACGTCGCCCGCGCCGAGTTGGAGCGCTCGGCGGATTGAGGAAGGGAGCGAGCAGCATGCCCATGGCGAGCGTCAACGGGATCGAGATGCACTACCGGCTCGAGGGCGACGGCCCCCAGACGATCGTGCTGATCAACGGGCTTGCCGACGACCTGGAGACCTGGATCCTCCAGATGGACGACCTGCTCGGCGCCGGATACCGGGTCCTGCGCATCGACAACCGCGGTGTCGGCAAGACCGATGCACCGCCCGGCCCGTACACGAGCAGGATGCTCGCCGATGACGCGAAGGCGCTCGTCGACCAGCTCGGGATCACCGGCTTCCACCTGATGGGCACGTCGATGGGCGGGATGATCGCGCAGGAGTACGCGATCAACCACGGTTCCGACCTCAAGAGCGCGACGTTCTCGAGCACGTACGCGGCGCCGGGCCCGTTCTGCTCGCGGATGTTCTCGATGTGGCACGACATGGCCGGCATCAACGGGGTGCCTTTCATCATGCGCGACGTGACGCTTTGGGCGTTCACGGTGCCGTTCTTCGAGGAACGGGAAGACGAGCTCAAGGAGTTCGAGGGTGAGATGGCGTCGCTGCCGATGTCGGTCGACGCCTACCTGGCGCAGCTCAACGTGATCCAGACGCACGACACGACCGGCCGGCTCGACCGGATCCAGGGCTTCCCCGTCCTGGTGATGGCGGGCGAGGAGGACATCCTGATCCCCGTCTCGCTCTCCAAGCGCCTGCACGAGGGCATCCCCGCGGCGGACTGGGCGACGTCGAAGGGGGGTCATGCGTCGATGTGGGAGCACCCGGCGGAGTTCAACCGGACATACCTGGGATGGCTCGGCGAGCACGCCTGAGCCACGCGCACGGAGGAGGGAAGGCATGAACGGGAACGAGGAACAACGGGCCGAACGTTTGGCGCGGAGCTTCCTGAGCGGAGATCTGTCGCGCCGGTCGTTCCTCCGCCGCGCGGCCGGGTTCAGTGCGGCCGCGCTCAGCGCATCGAGCCTCGGCGCGGTCCTGACGGCGTGCACGAAGTCGACCACGTCGGCTGGGCCCAGCGGCGGAGCCGCGACCGGTGCGCCGACCGCGGGCGGCACCCTGAAGGCGGCATTGACCGGAGAACCCGACACGATCGATCCCGCGACCTCCACGATCTACACGGGCGCGCAGGTCTACGACAACATCTTCAACAAACTGATCGACCTCGACGTGTCCAATAAGTTCTATGGGCAGCTCGCGACCGCGTGGAACGCGCCGGACGACAAGACGTGGGTCTTCGACCTGGTCGACAACGCGACCTTCCACAACGGGGAGACGTTCGGACCGGACGACGTCGTGTACACGTTCGATCGGATCCTGGATCCCAAGACCGCGAGCTCGTACGCACCGCTGTACAACGCGATCGACAAGGTCGAGGCGTCGGGGCCGACGCAGGTGACGTTCCACCTCAAGACGTCGTTCGGCCCGTTCCTGTCGAACCTGGCGAACAATGGGGAGATCGTGAATCAGGTCGCGATCGAGTCGAAGGATCCCTCGCGGAACGCGATCGGCACCGGCCCCTTCGAGTTCGTCGAGTGGGTGCAGGGCGATCACATCACCCTCAAGAAGAACGATAACTACTTCCTGAGCGGCAAGCCGTTCCTGGACGAGATCCTGTTCCGGTTCCTGCTCGTCGATCAGAGCCGGGTCGACGCGCTGCAGTCCGGGGACCTGAACTGGTCGGACGCCGTTCCGCTGCAGCAGCTGAACGCGCTGAGGAGCGACCCCGCGTACAACTACGTCACCTCCACGACGGCGGGGATCCCGGACTACATCGCGATGAACACGGTGAAGCCGCCGTTCGACGACAAGCTCGTGCGGCAGGCCGTGTACTGGGCGCTCGACCGCGACGCGATCCGCCAGGTGGCGTACTTCGGCGCCGGGGAGTCGGGGATCGAGGAGGTCCCCACGGGTTCCAGCTGGTACGACGGTTCGCCGCTCGTGGCACCCGACGTCGAGAAGGCCAAGTCGCTGCTGCAGCAAGCCGGCGTGACGACGCCGCTCGAGGTCGAGTACCTGGGCCTACCGCAGTACCCGGAGCTGCTGAAGACCGGCGAAGTGATGCAACAGCAGCTCGATGCCGTCGGGATCAAGATGAACATCAAACAGGTCGAGGTCGGCGTCTGGTTCAACGCGTTCATCAAGGGCGACTACCAGATCACGTCGGCGTACCAGGAGCGCACGATCGATCCGGACAACTTCTACGCGCTGGTGATCCACTCGGGTGGCGACATCAACACGACGGGGTATTCCAACCCGGAGGCCGACCGGTTGATCGACCAAGCGCGGACGGAGACCGACGAGCAGACCCGGTTCGACCTGTACAAACAGCTCCGCCAGATCGTCTTCGACGACTCGCCGATCATCTTCGCGCACTACGAGACGATCAATTACTTGATGCAGAAGGACGTCGTCGGGTCGACCGTGAACTCGACGCTCGAGCTGCGGATGCAGGAGGTCGGGTTCACGACACCGAGCTGAGAACGCTGAGCCAACTCCAGACACGACCGACGTCGTCCTCGCGGGGTAAGGTCCGGGTGTGGCCTACGACGAGGATCTCGCGGACCGGATCCGGGAGCTCGTGGCCGGGGAGAAGCGACTCACCGAACAGAAGATGTTCGGGGGGCTTGCCTTCCTGATCGGCGGCAACATGGCCGTCGCCGCGAGCGGTCAGGGCGGCATCCTCGTGCGTGTGGATCCCGCGGCGTCGGACAAGCTCGTGTCCACGACGAAGGCGCAGCCGATGGTGATGCGCGGCCGGTCGATGGATGGGTGGCTGCGCGTCGACGCGGAGGGCGTCCGCCAGAAGCGACAGCTCGCCGCCTGGGTCGGCCGGGGCGTGACCTACGCTCGGTCCCTGCCTCCCAAGTCCTGAAGGGTCTGGAGCGGGGCCGATCCTCCCCGTTGTTGTCGCTCTTTCTCGTGCAACCCCGGTTCCCATCGAGCCTCAGCCCGTGCCAGCATCGGGGCCGTCACGGAACGTGACCACTTCCCACGAGCCGACCCGGAGCGGCCCAACCCTCCCGGGCCGCTTCGGGTGGGCTCTTCTACGACGAGCGTCAGCGCTCGTCGTCCTTCGACTTCGCGGGCTTCGTGCCGTCTGCCCTCCGATCGCGGGCCGCGCCCTGAAGCTCACGGGCTGCGTCTTCGGCGCGGTCTCGGATCTCTAGATCGGCGAGGAGTTCCTGTGTGCGGGGGTTCGGTCGACCTGATGACATCGTCTCTCTCCTTCGCGGCCTTCGCTGGCGTTCGGACGGCCGATCCTCGGGCTACCGCGCTCCTGCGGGGACCGTCTTCGGGTACTCGGTCCCGAGGAGCTCCGCGCGCCGTTGCTCGACGACGAGCGCCTGCGCGGCTTCCCGGTCGCGCATCTTGACGACCACGCTCGCGAACGAGAATTCGCTCGTCCAGGCGCGCTCACGGCTCGCTTGGATCCTGCGACGCCAGACGATCAGCGCGACGGTCGTGAGCGCGATGACGACCACCCCTGCCCACACGGCCGGGCCCGACAGGGCGATCGCGATGATCCCGACCGCGAGTACCGCGACGATGATGCCTAACAGTGCGAGCGCGTTGCCTCGGATGGTCTTCGGCCAATGGGCCATGAGGTGCCTCCTCGATCTCGAGGAACCGGGAAGGCAAGGTCGCGAGGCTCCGCGGATACCCGTCTTGGGCGGCTCCACCGGTGGTGGACGAAGTCAGTCTACTCGGTCGTCGCCTCGCCACGACGGCCGACCGGTGGACGCGGCACTGTGCGAGGATGGAGGTCTCTGATCGGGGGATGCCGTGGCGAACAAGGACAAGGGTGGCGCCAAGAACAAGAAGGTCGCCAGCAAGACGCTCAAGGAGAAGCGTGAGGCGAAGAAGGCCAAGGGGGCGTCCGGTTCCCGTGGCTCCGACTCCTCCCGCTGATCCGGCCGCTGATCGGGCCGCTGATCGGGTAACCCGGGACGCGCCAGGCCCCGCTGTGAACGACGCGAACGCCGCCCCCGCGCGGCCGCCGTGCCCATCCTGCGGGTCGGCGCACACGCAGCCGTTCACCCACGCCGGCCCCGGAGCGCGCGTCAACATGAAGTGCCTGGATTGCGGACACCTGTTCCGCGAGCGCGGCGCTCGCAGCCGGTGAGCTGGAGTCGACAGGGAAGCGAAGAGGGCTGCCGCGCCTGACGGCGCGGCAGCCCTCTTCCGTGGATCGATCCCTCTAGGAGATCGGCCGGACGTTGGCTCCCTGCGGGCCCTTCTGGCCCTGGGTCACCTCGTACTCGACCTTCTGGTTCTCCTCGAGGTTCCGGTAGCCGTCACCGGCGATCGCGCTGAAATGCACGAACACGTCGGGACCACCGTCGTCCTGGGTGATGAAACCGAAGCCCTTCTCGGCGTTGAACCACTTCACGGTTCCTGTGCTCATGTACGTTCCCCCCTTCCTTGCCCCTGTGCGAGCCTGACCGCTGCTCGTGGGGCCGATCGGTCCGAGGACCGAGAGGGAACTGCGCGAAGCGGAACACGGTCGTGAATAGGCTGAACCCTCGAGGAGAGGGTACACGTTCCGGGGTGGCCGCGCCCAGGTCCAGGATGCGCACGGCCGAAACCCGCGCGGATGGTCGCCTCAGTAACCCGCGGTGCTGCCGAAGTCGATCGGGATGCACGCGCCCGTGATCGGCGTGGCCTCCGGCGAGGCGAGGTAGAAGATCAGCGCCGCGATCTCCTCCGGTCGGATGAAGCGCGATCGCTCCTTCTGCGGGTAGTTCGCGAGCAGCGCGGCGAGGTACCCGTCCGGATCATCCCCGCCGAAGTCGCGCGCCTGGCCGGCGAGCATCGGCGTGTCGACGTCGTTCGGACAGACGGCGTTCACGCGGACGCCCTTGCGCGCGAGCTCCAGGCCGAGCGACCTGGTGAGGAGCGACACGCCACCCTTCGACGCGGTGTAGATCGCGGTCTCGACCGTGCCGACGAGCCCGGCGTCGGACGACAGGTTCACGATGCACCCTTCGGTCCGCTCCAGGTGCGGGATCGCGAACCGACACGCGAAGAAGGTGCCCTTGAGGTTCACGTCGATCGTGCGGTTCCACTGCTCCTCGGTCATCTGGGCGCTCGGGCCTTCGACCCAGACGCCGGCGCAGTTCACGAGCACGTCGAGGCGCCCGTGTCGCTCCACGGTCTCGGCGACCATCCGGTCGCAATCCGCCACGACCGTGACGTCGGCGATGACCGTGTCGGACGATCTCGCTCCGACGAACGCGTCGGCGGACCGGTCGGCGAGGACGACGGTGTCGCCGGCGCCGGCGAACCGCTCGCCGGTCGCGCGGCCGATCCCGCCACCACCACCCGTGATCAGGACGACCCTCGCCACGGCGTCCGCCCTCAGCCCGCGACGCCGCCGCCGTCGACGGGCGCCCCGGTGATCAGCGCCACCTTGCCGTCCAGACGCATCGCGTTGCTCCCCATGCTGTTCGGAGGCCGTGACGATATCCGACGGGCCGCTCGATGGGCGGTTCCCAGGGGGCCCGCTCGGGTAGGAAGCGGACATGTCCCCTTCCAACAGGGCGCTCGAACGCGAGCGGGAACGCAAGTTCGATGCGCCGGACCACATCCGGATCCCCGATCTGCCGGACACCTCGGTCGTCGAGGACTCGCGCGTTCGGCTGACCGCGACGTATTGGGACACCGTCCAGCGACGGTTGCTCCGGTGGGGGCACACGTTGCGGCACCGCCGAGCGTCGGACGGATCCGAGGATCGTTGGACGCTGAAGCTGGCCGTTCCGTCCAAGCGGCGGAAAGGCGAACTCGCGCGCGAGGAGGTCCACGGGAAGGGGACCGCGCTGTTCCCTCCCGCCGCGCTCCGCACGCTCGCGAGCGCCATCGTCCGCAGGGGCCTGCTCGAACCGATCGCGACCGTCATCACCGAGCGGCACCTCGTCGAGCTCACGGGCGATGACGAGGAACGGGTCGAGGTGAGCGACGACCGTGTGTCGTCGGTCCGGGGTCAGCGGCGTGGCCCGGCGTTCCGGCAGATCGAGATCGAAGCCAAGACGCAGGGCGCCGATCGGCTGATGGACGAGGTGTCGGAGGTCTTGATCGACGCCGGCGCCACCCCGACCGATGCCTTGAAGATCGAGACGGTGCTGGGCCGAGATGCCGCTGATCCCGAGATCTCCCTCCCCCGGCCGAGCCGGAAGATGTCGATCGTGGACCTGCTGCGCTTCGCGATCGGCTCGGGCGCCACCCGCCTGATCGTGAACGATCCGGCGGCGAGGCTGGGTACGGATCCCGAGGCGATCCACCAGGCGCGCGTCGCGACGCGCCGGCTCCGGTCGGACCTCAAGACGCTCGAACCGCTCGCGGATCCGGCGGCCGTCGGATGGATCAGGGACGAGCTCGCCTGGGTAGGCGAGCTGCTGGGGTCGGTTCGCGATACCGACGTCCTGATCGGATGGGTCCGGACGGTCGCGAGCGAGCTTCACATCGACGCGGATGCGGCGGCGATCGTGACGGAGTTCGAAGGTGACCGGCGTCGGCGACAGGTCGAGCTCCTCGAGGGGCTCGGGTCGCGACGCTACGTCCGTCTGGTGCAGATGCTGATCGACGGCAGCGCCGCGCCGCCGCTCCGCGACGACGTCGACGGGCGGCGGCGGGCGCGACCGCGGCTGCGGAAGCTCGCGGGGAAGAGCTGGCGACGGCTCGCGCGTGGAGTGAAGCGACTCGGTGCGAACCCTTCGGACGCGGAGCTCCACGAGATCCGCAAGCGCGCCAAGCG
>JBKOUM010000112.1:0-10984 GCA_046723385.1 Actinomycetota bacterium
CCCGAACGCCTGGCGATCGCTGGCACCCTTTCGCGGGGGTCCGCGAGCGCGCGCGCGCTGTCGGAGCGACTGGAGATCCCGATCAAGCGGGTGCGCACGCATCTGAACCGGCTCGCCGCCGCGGGGGTCGTCCGGCTCGACGCGGACCGGTCCGGCTACCGGTTGGATGCGGAGACGTTGCGGTGGGCGGCGGGGCAGGTCGGCCCGCCGCGCGACGCCGGGATGGCCCTGGGCGCGGCGAACGAAGACGAGGAGGCGGTCCTCCGCACGTTCTTCCGGAACGGCCGCCTGACGGAACTCCCTGCGAAGCGATCGAAGCGCCGGATCGTCCTGGAGCGGGTCGCGATCGAGTTCGAACCCGGCCGGCACTACGACGAGGACGAGGTGAATGTCACGGTGGGGCGGTTCTTCACCGATCACGCGGCGCTCCGCCGAGCGCTCGTCGACGAGGGGTTCCTCGATCGGGACCACGGCACGTACTGGCGCGCGGGCGGCCCGGTCGACGTCGACCGACCGATGTCCTGACGCGAAACGCGCGGTCGTCAGAGCCTCCGGAGGGTCTGTAAGGTTCGGTTCCGTGCAGCGACGCTTCGGCGCGATCCTGCTGGTCGTCGCGCTCGCGGCCCCCCTGCCGATGCTGATCGGCTCGACGGCGGCCGCGGTGCGAACCCCTCCCCGCCCGTGCGACCTTCCCCGACGGGACGGCGAGACGGTCCAGCACCACTCCCGACGCTTGATCGACTGCGCCGTCGGCGCGTTCGGTCCCGTGCGGGGCGGGACGCCTCGCGCGATCTGCATCGCCAAGCGTGAGAGCGGGCTGATCCCATCGGCGTCGTCGAAGACCGGCCAGTACCTCGGGCTCTACCAGCACGCGGCGAGGTACTGGCCCGACCGGTTCGACACCTACACGAAGGGGAGCTGGGAGCTGTCGTCCTCGGCGTTGTCCGGACGGTCGAACGCGATCGTGACCGTGCGGATGGTGCATGCGTTCGGCGGCTGGAAGCGGGCGGGCTGGCCCGCGAAGTCCTGCTAGCGGCGCTCGCTAGACTTCGGCCATGGCGAAGACCGAGAAGAAGCCGGCGCCCGCGGGCGACCGGACGATCGAGGAGCGCATCCAAGAGCTCCGCAAGCGTCGAGCGTCCGCGCTCCAGCCCGGTGGTCGCGACGCCGCGCAGCGACAGCACGACAAGGGGAAGCTCTCCGCCCGCGAACGGCTCGAGATCCTCATGGACGTCGGCTCGTTCGTGGAGACCGACCCCTTCGCCGTCCACCGGTCGCACGACTTCGGGATGGACAAGCGCCGTCCACCGGGTGACGGGGTGATCACGGGCTTCGGGACCGTCGACGGCCGGAAGGTCTTCGTCGCCTCACAGGACTTCACGGTCTTCGGCGGATCGATGGGCGAGGTCCATGCCCAGAAGGTGTGCAAGGTGATGGACCTGGCGCTGCAGACGGGGGCGCCGTTCATCCAAATCAACGACTCCGGCGGCGCCCGGATCCAGGAGGGCGCGGCGAGCCTCGCCGGCTACGGCTACATCTTCGAACGGAACGTCCGCGCGTCCGGCGTGATCCCGCAGATCAGCGTGATCATGGGGCCGTGCGCCGGCGGCGCCGTCTACTCCCCCGCGATCACGGACTTCACCTTCATGGTGAAAGAGACGTCGCACATGTTCATCACCGGCCCCGACGTGATCAAGACCGTCACCGGCGAGGACGTGACGATGGAGGCATTGGGCGGCGCGATGACCCACGCGACCGAGTCGGGCGTCGCGTCGTTCGTCGGCGAGGACGACGAGGACGTCCTGCAACGGGTCCGGTACCTCCTTTCGTTCCTGCCCTCGAACAACCTCGAGGACCCGCCCGCGTACGCGAGCTCGGACGACCCGGAGCGGCTCGCGGAGGCGTTGACGCACCTGGTGCCCGACCGCACGCAGGAGCCGTACGACATGCACGAGGTGATCCGCTACGTCGTCGACGACGGCGACTTCCTGGAGGTTTTCCCCCTCTGGGCAGACAGCATCGTGATCGGGTTCGCGCGGCTGGACGGCCGGAGCATCGGGATCGTCGCGAACCAGCCCAAGGTGCGCGCCGGGACGCTCGACATCGACGCGAGCGAGAAGGCGAGCCGTTTCGTACGGTTCTGCGACGCGTTCAACATCCCGCTGCTGACCTTCGTCGACGTGCCGGGGTTCCTCCCGGGGACGCAGCAGGAGTACCACGGCATCATCCGCCACGGCGCCAAGCTGCTGTACGCGTTCGCCGAAGCGACGGTCCCGCGGATGACGGTGATCACGCGCAAGGCGTACGGCGGGGCCTACCTCGTCATGAACTCGAAGCACCTGCGCGCCGACGTCTCGTTCGCGTGGCCGACCGCCGAGATCGCCGTGATGGGCGCGGAGGGTGCCGTCAACGTCGTCTTCCGCAAGGAGATCGAGAAGGCCACCGACCCCGATTCGCGGCGCGCGGAGCTGATCCGGGAATACCGCGACAAGTTCTCGACGCCGTACGCGGCTGCCGAGCGCGGGTTCGTGGACGACGTGATCGAACCGGCCGAGACCCGGCCGCGGTTGATCCGCTCGCTCCGGATGCTCTCCACGAAGCGCGAATCAATCCCCGCACGCAAGCACGGGAACATCCCGCTCTAGGGTCGAGATGTTCGAAGAGCGAGAGGGCCGACGCTTCGAGATCCCGGAGGGCCTCACGCCCGAGGAGGAGCGCGCCGTCCTGATGGCCCTCGAGCGGTACTTCGTCGAGGAGAACCCCAAGCCGGCGCCGTGGGTCCTGCAGGGCAGGATCGAGGCGACCGGCTTCGGCGCGCTCCAGGTTCGCCGGTTCGCGCGCGAGCCGTGGCATGGTCAATGGGTCGAGTTCGCTCGGAAAGGCGTCCCACCGATGCTCGGGCGCGGGGACGTCCGTTGATGACCGACGACGAGCCGGAACCCGATCCGGACGTCGGGATCGAGCCCGGGACCGTCACGTTCGCGCGTGGCGAGGCGAGCGAGCGCGAGCACGCGCCGAGCGATCTCTTCGAGCAGGAGGAACGGCCGCCGACACGGCTGGTCCTGGTGGTCATGGTCGAGGAGGACGCGCCCGATCTGGTCGCCGCCCTCGAGGCCGAAGGCGTGGGCGCCCGGCTCGGAGATCGCACGGGCGACGGTGGCGTCGAGATCCTGATCCATGACACGAGACTGGCTGCCGCGCAGGCCGTCCTGGTCGAATTCACGGGTGATCCGAGCCTCCTCGACGCCGTCGTGGAGGCCGAGGATCAGCCCGCGGAGACGGCCGACGGAGATGCCTTCGTCGAGCTGGTCTCCGGCAGGCTGACGGGGATGGCCTCGCAGCTCGAGCGCCTGCGCGCCGAGGGGGTCGACGTGCGGGTGGAGACCAGCCCCGACGATGACCCGGGGGTCGCGACCGCGCTCCTGATGGTCCATCCCGACGACCTCGGACGGGCGCGCGCGATCCTGGGGATCGCGCTCTGATCGGGCGCTCGACCATGGACCCCGACGCCGCGATCGCGATCCTGTCGGACGAGGGACGCACCTCGCCGCGGCGTTGGAGCAACGGGCCGGGCGACCGGTACGGGCGGCACGACCACGGGTACGACAAGGTGCTGTTCTGTCTCGAAGGATCGATCGTCTTCCACCTGGACGATCGAGACGTCGAGCTCAAAGAGGGCGACCGGCTCGACATCCCCGCCGGGACCGCCCACGCCGCGACGGTCGGAGCCTCGGGGTGCGCCTGCATCGAAGGATCGTCCCCTCCGCGAGGCTGAGCGATCAGACCTTCCACGGGTCGAACGCGTCCCGGTCGTCCGGCGGGGGCGGACGTCTCGGGGGCCCTGGATCCCGCCGCCGCAGGACGATCACGACCACGACCGCGACGATCGCTGCGACGACGAGGGCGACCACGACCCAGCGGTCGATCGCCCGGGCCGGAGGCGTCGCCGGCGCGGACGTCTCGGTCCCGGACGTCTGGCCCACGGCGACGTAGCCGAGCGACCTGACGGTCGCGATGACGGCCTGCTGACCGGGGTGGTCCGTGCTCTCCAGCGCCGTCCACCGGATGCCGTCCGTCGAGACGAGCACGGCGTTCGAGAATCCCCCCTGCACCACGATCGGATACGAGAGCGTGAGGAGTGACGGGCGCGCCAATCGCGAGACCCCTCCCCCCGTGGGTCGGTAGACCGCCTCGATCCGAACGACGTTGCCCGCGATCTGGTACCCGTCGGGCAGCTTCAGGTCCGCGCCGGGTGCGATGGGCGTGAGGGTGAGCGAGACCGAGGTCGCACCGGACCGCGGCGCGATCGCGTGCGTCGCGAGAGCGAGGTTGGCCTGGAAGTCGCCGGTGGCGAAAACGCCGGCCTCGGAGCCGGTGCGCGCGTCGTAGGTCACGTCGGCGGGTGAGAGCTCGAAGCGCCCCGACTCCGGCGCCTTGTTCGTCGAGACGAACGGCGGCGGCGGTTCGACCCACCGGTAGAGCGGTGGGCCCGCGATCCCGTCGAGGATCGGCCGAGCCGCGAACGGGTCGATGCGAGCGCTCACCACGGCCGCGACCAGGTACACGAGGACGATGAGCAGCCCGAACGCGGTCGCGCGCCGACCCGGGCTCACAGCTCGATCCGGATGGGGTGGACCGGTTCGGTCGCGAACCGAGGCGGCCACACGACCGCGCGCTTCCCGGGAGCCACCCACTCCCAGATCACGCTCATCGCGCGGAGGTTCGCCCCAGCCTGCGGCGTGCCGGCTGCACCGAACGCCAGACCGCTCCCGTTCGGCAACGCACCGATCGGCAGCCGCGTCCGCGCGGCGGCCGCGGCCACGGACGCCGGCGTGAGGTCGTCCGCCGTCGGCATCACGACGTGGAAGAGGGCCCACGCCGAAGAGAACCCGGCGAGCGCGGCCGCGCTCATCTCGGTCCCGTAGCGCTCCTCGTACGTGTCCCGGATCCGCTCCAGCAGGGCGCGACCGGACGGTGTCAGTCCCGCGGGATCCACGTATTCGCTCTCGAGCTTGTCCGACGCGTACAACCCGACCGCGTCCGGACCCAGCGTGTTCCCGAACGCGGGCATGCAGTAGCTCGAGGAGGTCCCGATGTTGGCCACGAGCGGCAGCCGCTCCCGGACCATCGCCCGGCGCAGCGCGATCCCGTCATCCAGGTACGCGGCGACGAAGAGCACGTCCGGCCGTGTGGCCGCGATCCGCCCGACCACGCGGTCGGCGTCGAGATGCCGGGGGTCGTACGAGGCGCGACCCGCGAACGGGAGACCGAGCTCGTGTATCTCCGCGACGGCGCCGTCGCCGACCGTCGTGCCGTAGACGTCGTCGACGTTGACGACGCCGAAGCGGAGCGACGACGGCGATCGATGCAGCATCGGGGCGAGCCGGTGCGCGATGAACGAGACGGCGTCCTTCCCCAGCGTGGCGCCGCTGGGGGCCACACGGAAGAAGAGCGAGCCGCCGTCCCCCGGGGGCGGCATCGACCCGACCGCCCCGGTCTCCCAGAACAGCAGGCCGCGCCGCGCGGCTTCGACGGCCGCTGGCTGCGAGATCGTGCTCCCGTAGCTCCCAAGAACGAATCGGATCCCACGATCGGCGAGCGTGTCGATCGCTGCGGGCGCGGCGTCGCCGTCGACGACGTCGATCGGATCGAGCTCGATCCGTTGCCCGTTCACCCCGCCCGCCTGATCGGCGAACTCGACCGCCATCTGGACGCCTTGGTACTCGTCACGGCCCCCGGGACCCTGGGAGCCGGACAAGGGATAGATCGCGCCCACGCGGATCACTGCCGGCTCGTCGTGGCTGCGGGCGACGCCGGCCATCATCGAGACGAGCCCGATGACGACGACGAGGCCGCGCTTCACCGGAGCACCGCGAGCAGGTTGGCGGCGGCGTGCGTGGCGCCCGACGCGGCCCACGTCCCGGAGGCCCATCGCTGCCACGAAAGGACCAGACCCGCGCCAAGATCGACCCAAACCGAGGCCGTCCCGTAGAGGGGCACGTGGATCAGCGCGAACAGCAACGCCGACCCCCCGATCGCCAGCGACGCCCCCCACCGTTCCAGGCCCCCGTACACGAGGCGCCGGAAGAACGACTCCTCGCCGAAGGCTGCGAGGGTGTTCAGGGCGAAGACCCCGGGGCCGCGCGGAAGCGGGAACTGCGGGCGCACGAGGAAGGTCGCGGCCGCGAACGCCAGGACGCCGATCGCGAGGACCCGAGCGGTCGCGAGGCGCGGGCGGCGCCGCGGAGCCCCGAGCGGGACGGCGAGCGAGACGAGGGCGAGTCCGAGGTAGATCTCGACCACGACGACAGACTGATGCGGCGTTCCCAGCACGTACCGGCGTGCCAGGAGGGCGAAGATGCCGATCGAGACGAGCACCGCGACGGCGAACGTCTCCGCCCGGTCGACGCCCGCGGAACGAACCGCCCGAACCTCCGTCACGCCTTCACCTCGAACGTCGTCTGCGCGATCACGCGCGGGTCGAACGGAAGGTGATCCGACGCGACGAATTCGACCTGGAGGACGTGAGGCCCCGGCGTCACGTTCGGGACATCGTCCGTCAGACCGAAGTTCATCGCGACGATCTCGCCATCCAGGGACACGTGGAGATGCCCCTCCGTGGGCACGACGTTCGTGGAGGTCGCCTGGACGATCTTGGCGCCCGAGAGCTCGACCGCGACGTGGACGGTCGAGCCGTTGATCCGTTCCCCGTCCGTCGGCGAGACGATCGTGAGCTTCGCGGGGCTCGCCGGGCGGGTCGACGTGGCGGCGCTCGACGCCCCGCCGGCCGAGCACGACGCGGCGATCGAGGCGACCAGCACGAGAACGAGGAACCGGTCCGCGCCACGTCGAGGGCCACGCCCGGGGACGCACATCGGCTCCACGATAACGCCGGATCTGTACGCCTCATGAGCCGACCGAGAAGTCCACCGAGGCCATCGCGCGGGGGTCGAAGGGTCCGTGATCGACGGCCACGAACTCGGCGACCAACCGATGGGGGCCGGGTTGGACGGTGATCTCGCCGTCCAGCCCCGTGGCCATCGCAACGAGTGACCCATCGAGCGAGAGGTGGATGTGGCCCTCGTTCGGCACGAGCCGGAGCGAGGTGAACCGGACCACGTGTCCACCGTCCAGCCTGAGCACGACGTGGATCGGTCCGCCGGCCGGGAGCGCCGCGCCCGGGGACGGCGACACGAACGTCAGCCGAGCGGTCGTCGACGGTCTCGTCAGCGACGGGCGAGCGCCCAGGAGGATCGGGAGCACGGTCCGAGCACGAGGCCGACGACCGCGGCGGCGCCGAGCCCGATCGCGCCGGATCGCGCCACCGCTCCCTGGTGCTGGATGAAGAGCCATCTCGCGCCCATGAAACAGCCGATCCCGGCGAGCAGGAGCTCGACCGCGGCGAACGCGGCGGAGGCGGGGATCCCTTGGTGGACCAGCAGGCCGGCACGTGCGAACGCGGGGTCAGTCGTACTCGTAGAAACCGGCCCCCGACTTGCGTCCGAGGCGGCCCGCCGCCACCATCCGGCGCAGCAGAGGTGGGGGCGCGTAGGTCGCTTCCGGGAACTCGCCGAAGAGCACGTCCGCGATCTGCAGGACGGTGTCGAGACCGATCAGGTCCGCGAGCCGAAGCGGGCCCATCGGGTTCTTGAGGCCGAGCTCGATCGACGCGTCGATGTCGTCCCGCGTCGCGAACCCCTGATCGAGCAGACGGATCGCGCCGCAGAGGTACGGGATCAGGAGGCGATTCACGATGAACCCGGCCTCGTCCTTGGCCATCACGATCGTCTTCCCCAGGCGCTCGCCCAGCTCTCGCACGAGGCCGATCGTCGCGTCGCTCGTGGTGAGCGCCGGCGTCACCTCGATCAACCTCATCACGGGCGGGGGGTTGAAGAAGTGCATGCCGATGACCTTGTCGGGACGTTCGGTCGCCGCGGCCAAGGTGGCGATCGGGATCGACGAGGTGTTGCTGGCGAGGACGGCGTCGGGCGAGACGACGCCGTCCAACGAACGGAAGATCGCGAGCTTCTGCTCGCGGTCTTCGGTCGCGGCCTCGATCACCAGATCGACGCCGGCCAGGTCGTCGACGCGCGTCGTTCCCCGGACGCGCGACAGGAGCGAGGTCCGCGCGTCCGTCTGGAGCTTGCCGCGCTCGACCGCTCGGCCGGTCGACGCCTCGAGCCGCTCGCGACCGCGCACGAGGAGCTCGTCGGTCGGCTCCAGGACCGTGACGTCGATGCCGGAGAGGGACAGCACCTCGACGATCCCGGAGCCCATGAGCCCGAAACCCACGACCCCGACGTGACCGACGTCCTCGGCTTCCACCTTCGGACCCCCATCCGGCGCGGAGAGCCCGTAGCATAGAGGCGATGTCAGGGCGGTCGGTTCCGCGGAGCCTCGTCTGTTCGATCGCGTTCTTCGGGGTCTTCGTCGGTCACGCGCTGACGTACGTCGTCCTCGCGGGGAACCCGGTGGTCCGCTCCACGATGCTCCAGACCACCGGCCACGGTTACCTCTCGGTCACGGTCCATGCCGGGCTCGCCCTGGCGCTGATCGGGCTCGCCGCCATCTTCCTGGGACGTCTCGGGGTCCGCCGGGGCACGCCACCCTCGGTCGCCGACCTGCTGCCGTGGGTCGCGGCGTTCCAGATCCTCACCTTCACGGCGATCGAGGTGGCCGAGCGCGCCGCCGTGAGCGCTCCCCTGCGGGACCTCACGCACGTGCTGTCGGTGGGCACCGTCGCCCAGTGCGCCGTGGCCTTCGTGGTCGCGACCGTGATCCGGTTCGTCCTGCGCGGCGCGGACGCGACCGGTGATGCGCTCGCGCTCGCCGCCGCGAGCTTACCGCGGGGCACCGTTGCGCTGATCCCCGCGCCGACGCTCATCGTCGGCTCCTTCGACCGCGCGGTCGCGCGAGGTCGCGGTCCTCCTCGGTAACGGCGTTCGCCCCGAGCCGGGGCGTGCACCGTCATCGACCGAAGGAGTGACATCATGCGTCGGATCGTCGGCGCGCTCGCTTCCGCAGGCGCGCTCGCAACCGTCTCGTTGATCCTCACCGCCTCACCTGCGCTCGCCCACGCCGGCCGAACCATCGGTCCGATCGACATGGCGATCGGGTTCGGAACCGAACCCGCGTACGCCGGCCAGCCGAACAGCGCCCAGGTCATCCTGTCGGAGGACGGGAAACCCGTCGTCGACCTCGGGGACTCCCTGAAGATGGAGGTCTCGTTCGGAGGCGAGCAGACCACGATCCCGCTCGAGCCCGACTTCGAGATCGGCGAGTTCGGGGAGCCGGGGGACTACAGAGCGTGGTTCATCCCGTCGCAGGCGGGCGACTACACGTTCCACCTGTCGGGATCCGTGCACGGGACCAAGATCGATCTCTCGGTCACCTCCGGGCCGAAAACGTTCTCCGAGGTCACGAGCCCGACCGAGGCGATGTTCCCCGCGGTCGACACCCCCACCACCCAGGAGCTCTCGCAGCGGATCGAGCAGGATTCTGCCCGGCTGACCGCCGCGGCCGCAGAGACGGCGTCCGCGAAGAGCGCGGCAGACGATGCGAAGACCGTGGCCGTGATCGCCGTGATCGTCGGAGCGATCGGGGTCGTCGTCGCGATCTGGGCGCTCCTGAAGGGGCGTCGCACGACGAGGTGATCGGAGGCGAACCTGCTCGCGCACGCGGCCGGAACGGACGAGTCCCTCGCGATCGTCATGCTGTTCTCGGCGATCTGGCTTGGCTGGATCGGATGGACCCGATTGCACGATCGAGGATTCCCGCGCGTCCCGCGGGTCGGCGCGTACGGATTGCTCGGCGTGGCCGGCGTGCTCGTCGTGACGTCGGCGTTCGTCCCGCGGGCGCTGCTGGGGCCGAAGACGCCCTCCTCGACGGCCGCGCGCCCGGCCTCGACGGCCACGATCGCGTTCCAGACGCCCACCGAGAACCAGGAGGTGACCGGGAACGAGCTCGACGTCGCCCTCGACCTGCAGGGCGGGACGATCGTGCAGGCGACGTCGACGAACGTCACCCCCGACACCGGACACATCCATCTGCTCCTCGATGGAAGTCTCGTGTCGATGACCTTCGGCACCGATCAGGTCGTGGACCTGAGCTCCGTCGCTCCCGGCGCTCACACGCTCACCGCGGAGTTCGTCGCCGCCGATCACCTCCCGTTCTCGCCGCCGGTCACCGCGACGATCCGGTTCGTGAAGGAGGCGGGCTGATGAGGAAGGCCCTGATCGGTCTCGTCGTGGTCGGGGCGGTCATCCTCGTCGGCGCGGCCCCCGCCTGGGCGCACGCGAACCTGGCCTCGTCGGATCCCGCGAACGGCGCGACCCTCCCGAACGCGCCCTCCGCGATCCACCTGACCTTCACCGAGGCGCCCGATCCGACGCTCTCCACGATCACGGTGTTGAACGCGGGCGGGACCAAGCTCGCGATGGGGTCGGTGACCCTCGACCCGCCCCGCACGCTCTCCGCCACGATGCCCGCGGACGTCCCCGACGGCGTGTACACCGTCAGCTGGCGGACGGTCTCGACCGTCGACGGCCACGTGACGGCGAGCGCGTTCGCGTTCGGCGTCGGCACGACGACGGCACCGATCACGCCGGGAACCGTTCCGCCCGCATCGGTCTCCGGACCGACCCCGTTGTCGGTCGCCGCCAAGACCGCCCTCTACGCCGGGCTGATGGTGCTCGTCGCCGCCGCGGTCGTGGGGATGGGCCTGTTCCGAGGCGCGCCCCGCGCGCTGCGGGTCGTGGGACTCGTCGGCGCGATCGTGGGCTTCGCGGGGTCGATGGGCCTGCTGATCGCCGAACAGCGGAGCGTCGGCGTGTCGATCGACGCGCTGCTGCGGACGCCGACGGGACGGCCGTACGGATGGCTCGTCGTCGCGACGCTCGCCGCCGCCGTGTTCGCGGTGGTCGCCGCGGCGCGCGAACGATGGCGCGTGGCCCTTTGGGGGTCGGGCGCGGCGGCCGCCGTGGCG
>JBKOUM010000219.1:0-9827 GCA_046723385.1 Actinomycetota bacterium
GGACGGGATCGTCGGATCCATGGGATCGGCGAGGGTACCGCGCGGGTGCGGGGCGGCGGTAGCCGCCCCGCACCCGCGCTCCGGCCCGGCGGTACGCTGGGATGGTCACGCCGAGACAACACGGCCCTGCCGGGACACGGACCGGGACCGGGCCGAGACACAGGAGGTTCGTCAGCGTGGAGGATCGCACCCAGCTCTGGAACGACTTCGCTCGCCAGATCGCGATCGACAGCCTTCGGGCGACCACGGCGGCGGGGTCAGGACATCCGACGTCGTCGATGTCGAGCGCACATCTGTTGGCGGTCCTGTTCGCCGACCACCTCCGGTTCGACGTGAAGGACCCGGACTACCCGCTCAACGACCGATTCATCATGTCGAAGGGCCACGCCGCGCCGGGGCTCTACGCGACCCTCAAGGGGATCGGCGCGTTCGGCGACGACGAGCTCCTGACGCTCCGCAAGCGCGGGTCGCCCCTCCAGGGTCACCCCGCGCCGATCCCCGACCTGCCGTGGGTCGAGGTCGCGACGGGATCGCTCGGGCAAGGCCTCGCCGCCGGGCTCGGGATGGCGCTCGCGATGCGGATGGACGGCTCGGGTTCGCGCGTGTGGGTCCTTCTCGGCGATTCCGAGATGGCCGAAGGGTCGGTTTGGGAGGCGATGGAGGCGATCGGCTTCCACGGCGCCGATAACGTCACGGCGATCCTCGACCTCAACCGGCTCGGCCAGCGCGGCCCCACGATGCACGGGTGGAACGCCGACGTCTTCCGCGACCGGGCGGAGGCGTTCGGGTGGAGCGCGCTGGAGGTCGACGGACATGACGTCGGCCAGATCGACGGCGCCTACCGCGAGGCGATCGCGGACGACCGACCGACGTTCATCGTCGGGCGGACGCAGAAGGGGTACGGCGTGTCGTTCCTCGCGGATCGGGAAGGGTGGCACGGGAAGGCCATCCCCCAGGATCAGCTCGCGGCCGCGATCGACGAACTCGGCGGCTCGCCCAACCTCACCGTCACGCCGCCGTCGCCGGCCGAGTACCGGCCGACGGAGATCGAGAGGGACTCGCCCGCGGTCGCGGCCCCCGAGTACGACGGGCCGGTCGCCACACGCAAGGCGTTCGGGGAAGCGCTCGCATGGCTCGCCGGCCATCGGCGCGACCTCGTCGTCCTCGACGGCGAGGTCAGCAACTCGACCTACACCGAGGACCTGGAGAAGGTCGCTCCCGAGCGATTCGTCGAGGTCTACATCGCGGAACAGACGATGGTGGGCGCGGCGACCGGACTCCAGGCGCTCGGGAAGACCGCGTTCGCGGCGACGTTCGGCGCGTTCTGGACGCGCGCGGCGGACCAGATCCGGATGGGGGCCGTGAGCCGGGCGGACCTCCGACTCTGCGGGTCCCACGCCGGGATCTCGATCGGTGAGGATGGTCCGTCGCAGATGGCCCTCGAGGATCTGGCGCTCTTCCGCGCGATCAACGGATCCACCGTGCTGTATCCGGCCGACGGGCCGAGCACGATCAGCCTCGTCACCGCGATGTGCGACCTGACGGGGATCTCCTACCTCCGCACGACCCGCGAGGCGACGCCGATCCTCTACCGCGACGACCGCGACTTCCCGATCGGGGGTTCCAAGACGCTCGCGTCGACCGATCACGACGAGGTGACGCTGGTGGGCGCGGGGATCACCCTGCACACGTGCTTGGCGGCGCACGACATCCTCGGATCCGAAGGGATCTCGAGCCGGGTGATCGATTGTTACAGCGTCAAGCCGATCGACGCCGCGACGCTCCGCACCGCGCTCGACGAGACCGAGCTCCTCGTCGTCGTGGAGGATCACCGCGTCGAGGGAGGGCTGGGGGCTGCCGTCCTCGATGCGCTCGCCGCGACCGGTCCGCTCCACGGACGGGTGCGCACGCTCGGCGTGACCGACATGCCCGGCTCGGCCACACCCGAGGAGCTCCGCGCGTGGGCGGGGATCGACGCCGACGGGATCGCGAAGGCGGCCCGCGAGGCGATGGCTCGCTGAGCGGCGGTCAGGCGGAGCGAAGCGCCTCGGTGCCGGGGATCCCGCCGAACGCGAACGCGATGATCTCTTCGGGAGGGACGGGTCTGGAGAAGAAGAAGCCCTGACCCAGCCGGCAGCCGCGTTCGCGGAGGAAGTCCAGCTCCTGGGCGGTCTCGATCCCTTCGGCGAGCGTCACCATGTCGAGACCGTTCGCGAGCTGCAGGAACGCGCCGACGATCGCACCCGACTGCGGATCCTGATGCACCTGGCTCACGAACGACCGATCGATCTTCAGGACCTTGACCGGCATCTCCCGGAGGCGTGACAACGAGGAGTATCCCGTCCCGAAGTCGTCGATCGCGATCGAGAACCCGGCGGCGTGGAGATCCGACAGGACCTCCTGTGCGCGATCGGGGTCCATCATCGCGGAGGATTCCGTGACCTCGACCAGGACCCTGGATGGATCGACGCCGCCGGTCTGGAACTCTCGCTGGATCCGGAGCGCAAGGTCCGGCTGCCAGAACTGCCGCGGGGACAGGTTGAATCCCACCTCCAGGTCGATGTCGAGCTCGCGCCACGCCTGGACCTGATACGTCAGCTCCCGCACGACCCAGTCACCGATCTGCTCGATCAGCCCAAGCTCCTCCGCGAGCGGGATGAAGTCGTTCGGCGGCACCATCGTGCCGTCCGGTTCCACCCATCGGATCAACGCTTCGACGCCGACCATCCGCCCGCTCACCAGGTCGACGACCGGTTGGTAGTGGAGGACCCACCGTTGCGTATCGACGGCCTTGCGGAGCCGTGTGACGAAGGCCAGCTTGGCCGACGAATCGATCGCGCTCCGCGGGGCCAGCACGAAGTCGGCCCGGCCGCTGCGCTTCGCCTCGTACATCGCGGTCTCCGCGTTGCGGAGGAGCGTCACGGCCTCGCCGGCGTCGTTCGGGAACAGGCTGATCCCGATGCTCGCCGCGACGTACACCTCGGTGCCGGCGACGGGGAAGGGTTCGACGAGCGAGTCCTGGATCCGCTGGGCGACCGCCTGGGCGCGCATCACCGCGGTATCGATCGCGCCGTCCTCGCGATCGAGGTCCGCCAGGAGGAGGAGGAACTGATCCCCACCTCGACGCGCGACGAGATCCGTCTCCCGCGTCGCGTCGCGGAGCCGGTCGGCGACGTGGACGAGCAACGCGTCGCCCGCCTGGTGGCCGAGCGAGTCGTTCACCAACCGGAACTCGTTGAGGTCCACGCTGAGCACGGCCACGGAGCCGTCGTGGCGGCGAGCCCTCGCGACCGAGAGGTCGAGGAGCTCCTCGAACATCGCTCGCGACGGAAGGCCGGTGAGCTCGTCGTGGTACGCGCTGACCGCACCCTGCTCCTCGGCGCGCTTGCGGTCGGAGATGTCCATGATCACCCCGTGCGAGTACCGGGGCATGCCGCGCTCGTCGCGGACCATCGTCGCCTCGTCGTGGACCCACACGACACGGCCGTCCTTGGCGAACATCCGATACTCCAAGCGGAACGGCTCACCGGTCTCGTTGTGCCGCGTGTTCTCCGCGAGCGCGCGGACACGGTCGTCGGGATGGATCAGGCGGGGCCACATGTCGGGGTCCTCGATCCACTCCTCCGGCGTGTACCCCAGGAGCCCGGCGACCTGCGGACTCATGTAGATCGTCGGCGCGTTCTCCTCGATGCCGTCGATGTAAGTGACGGCCGGTCCCGATTCGATCATCGAGCGGTAGAGATCCTCCCGGAGGCGCGCGTCCTCATCCGCACGGCGTTTGGTCGCGGACGCCGACAGAGACGCCGCGACGGCCCGTAGGACGTCGCCCTGCGCGCGCTGCAGCGGTCGATCGCTGCAGAGATCGATCCCGACGAACCCCCACCACTCGTCGACCACGATGATCGGCACGTGCCAGATCGCATGGGTGCCTTCGGATTCCAGGGTTCGACGCTCGGCGTCCTCGAACTCGCTCACCGGGCCCGAGATCTCGCGGGCGTCGCCCATCACGTCGATCCATCGCTGGAAGTCCGGGAAGTACGGATGGAGATGGTTCTTGGGGTCGTCGAACAGGTGATGAACGCCAGGGGCGTCCCATTCCCCGCGGAGGTCCATCCACAGTCGGCCGTCGGGTCCTCGGAGGTTCTGGAAGACGTAGCAGCGGTCCGCGTGCAGCGCCGTGCCCACCGCGGCCAGCGCGGCACCCAGCTCGGCCTCCCAATCGCCTCCCGCCAGACGGCCTAGCAAGCCGGCGACGGGCGCGACCGGGCCGTCCCCCTTGACGTGGGCCCCGATCACTGGGGAAGCATCGGCAGAGGTTCCGGGGGGCTGAAGGTCGTCCCCCGGAAGGGGTTGTGGCGCTTCGTGGCTGGGGAGCCCTACGGTGGCTGCTACCCTCTCCCGGCGATGTCCGACTACAAGGAAGTCATCCACGAGCGGCTCTACGTGCGCGTCCCGGGGACGGACAAGCTCCGCAAGACCGCAGCCGCCCGTCTGCAGCACCTGCTCGCCAACGGCTGGCGCGAGACCGAACGAGACCAGACCGCCGACTACGTCAAGATCCGCTTCGAGCGCACCGGTCACGCGCCGATGAAGGCCAGGCTCCCCAAGAAGGGCCCGGAGATCCGGGATCAGCGGCGTCCTCGCCGCGACGGGCAAGGCGCGGGCGGCCGCGGCCGCCGCTGAACCGAATATCCTTCGGTTCTGGCTCGTGTTCACCGGACGTTCGCCCGATATGATGGGCCGATAGCGCTGAACGTCCGTTTTCCGGTGCCTATGCGTACGTCATGGGGGTGACCGAGGTGAGCGTCGAGTTCCATCCACAACCGTCCAACGTCCGACCCAGCCACAGGGAGCCCCACGCCCACGCTTCGTCGCAGCCGTTCCGGTACCCGCTGGAGCGGCCGTTCGTCGAGCCCGACCATCGGCGATTCCCCGGCTACCGGGACGTCACCACGGAGGAGTGGGAGTCGGCGCAGTGGCAGCGGGCTCATACCGTTAAGAACCTGAAGGAGTTCAAGGCCGCCCTCGGCGAGCACCTCACGGACGAGCTCTACGGCGACATCCAGCGCGACCAGCAGGAGCGCGCGACGATGTCGATGCTGATCCCGCCCCAGATGATCAACACGATGGACGGATCGGATCTGTACGCGGATCCGGTCCGCCGCTACATGGCGCCCGCCTACAGCGAACGAGAGCCGGATTGGCCGAGCCACCCGATGGCCTCACGGGATTCGCTGCATGAAGCCGATATGTGGGCGGTCGAAGGGCTCACGCACCGCTATCCGACCAAGGTGCTCGCCGAGCTGATCCCGACGTGTCCGCAATACTGCGGCCACTGCACGCGGATGGATCTGGTCGGGAACGACACCATGCAGGTCCTGAAGTACAAGTTCGAACAGAAGCAGAACGACCGCTGGGACGCGATGCTGGACTACCTAGGCCGGAACCCCCAGATCCGCGACGTGGTCGTTTCGGGCGGCGACATGGCGAACGTTCCGGCCAAGCGCCTCCAGGACTGGCTCTTCAAGCTGATGGACATCGAGAACATCCGCGACGTCCGGATCGCGACCAAGGGCCTGATGGGGATCCCGCAGCATTTCCTCCAGGACGAGGTCCTGACGGCCTACGACGCGATCGCGACGCGCGCGCGCGAGCGCGAGGTCGACGTCGCGATCCACACCCACGTGAACGCCGCTCGGCAGGTGACGCCGCTCGTCGGGAAGGCGGTGCGCGCGTTCCTCGACATGGGCTACCGCGACGTCCGGAACCAGGGTGTGCTGCTGCGCGGGGTCAACACCACCCCCGCGGAGCTGTTGGACCTGTGCTTCACGCTGCTCGATCACGGCAAGATCCTCCCCTACTACTTCTACATGTGCGACATGATCCCCAACGCGGAGCACTGGCGGCTGGCGGTTCGCGAGGCGCAGGAGCTGCAGTTCGCGATCCTGGGGTACTTGCCGGGCTTCGCGACCCCGCGCTTCGTCTGCGACGTGCCGTTCGTCGGCAAGCGCTGGGTCCACATGGTCGGCGACTACGACCACGTCCGCGGCATCTCGTACTGGACCAAGAACTATCGGACGGGCATCGAGGCCGAGGATCCGGAGGCGCTCACCCGCCGGTATCACTACTACGACCCGATCTACACCCTTCCCGAAGAGGGCCAGCGGTGGTGGCGCGACAAGATCACGGCCGGGGTCGACGAGCTCCTCGCCGAGCTGCAGCAGGAGCAGGGCATCACCGTCGACGCCTGAGCGACGCGAAGGCGACGCCGCCGATCGCCGCGACGACGACGATCGCGACCACGATCGTCGTCACGCCTGCCGCCGGCGCGGCGACCGGCGGAGCGGAGGGCGGCGTGGCGGACGGCGAGACGGGCGACGCCACGAGCCGGTGTGTCGGAGATCCGTCACCGAGCAGGTCGCACCGGCCGCCGTCGCGCACGACGACGGTCCATCGGAGGCGCTCCATGGCCGCCCGCCCGAACTCGTCATCCCCCAGGAGCAAGCGCCCCGGCATCTGGATCGTCATGGTGTCGCGATCGATCACGGGGGGATCGAACAGCGTGTGCCCGCCCTCGGCGACGAACAACAGCTCGGCGCGCGCGTCGGTGCTCGTCGCGTCGAACCGGACGATCCGGTTGAAGTCGCGGTAGTCGCCCAAGGAGACTGCGGGGACCTTCGGATCACGGATCACGACGTCGACCCGGTACGGCGGTTCGACGGGATCCGGGACGCGGAGGGGCTCCGCGAAGGTCAGCCGCCAGAGCGCGGCCGACCCTTCCTCACTCACCCGACCCACCGCGGCGACGAGGTCGGGGGGGTCCCCGCGGCCGTGCGTCCCCAGACACGCAACGGCATCGTTCCGCGGATCCGAGGCGGCCAGCGTCAGCGGGACGAGCAGGGTGATCGCGATGGCCGCGGCGCGGCGGATCACGTCCCGGAGCAGTCGAGCTCTTTGAGCTTCGGGACGTCCAGGTTCGGCGGTTCCGAGAAGTCGAACGCGCCGGCGAGCGGCGACGCCTGCGCGTCGCGATCCGTCAGCGGCTTCAGCCCGTGGAGATCTTCGATGAACCGGAGGACGGACGAGAACTCGTACACCGTCGAGTCGATCGACCCGCCGTCGGGGTTGTCGCCGGCGCGCGTGTACGGAGAGATGATCAGGGCGGGCGTGCGCGGACCCAGCCCCATGATGTCGTCGTGCGGTGGCGCGACGTGGTCGTAGAAGCCGCCGAAGTCATCCCAGACGATCACGACCGCCGTGCTCGGCCACGCGTCGCTCTGGAAGATCGCGTTGAGGTACTGGGCGGTCCAGTTCATGCCGTCGCAGATGTTCACGCCGGCGCCCGGGTGCTCGTTCGGGCTGCCGTCGGGCGGGATCAGCCACGACACGGCCGGGAGGGAGTCGTCCGACAGATCCTGGAGGATCGTCTCCGGCGACTGGACCTTGCTCCAGAGCGGACCGTTCCTGATGTGGCGGATCGCCTGCAGGGCGTTCATCCAGATGTTGGGCTCCGCGTAGTACTTCCAGGTGATCCCCGCCTTCTCCAGCTTGTCCGGGAGCGTCGGGATGTCGACACACGTGCGGGTGTTCTCCCAGTACTGCGCGATCCGGTAGAGGTTCGCTTGATCGTCGTCTCGATGCTCCTCCAGATCCATGATCGTGTTCATGTCCGCCTTGGTCAGATCCTCGATCGGGAACCTCTTCGTGTACTCGGTCGGGTCGTCGCAGTAGTTCCCCTCGTGGTCCGTCGTGGACTTGTTGTCGACGATCCCGTAGGACTGGGCCGCCACCGTGTAGAGGTGCTCGGGGAACGTCGGCCCGAACATCGACGTGAAGAAGTGGTCGGCGAGCACGAATCGGTCGGCGAGATCCCAGTACACGGGCAGCGTGCTTCGGTCGAACTGCGTGTAGCCCGTCAGGTCATCCCCCAGCGTGACGCAGTTGAAGCCGTCCATCTTGCCGCCGTCGATCGAGATGAGGCCGGGATCGAACGCGTGCCCGAGGTCGTGCGGGTAGACGTAGGGCGCGTCCGTGAGCGGCACCGTCGGACCCGGGACCATGCCGTTGTCGCACTGGAGCGTCTTGCCCTCGGTCGCGCCGTCGGCCCCCGGGTACTTGCCGAAGTAGTTGTCGAACGAGTGGTTCTCCTTCACCAGGAAGATCACGTGCTTGATGGGGCTGTCCGGCGACACGGTCGCCGGGGGCGTCGAGGTCGTCGGGCCCGGCCCGGTCGCAGGCGCGCTCGGGCTCGGCGCCGCCGTCTGCCCCCCTCCGCTCGCGGGCCAGAACTGCCAGATCACGACGATCCATGCAACGACGAACACCGCTGCGGTCGCTCTACGCCAGGTTCGTTGCCGACGGCTCACTCGAGGATGCGATGCCGGCCGGATGTGCGGGCCAGGGGGCTGTTGCATCGCGCGGAGTCTACCCGCCGCCTTCCGCCGGAGCGAGGGAATCGGTCAAGGCTCTCAGCCTGTCGACGATCGCGCTTGCCGCGGGAACCGTCGCGAGGTTGCGGAGCTGCAACGGATCGTCCGCGACGCGGTAGACCTCTTCGGTCCCGTCCGCGTTGCGGACGTACGTGAACCGAGCCGTGCGGACGCCGGACCACGCAGGAACGCCCTGGTCGCCGCCCCAATCCAGCCACACGCCGGGACGCGAGGCGATCGGATCACCTCGGAGCGCCGGTGCGAGGCTGATCCCCACCTGAGGGAGCCCCGGGCGGACCCCGGCCAGATCGGCGATCGTTGGCGCGACGTCGATGTTCGAGACGAGCGCTGGCTCCGTGCGGGCGATCGCGCGCGGGGCGCGGATCGCGAACGGGACGCCGATCGAGGGCTCGTACGGGAAGCGCTTGCCTTCCAGCCGGTGAAGCCCGAACTCGTAGCCGTTGTCGGTCATGAACACGATCACGGTCCGGTCGAGCTCCCCCCGAGCCGAGATCGTCGCGACCATGCGGCGAAGGGCATCGTCGACCGACCGGAGCATCGCGCGCTCGCGCAGGTCCTCCTGCCCGAATCGATCGAGGTCCTCTTGCGTGAGTGCCGGGAGACCCGTCACGTAGTCGGGTTTGCCGGCGACGTCGTTCATCTCGTCGAGCGACGGCGTCGGCGGCGGCGCCTGCGACGACACGTCGGCGTACGCGCGCGACGGGATCCACGGCGCGTGCGGGGCGTTCGGAGCGAAGTAAAGGAACCATGGCCGGTCGGACGGCGCCTGGCGCAGGAACCCGTTCGCCGCGTCGCCGAGCACGTCGGTCGCGTAGACGTCCGCGACCGCTCCGTAGTGATGCACGAAGCCCTGGTCGACGATGTCGTAGTCGTAGTACGACGTCGATTCGTTCGCGTTCTCCTTCGCGAACCACCGGTCCCAGCCGGGAGGAACGAAAGGCGGACGGCCCCACGGGTAGTGGTTCAGGTACTTCCCGACCAGACCGGTCACGTAGCCCGTCCCCTGCAGCCACACCGGCAGCGTGTTCGTGTCATCGAAGAGCTGACCGTCGAAGTTGTTGCGGACGTGGGTCTGGGTGTCGAACCGCCCCGTCAAGATCGTCGCCCGCGACGGGCAGCACAGCGGCGTCGACACGACGGCGTTGGGGAACCAGATCCAATGACCGCCGGGGTCCTCGATCTGCGACTGGAGCCATGGCATCGCAGGCGGATCCGACGGGAGCGTGTCCATGGTCTGGTCGTCCGTCAGGACGAACAGGATGTTGGGCCTGGGGTCGGGGGCGGGCGCCCGCTCGCGGGCGCCCCCCCCCCCCGCCCGCGTGTGCGCGCCGAGCGCCACCCACACCCCGATCGCGCGCCTCAGCCGGGCGCCATCCC
>JBKOUM010000027.1:0-28743 GCA_046723385.1 Actinomycetota bacterium
TCACGAACGGCGCGGGGCCGTCGTCGGCGTCGATCGACGCCGACGACGGCCTCCTCGCCGCGGTGGCGGGCCGCCTCGATGAGGCGGACGAGCTCGCGAAGGACCTTCGCGACGGCGGCCTGTCGGCCGACGTCTCGAACCACGCATCGATCGTGCGTGCTCTCTTCCGTCGCGACGGTGAGGCGGCGATCGCCCGGCTCCGCGGGGTCTTCGACGGCGTGGTGTCGGACGGTCGCGCGGCCTGGGTGTTCCGGGACCAGTTCGGGTTCCGGCCGATGTTCTTCCGCGACGCCCCGGACGCGTTCGTCGCGGCCACCGAAGCGAAGCAGGTCGCGGCCGCGTCGGGGATCGCCCCGGAGCCCGACCTCGACGTCCTGGACCGGATCCTGTTCGGCGACTTCACGGACCAGACCCCGTCGGCGCTCCGCGGGATCGCTCGGCTCCGGAAATCGACGCTGCTCCGCGCGGACGATGAGGGTCTGCGCGGACGCGCCTACTGGGATCCGGGCCGGCTCGTGGAGACCGCCGACCCGACGGAGGACGAGCTCCGCGATCGGTTCGATGCGCTGATGACCCAGGCGGTCCGTCGTACGTTGACGGGAGCCGACGTCGTGTCGCTCTCTGGAGGTCTCGACTCGCCGACCGTCGCGGCGTTCGCGGCGCCCGAGCACCTGCGGTTGTCAGGCCAGCCGCTCGCCGCGCTGTCCGCGGTCTACCCCGACCAGCCCGAGGTCGACGAGTCCGTGTGGATCCAGGACGTCGCCGGGTTCCTGGGGATGCCGCTGCACACGTACCGTCGTTCCGCCGATCCGTTGGCCGGTCTGCAGGAGTGGACGCGCCTGTTCGATGGGCCAGTGCCGACGCTCGTGATCAACGACGCGAAGGAGCACTACGACACGGCGCGGGGGTTCGGCTACCGAACGATGCTCACGGGTGAGCTCGCGGAGTTCCTCGTGGACCAGCGCCGGTTCTTGCCCTCGCACCTGCTGCGGACGGGCCGCTGGGGCGCGCTCCGCGGCACGTACCGGATCCAGCGGCGGCAGGGCGTGTCCTCGATCGCGTTCGCGCGGCAGCTGACACAGACGTTCACGCCGCGGGCGGTCGAGGCGGCTCGGATCCGCGTCCGCGGACCCGCGAGGGCGGTCGGGCTCCCGCCGTGGGTGGACTCCGGACGCGTGACCGAGGCCGAGGTCGCGATGCTCGTGCCGGCCCGCGAGCGCTGGTCCTGGTCCCAGCTGGCGGGCCTCGGGGGACCGGGGCTCACGATGGAGGCCGACGAGGTCTGCCAGGAGGTCTCCGGCGTGATGTCGCGCCGTCCGTGGGCCGACGTCGAGCTCTTCGAGTTCTTCGTTTCACTGCCGCCGGAGGTGAAGTACATGGGCGGTCGGCGGAAGGACCTGATCCGGAAGCTGATGCGCGGCCGCGTGCCGGACTCGATCGTCGACCGGCCCTCGAAGACGCTGTTCAACGCCTCGATCATGGCTCGGGTCCGGTACGACGAGCTGCGCCGGTGGCTGCTCGATCCGTCCGTCCGGGTCCGTGGCATCGACTACGCGATGCTAGCCGATCGGTTGGAGCACGGAGACATGGGTCTGGTCGAGTACCAGTGGGCGAAAGATCTCGCGTGCGTGCACGCGTTCCTGGCGCTGTGGTGAGCGAGGCCGTCGACGTCGGGGACGTGCCCCCGGTGGGCGATGACGTCGTCCCGGTGGAGGTCCGCGGCGTCGATCGGCGCTTCAAGGAGACGGTCGCGCTCCACGGCGTGTCGCTCCGGATCCCGCCACGCACGATCCATGCCCTGCTGGGCCCCAACGGCGCCGGCAAGACGACGCTGATCCGGGTCCTGACCGGGCTCGTGGAACCCGATGCGGGCCAGGTCCGGATCATGGGCATCCCGCTCACGGGGGTCACGTCACGGAAGGTCCGCCGCCTGTTCGGCTACGTCCCGTCGGGCGACCGCACGTTCTACCTGAGGATCTCGGCAACGGAGAACCTCCTGTTCTTCGGCAGGCTGTACGGGCTGACCCGGCGCAGGGCCCTCGCCCGGGCGGGGGAGGTCCTCGAGGCGGTCGAGCTGACGAACGCGGCGAAGTTGCCCGTGGGGGTGTTCTCGCACGGCATGCAGAAACGGCTCTCACTCGCTCGGGCGCTCTTGCTCGATCCGCCGATCCTGTTCGTCGACGAGGCCACCCACGACCTGGACCCGGAGGCCTCGGCGAGGGCGCGGGGGCTGGTCGCGAACGCCGCGAGCGCGGGTGCGGCGGTCGTGTGGGCGACGCAGCGGGTCGACGAGATCCGGGGGTTCGCGGATCGCGTCACCCTCCTGGATCGCGGGGTCGTGCGGTTCGAAGGATCGGTCCCCGAGCTGATGGGGACCGCCGGGGCTCGACGATTCCTCCTGCACCTCGCGCGCGAGCCCGGCGGTGGCGAGCAGCTCGACCGGGTCACCGACCTCGTGGGCCAGATGGGGACCGTCCTCCCCGCGGGTGGCGAAGGAGAGGACGGGGAGCATCTGCTGCTCGTCCTGCAGGGCGACTCGGTCCTCGGCGACGCGATCGCGCGCCTCTCGAACGCGGGGATCCGGGTGGTCGCGTGCCGCGAGGAGCGGTCCGGCATCGAAGAGGCGTTCCTCAGGCTGACGGGGGCGGAGTGAGCGTCTCGGTGACCGCCCGTCGCACCGCCCTTTGGGAAGAGGTCCGGAAGCTCCCCGCGTTCTTCCGCAGGGACCTGCTCGTCACGTGGAGCTACAAGCTTCAGTTCTTCACCGACTGGATCAACCTGATCGGGCAGGTGGTCGTCTTCTACTTCGTGAGCGACCTGGTCAACCCGAGCGCCGTCCCGAGCTTCGGAGGGCAGCAGGCTTCGTACCTCCAGTTCGTGACGATCGGGATCGCGGTCACCTCGTTCCTCCAGGTGAGCCTGGCCCGGGTCACCGCGGCGATCCGCAACGAGCAGCTCCAGGGAACGCTGGAGACGCTCCTGCTCACCCCGACCGCGCCAGCCACGTTCCAGCTGGGGTCGGCGATGTACGAGATCGCCTACGTGCCGATCCGCGTGGTGCTCTTCCTCGGGTTCGCGGCGGTCGTCTTCGGCGTGCACTACACCGTCGCCGGTCTCCCCGAGGCCGTGGCCGTCTTGATGGTGTTCGTCCCCTTCGTCTGGGGGCTCGGGGTGATCAGCGCCGCGGCGACCCTCACGTATCGGCGCGGGACGAGTTTCGTCGGTGCGGGCGCGTCCGCGCTGACGATCACCTCGGGCGCGTACTTCCCTACCAGCGCGTTCGCGTCGTTCCCGATCCTCGCGGCGCTCGCGAAGCTGAACCCGATCACGCTCGCGCTCAACGCGATCAGGGATGCGCTGTTGGGCGGCGCCGGGTGGGGGCCGACGCTGAAGGCGATCGCCGTCCTGCTTCCGGTCGCGGGCGTCACGCTCGCCGCGGGCGTCTGGGCCTTCAGGGCGGCCCTTCGTCGCGAGCAGCGTCGTGGGACGCTGGGGTTGTACTGATGACGGACGAAGGGACCGGCGTGAGGATCGAGCGCGACCAGATGATCCGCCCGAACCCTCGCTCCACGTTCCGTGAGCTCGCCGAGGGTTCCGGGGGCGTCCTGCTCCACCTCGACACGGCGGCCTACCACGGCCTCAACGAGATCGGCGTCGCGATCTGGTCCCTGATCCAGCCCGGGATCACCTTCGGGGCGTTGGTCGAGGCGCTGCGGTCGCAGATCACCGATGCCCCCGCGGCGCTGGACGACGACGTCGCGACGTTCCTCGACGATCTCCGGCAGCGCGACCTGGTGCTGATCGGCACCGGCACCTGATCAGCCGGCCGTCAGCGACACCACCGCGTCGATCACCTGCTCGAGCGTCTCGTACCGCAACGGACGGTGGAGGTTCCAGACAGGGACCGAGCCGGCGAGACCACCCACCGCGTCGAAGCATCGCGCTCGATCATCGTCGGTCGGGAGCTTGAACGCGAGCGCCCACAGCTCGGGGATCGCGAGTTCCGGTGCGACGCGCTCCAGGCGGACGTCGTCGGCTTCGCGGAGCAGGACGATCCCCGCGATCGGGAGCGGGTCCACGGTTCCGCGCCGTCCCGGCTCGATCGCCAGGTGGATCCGGTCGGGGTCGTCTCCGACGGTCGCGACGTCGGGGACCCCGAGCCGCTCGAAGGTATCCCGCCGGACCCGGAGCATCGCCGGTCCCGGGAACGCGATCGCATCCGTCCCCGGCCGGCACCGAGTGGTGTCCTCCGACAGCAGGCGGAAGCCGGCCGCGTGGAAGGCCGTGACGAGCGTGGTCTTGCCGTGCCGCCCGGGTGCGCCGATCAGGATCGCGGTCCCGCCGATCTCGACCGACCCGGCGTGGAGCGTCTGATCGCCGCGCGCGACGATGCACAGCGACATGGGGATGCCCCAGAGGCGCTCCTCGCGCGGCACCGCGTCCGCGCCGGAGGGGACCTGGATCTGACCCGCCGTCGCATCCACGGCGTACCACCCGACCCCTTCGATCCACAGCCGGTCGCCGTCGGGGCCGCGCCAGAGCTTCGCGTGGAACGGGTTCTCCGGCAGGGGGGCCCATTCGCGGATCGGTGGGGCCGTTGGCTCGGGCTCGGGCTCGGCCGGTCCGACCGTCACGGAAAGGGCGTCCGTCCCTCCGCTCCGCAGGTACGCGAGCGGCACGTCGGACCGCACGGCGAACCCGGCGACCGCTCCGACGCTCGGCTCGGTGCTCAACGGGACGTGCGCACCTCCTCGGCGACCTTCAGGCCGGCCCTCGGTCGAGGAGGATACCGTCGGCCCTCGGTCGGCCACGCCGGCACCTAGACTCGAAGGGTGTTCGAGGATCTTCTCGCGCGATGGGACGGCGAGGAGGTCGCCGTCCGGTTCGACGAGCCGACGGGGACCTGGATGTTCGTGGGCGTGCACTCAACGGTACGCGGGCCGGCGATGGGCGGGACCCGGATGAAGACGTACCCGGCGCCGGAGGACGGCCTCCGGGACGTCCTGCGGCTCTCCGAGGCGATGTCGTACAAGCAGGCCGCCGCCGGGCTGCCGTACGGCGGCGGCAAGGCGGTCCTTGCGGTGCCGTCCGTGCCGGCTCCCGGCTCGTCCGAACGGCGTTCGATCCTGCTCGGCTACGCGGGCCTCGTCGACTCGCTCCACGGCACCTACGTCACGGCGGCCGACATGAACACGTCCGCGTCGGACATGGACACGATCGGCGAGCGGACGACCCACGTGCTGGGCCGGTCGCGGGATCGCGGCGGAGCCGGCGATCCCGCGCCCGGCACGGCGCTCGGCGTCTTCCACGGGATCCGATCGACGTGGCGCCACGTCACGGGGTCCCCCGACCTCTCCGGCGTTGCGGTCCTGATCCAGGGGGTGGGCTCGGTCGGCGACCGGCTGGCCGACGATCTCCACGAGGCCGGCGCCCTCGTCCTGGCGGCGGACGTCGAACGAGCTCGCGCGGAGAAGACGGCGGACCGCGTGGGCGGCACGGTGGTCGACGCGGACGCGGTGATCGGGACGGCGTGCGACGTCTACGCGCCCTGCGCGACCGGCGCCGTGCTCACGTCGGGAACGATCCCGAAGCTCGCGTGCCGCGCCGTCGCGGGCGCGGCGAACAACCAGCTCGGCGTGCCGGAGGATGCCGCGCTGCTCCGGCAGCGCGGCATCCTCTACGCGCCGGACTACGTGATCAACGCCGGCGGCGTGATGCACCTGGCCGGCTACGAGACCCTGGGGTGGGACGAGGCGATGATGCAGGCGCGTCTGGCTGGGATCGGCGAGACGCTCCTGGATCTGTACCGCACCGCGGAGGACGAGGGGATCACGACGGCAGAGGCGGCGGACCGTCTCGCGCGGGCGAGGATCGAGTCGGCCGCGGCGTCCTGATCTACGAGAGCACGCGGTTCCGGAACCCGTCGATCCCGAGGCTCAGGAAGATCGCGATGAACGCGAGCATCCCTCCGTAGATCGCCCAATACGCCATGTGTGGGACGTTCGGCGTGAGCGAGACCCGCATCCCTTCGCTCATGTAGACGAGCGGGTTGAGCAGCACGAGGAGCTTGAGCCAGGGGATCGGGGTGAGGTTGGCCCAGGGGTAGTACGTGGCGCCCAGGAACACGATCGGGATCACGACGATCCCGAACAGCAGCGGCACCTGTCGTGGGTTCACCCTGGTCCCGAAGACCAGCCCGAGGGACGCGGCGGTGATCGCGGCGAGCGGCAGCAGCGTGAGCAGCAGGAGCGGGCGCACGTCCAGGTGCACCGGCGTCGCGGGAACGACCAGGGCGAGCGGGAACACGATGGCGGCCGCGATCAGCCCCTGGAGCGCGCCGGCGACGACCTTCTCCACCGCGACGCTCCACACCGGGAGCGGCGCCATCACCCGGTCCTCGATCTCCCTGCTGTACCCGAAGTCCTGAACGAGCGGGAGCGCGACGGATTGGATCCCCTGGAAGATGCACGCGATCGCGACGACGCCAGGGACGAGGATGCTCGAGAACGCGGCCGACCCCGCCGCCCCGCCGACGCCCTGGCCGATCTTGGGGAACACGTACGCGAACACGAACACGAACAGCAGCGGCTGCATCACGGTCCGCGCGATGAACTGGACGAACTCCTTGCGCAGGACCGAGAGGTCACGCAGCAGCAGCGCCCCGAACGCGATCGCCGGGGTGCTCCTGCTCGTGCCGCGTCTCGGCAGGGCCGTGCTCGTGGTGGTCGCGACGTCGGTCATTCGCGGAGGTCCTTCCCGGTGAGGTTGATGAACACCGTCTCGAGCGTCGGCTCGTCCACCGACACGTCGCGCACCGAGAAGCCTCCGGCCTCCGCACGCTGGATCACGCGCGGGAGGAAGCCGTCGGTGCCGTGCACGGTGAGCTGGACGATGCCCCCGACCGTGGTCGTCCCCGTCACGCCGTCCATCTCGCGGAGGTGAGCCGCGAGCCGCTCCGGCTCTTCGCTCGCCGAGATCCGCACGATCGTGTCGCCTCCGACCGTTCGCTTGAGCCCCTCGGGAGAGTCGAGGGCGAGGATCCGCCCGTGGTCCATGATCGCGACCCGCTGGCAGAGACGGTCGGCCTCCTCCATGTAGTGTGTCGTCAGCACGATCGTCTGGCCCTCGCGGTGGATCTGCCCCAGGATCTCCCAGATCGCGAGCCGCGACTGCGGATCGAGACCCGAGGTCGGCTCGTCGAGGAACAGCACCTCCGGCCGGTGCGCGACCGCCCGCGCGAAGAGCAGCCGCTGCGCCATCCCGCCCGAGAGCGTCGACACGTCGGCGTCGGCGCGGTCGGAGAGACGGAAGAGCTCGAGGAGCCCGTCGGCCGCCCGCGAGGACGCCCGCGCGCCCATCCCGAAGTAGCGGCAGTGGAAGTACAGGTTCTCGCGCACCGTGAGGCTGCGGTCGAGCGTGTTCGTCTGCGACACCACGCCGACGCGTGCCTTCGCGGCGGGAGGGTCGGCCACGACGTCGATCCCGGCGACGATCGCGGAACCCGACGTGGGGATCACCCGGGTCGTCAGCATGCCGACCGTCGTGGTCTTCCCCGCACCGTTCGGCCCGAGCAGGCCGAAGATCTCGCCCGAGCGCACCTCCAGGTCGAGCGCGTCGACGGCCTTCACGCCGGTCGGATACACCTTGCTCAGGGCGGAGGCGCGGATGACCGCCGGTGTGTCGGCGGGGTCGAGCCGGAGGTCGATCGCGGGCAGCGCATCCACGAGACTCCACCATACGGCGGGCCGTCGGTTCGGACACACGGGAGCTCAGACGATGGGTTTCTCGACCCCCGTGCGCGCGATCCCGAGGACCAGGACGCCCGCGAGCAGCACGTTCGCCGCCCCGAACAGCCACCAGAACCACGCCGCGGATCCGTCCGGCACGGAGACCGTCGCGTGCAGCAACGTCACGAGGGCTGTCGCTCCCGCCTCGAGGACGAACGCCCAGGACCACCACCACACGTCGTCGAGTCGTCGCGAGATCATCAGCGCGAGCGCCGCGGAACCGAGGGCGGCGATGCCGCACACGCGGACGTACGTGTAGTCGGGGTACGTCACCTGATCGAACCAGGTGACGAGGAGCCATCGAGGCACGATCGCGATCCCAACGCCGCAGACGGCCCAGACGCCGGCGAACAGCAGCAACGCGCGTCGCAGGATCGCCATTCTCGGGCCCCTCCGGCGGGCCCGGCCGGGCCCAAAGTGCCTGGTAGGATACGCGAACCGCGGATGGACTTCGTGCGTCAGCACGCCCGCCGTCCGCGCATCGAACCACCTCGGGAGGGAACGATCGGATGCAGGACGGCCCCAGGGTCGCGGTGATCGGCCTGGACTGCGCGACGCCCAAGCTCCTGTTCGACGACCTCCGTGCAGAGGTCCCGACGATCGCCCACCTGATGGACGTCGGGATGTATGGGGATCTCGCGAGCATCACACCCCCGATCACCGTCCCCGCCTGGGCGTGCGGGCTGACGGGCAAGACGCCGGGGCAGCTCGGGATATACGGGTTCCGCAACCGGAAGGACACCACGTATGACGGGCTCTCGATCGCCCACTCGGGGTCAGTGAAGGAGCCGGCCGTCTGGGACGCGCTCGGCGCCAAGGGCATGCGGTCGGCGCTGATCGGCGTGCCGCCCTCGTTCCCGCCGCCCGCCGAGTTCCCCGGGTGGCGCGTCGGCTGTTTCCTGACCCCGCCGTCCGCCGATCACTTCGCCTACCCGCAGGAGCTCGAGGTCGAGATCGCCGAGGAGCTGGGGGGCAAGGACCGGTACATCTTCGACATCCCCAACTTCCGCCAGGCGGGGTTCGACGTGACGCTCGATCAGGTCTTCAAGATGACCGAACGGCGGTTCCAGGTGGGGCGGCGGTTGATGCAGAACAAGCCCTGGGACTTCTTCATGCTTTGCGACATCGCTCTGGACCGTCTCCACCACGTCTTCTGGCAGTACGTGGATCCGACCCATCCGCTGCACGAACCGGGGAACCGGTACGAGAACGTTTTCCGGGAGTACTACCGCTTCCTGGACACGCAGCTCGCGTCGCTCGTCGAGCTGATCCCCGCGGACGCCGTGACGATCGTCATGTCGGACCACGGGGCCCGTCCCATGATGGGCGGTCTCTGCTTCAACGATTGGCTGATCGGGGAGGGCTACCTGACGCTCATCGAACCGGTGCCGGAGGGACCCGTTCCGATCAAGGACGTGAAGATCGACTGGACCCGGACGGTCGCGTGGGGGGACGGGGGCTACTACGGGCGCCTGTTCCTCAACGTCAAGGGCCGCGAACCCCAGGGCATCGTCGACCCCGCCAGGTACGAGGACGTCCGCGACGAATTGGTCCACAAGCTCGAGACGGCGGCCGGCCCCGACGGCGACGCGCTCGGCACGACCGTGCTCAAGCCGCAGGACGCGTATCCGGAGGTTCGCGGCGTCGCGCCCGACCTGATCGTCTACTTCGGGGATCTGGGGTGGCGCTCCGTCGGCTCGGTCGGCCATCCCTCGCTCTACACGTACGAGAACGACACCGGTCCCGACGGAGCCAACCACGACCGGGACGGCATCCTCGTGATGACGGGAGCGCCTGGCCAGCCGACCGGCAAGGTCGACGGGCTTCGGCTGGTCGACGTCGGCCCCACGATCCTGACCCTGTACGACATCGATCCGTCCTCGGCGCTGCCGGGAGCGGTCGGAAGGAGCTTCCTGCACTGAGCGACCGAGGGTTCACCGTGTGGTTCACCGGCCTGTCGGGCGCCGGGAAGTCCACGATCGCGGAGATGCTGTACCACGAGTTCCAGGCGCGCGGGATGAAGACGGAGATCCTGGACGGCGACGTCGTCCGCCAGAACCTCTCCAAGGGTCTCGGCTTCTCCAAAGAGGACCGCGACCTCAACATCCTTCGGATCGGGTTCGTCGCGAACCTCCTCACCCGCAACGGCGTCGCGACGATCTGTTGCCCGATCAGCCCGTACCGGGAGACGCGCGATGCCAACCGGGAACTGATCGGCGACTTCGTCGAGGTGTACGTCCACGCAACGGTCGACGAGATCGCCGCCCACCGCGATCCCAAGGGGCTGTACAAGAAGGCGCTCGCCGGCGAGATCAAGGAGTTCACGGGGGTGAGCCCCGATGCGCCCTACGAGGTTCCCGAGCACGCCGAGATCACCGTGGATACGCTCGCCCAGACCCCCGAGGAGTCCCTGCGGCACGTGCTCGCACGGCTCCGGGAACTCGGGTGGATCGACTCCGACGCCCCCCTCATCGAGGGTGACCGCGTCCACTCCGGGATGACGGATCTCCGGGTCGCCGAGTCGGGGCACGTCGTCAAGGAGAGCTGAGCTCAACCCCTCAGGGGCTCCTCGGGCCCCTTCCAGGTTTCTCCCAGCTCGTTCCGGTTCCCTGTTGAGAACCGAAACGACTGGGAGGAGCGGGGGCATGATCGTGCCGGCCTCGATGGCGACTGGATGCAGGGAGTCGCGGTGAGCGGTCTCGCGGCGATCGCGGGAGCGGTGTTCGCGGGGGCGCTCCGCGAAGAGCCGGCGACCGACGCCGTCGAGATGACGCCGGGCGAGCGCGAACGCGACCTGGTCGGGTCAACGGCGGGATAGCATCCGGGCATGCGGCCGGAGTCGCCCGACCCGATCCAGGATCCGAGCGGCTATCAGCGCCACCTGCTCGGTCTCCTCGGCGACGACGATCCCGCTCGCGTCCAGACGGAGACCCCCGGGGCGTTCCGCGCCTTGCTCGAGCTCGCCGGGCCGGACGCCTCCGCGAACCCCGATCCGACCGAGTGGTCGCCCGCGCAGTGCCTCGCGCACGTCACGGATGCCGAGATCGTGGTCAGCGGCCGCTACCGGTGGATCCTGGCCCACGACGAGCCGCCGCTCATCGGCTACGACCAGGATCGTTGGGTCGACGGGTTGCACACGCCGACCGAACCGCCGCAGGAACTCTTCTCGTTCTTCCAGCCGCTCCGCGCCGCCAACATCGCATTGTGGCGCCGGACGCCGCAGGATCGCCGCGGCCGCGTCGGGATGCACGCCGAGCGGGGTCCGGAGAGCTACGAGCTCACGTTCCGGTTGATCGCCGGCCACGATCGGTTCCACCTGGCCCAGGCCGAGCGAGCGCTCGCCGCGGTGCGCGGATAGCATCCGCCGCGGGAGGGGTGCGTCATGCGTGAGGGCTTCGACGTCGCCGTGTGCGGTGGTGGGACGGCCGGGCCCGTCGTGGCCTCCCGTCTGGTCGAGGCGGGCGCGTCCGTCGTCCTCCTGGAGGCCGGGCCCGACTACGGCGCCTTCGCGGACGGCGGCTGGCCATCCGATCTGCTCGACGCCTCGACGATCCCCACCTCGCACGATTGGGGCTACGTCTCTGAGGACGATCGCCGGCTGACGTTCGACCGGGCGAAGGTCATCGGAGGATGCTCTGCCCACAACGGGACGACGGCTTCCTGGGGCCATCGGGCCGACTACGACGGTTGGGAGCTGAACGGGTGGAAGGCGGACGAAGTCCTGCCGCTCTTCGAGGAGGCGACTCGTCGGATGCGCGTGCGGCGCTTCGCCGAGAGCGAGTGGACGCCCTTCCACCGCGCGTTCATCGAGGCCGGGGTCGAGCTGGGTCTTCCGCTCGAGGACGGGCTCCTGTCGCTCGATGTGCGGCCCAGCGTGTGCGCCGAACCGCAGAACTCGCCGGACGGCGTCCGCTGGAACGCGGCCCTCGCCTACCTCGACCCGGTCCGAGACTCCGACCGCCTGTCGGTCGTCGGCCGGGTGCTCGTCGATCGCGTGCTGATCTCGGAGGAACGAGCCGTCGGGGTGACGGGGATCGGGGACGAGGGTCGGTTCCGGATCAACGCCGATCGGGTCGTCCTGGCCGGAGGGGCCTACGGGTCGCCGGCGATCCTCCTGCGGAGCGGGATCGGGCCCGCCGAGGACCTCCGGAGGCTGGCGATCGAGGTGGTCGCGGACCACCCGGGGGTCGGCGGCAACCTGCACGACCATCCGTCGTTCGCGGCGCCGATCGAGCCGAACGAGGAGTACGCGCGGAGGCGGTCCGTCGTGGCTGCGACCGGCGGCGATCTCCCCGACGAGATGGGGTTCTCGTGTCTGGCGACCTCGCTCGCGACCGACGGTGTCATCGACCTCCACCTGTTCAGCGTCGACGACGGCCTCGGCCCGGACGAAGACCTGCCCGGGCTGTTCGTCACCTGTCTCACGCCACGATCGAAGGGTCGCTTGCGGTTGCGGGGTTCGGAGCCGAACGCAGTTCCGGTCCTCGAGCACGCGTTCCTCTCCGACGCCGATGACCACGACCTGGACGTGATCGTCGAAGGCGTGGAGCACGCCCGGCGGTTCCTCGCCACGGCGCCGCTGGCGGCGCTCGTGGCGAAGGAGGTCATCCCGCGGACCGCCGACCACCGGTCCGCGGTCCGCTCCGAGGTGCGCCACTGCTACCACCCGGTCGGGACCTGCGCGATGGGCGACGTCACCGACGAGCGCGGCCGGGTCCACGGCATCGAGGGTCTCGTCGTGGCCGACGCGTCCCTGATGCCCCAGACCGTCCGCGCCACGACGAACCTCCCGACCGTCGTGATCGCCGAGCGGATGGCGCGCTGGCTCGTCGCCTGACCCTCCCGGATCGGGAGGAGGGGTCTGCTACCCTTCCGTCATGTAGGCCTTGGACGCCCACCCGGCGACGGGTGGGCGTTCGTGTTCTCGGGACTGGTCACTGGGGGAAGCTGCCAAGGGGGTCAGATGGAGTTCGAGATCGGCATCGGCAAGACGGCCCGGCGGGCCTACGGCTTCGACGAGGTCGCGATCGTTCCCTCGCGACGCACGCGCGATCCGGAGGACGTGAGCATCGGCTGGGAGATCGACGCGTATACCTTCCCGCTCCCGATGATGGCCGCGGCGATGGACGCGGTCGTCTCGCCGCCGACGGCGATCGAGGTGGGCCGCCTGGGCGGCCTCGCGTGCCTGAACCTCGAAGGGCTGTGGACCCGGTACGAGGATCCCGAGCCGATCTACGACGAGATCGCGGGTCTGCCCGACGACAAGGCGACGCGGCGGATGCAGGAGCTCTACGCCGAGCCGATCCGCGAGGACCTGATCGGGCAACGCATCCGTGAGATCAAGGCCGGCGGAGCGATCGCGTGCGCGTCGCTGACCCCGCAACGTGTCGAGCGGTACGCGAAGCTGGTGCTCGAGGCCGAGCTGGACATCCTCGTGATCCAGGGGACCGTCGTGTCGGGCGAACACGTCTCGAGCCAGCACGAACCCCTCAACCTGAAGGAGTTCGTCCCCTCGTTCGACATCCCGGTGATCGTCGGCGGGTGTGCGTCGTACGCGACGGCCCTCCACCTGATGCGGACCGGAGCGGTCGGGGTCCTCGTGGGCGTCGGTCCGGGCAACGCCTGCACGACGCGCGGGGTCCTGGGGGTCGGCGTGCCCCAGGCGACGGCGATCGCGGACGCCGCGGCCGCCCGGCGCGAGCACCTGCACGAGACCGGCCGCTACTGCCACGTGATCGCGGACGGCGGCATGCGGACCGGCGGCGACATCGCGAAGGCGATCGCGTGCGGGGCCGACGCGGTGATGATCGGGTCGCCGCTCACGCGGGCGTTCGAGGCGCCGGGGCGCGGATACCACTGGGGGATGGCCACGTTCCATCCGACGCTCCCGCGCGGCGCGCGCGTCAAGACGAAGCAGGTCGCGTCGCTCTCGGAGATCATGGTCGGTCCCGCACACGAGAACGACGGCACGCTCAACCTGTTCGGGGCCCTGGCGACGTCGATGGCCACGACGGGGTACGAGACGATCAAAGAGTTCCAGAAGGCCGAGCTCGTGATCGCGCCCGCGATCAAGACCGAGGGCAAGACGTACCAGACGCAGCAGCACGTGGGGATGGGCCACTGAGGTGGCGCACGCGCCCCGCCCGGTCCTGGTCGTCGACCTGGGGGCGCAATACGCCCAGCTGATCGCCCGGCGCGTCCGTGAGGCACACGTCTATTCGGAGATCGTCCCGCACGACCTGAGCGCCGGGGAGCTGGCGGCGATGCGACCGGCAGGGATCATCCTGTCGGGCGGTCCGGCCTCGGTCTACGAGGACGGGGCCCCGCAGATCGACCCGGACATCTTCGGGCTCGCCGTGCCGGTGCTCGGGATCTGCTACGGGCACCAGTTGATGGCGCGCTCCCTGGGTGGAGAGGTGGCCGCGACCGGCCAACGCGAATACGGCCGCACCACCCTGCACACGCGACCCCCGAGCGTGGTGCTCCGGGATCTGCCGACGACCGACTCGGTGTGGATGTCGCACGGGGATGCGGTCACGCGGACGCCCGATGGCTTCCGCGTGACCGCATCCACCGACCAGATCCCGGTCGCCGGGATGGAGGACCCCGAGCGCGGCCTCTTCTCGGTGCAGTTCCACCCTGAGGTCTCGCACACGGCGAACGGCCAGGCGGTCATGAAGCGCTTCCTGTTCGACGGATGCGGCCTCCTTCCCGACTGGACGCCGACGAACATCATCGACGACGCGGTCGATCGGATCCGCGGGGGTGTTGGCTCGGCGCCCGTGTATTGCGCGCTCTCGGGTGGGGTCGACTCGAGCGTCGCGGCGTTGCTGGTCCATCGCGCCGTCGGCGACCAGCTGACCTGTGTGTTCGTCGACACGGGCTTGCTCCGCGAAGGTGAGCCCGAACAGGTCGAGGAAACGTTCTCGCGTCACTTCCGTGTGCCGTTCGTCCACGTGAAGGCGGGGGACACCTTCCTGTCGAACCTCGCCGGCGTGACGGACCCCGAACGCAAACGGCGGATCATCGGCGAGGGCTTCATCCGGGCGTTCGAGGATGCCGCCGGTCCCCACACGCAGATCAGGTACCTCGTGCAGGGGACGCTGTATCCGGACGTGATCGAGAGCGGGTCCAAGACCGGCGCCACGATCAAGACCCATCACAACGTCGGCGGGCTCCCGGAGGACATCGCCTTCGACGGCGTCGTCGAACCGCTCCGCGACCTCTTCAAGGACGAGGTCCGCACGATCGGTCAGGAGCTCGGGATGCCCGAGGAGATCGTGCTCCGTCAGCCGTTCCCGGGACCGGGCCTCGCCGTGCGGATCGTGGGTGAGGTGACCCTCGACCGCGCGCAGAAGGTTCGGGCCGCCGACGCGATCGTGCGCGAGGAAGTTCGGCGAGCGGGTCTCGAGCGGGAGACGTGGCAAGCGTTCTGCGTCCTGCTCGGCGACGTCCACACCGTCGGCGTGATGGGCGACGGGAGGACCTACGAGAACCCTGTGATCGTGCGCGTGGTCACCTCCGAGGACGCGATGACCGCCGACTGGGCCCGCCTGCCGCACGACGCCCTGGATCGGATCGCGCAGCGGATCGTTCGCGAGGTGCCCGGCGTGAACCGGGTCGCGTACGACATCACGAGCAAGCCGCCCGGCACGATCGAGTGGGAGTGAGCGCGAGCCGCATCCCGGACGCCTTCCAGGATCTGATGCCGTTCAACCACTGCTGGGGCTGCGGAGCCGACAACCCCGACGGTCTGCGGCTGAAGAGCCGATGGTCGCCGAGCGACCCCGAGGTCGCCATGGCCATGTTCCGTCCCCGGCCGGAGCACGTCGCCGGGCCCACCCACGTCCTGAACGGCGGGATCATCGCGACGGTCCTGGACTGCCACGGCGTGTGCACGGCGGTCGCGGACGGCTACCGGACCGCCGTCCGAACGATCGGCACCGGGGAGACGATCTGGTTCGCGACGGGAACGCTCACCGTGACGTACGTGAAGCCCGCGCCCGTCGATGCCGACCTCGAGCTCCGTGCGGTCGTCGAGCGAGCCGGTGAGCGCACGTCGGTCGTCGCGTGCGAGCTCCGCCGAGGCGTCGACGTCTGCGCCCGCGCGACCGTGACCGCGGTGCGCGTGCCTGCGTCCTGGCTCACATCGCGATGAGGCGGGGCCGCTCCTTCCGGAGCGGCCCCGCCGTCCCCCTCCGACCGAGGATCGATCGTCACCGCGCCTGCTCGATCCGTGTGATCGTGGCCTTGAGCGCAGGGTCGCGGCCGGCCGGCTGTGGGGCCGTCCATCCGCGAGCCTGGACGTCGGTGGGTCGGTGCATCCCATGCGTCGGCCCCGAGATCCCGTTGACGCTCCAGTCGACGACGACCGGCGTGGGGCCGACCGTGGTCCCGCGGTCCCGGAGTGCCGACTGGACGCCGAACGCGGTCGCCGCCACGAGCAACGCGGCCACGATCATCGGGATCCACGGGAGGCTCTGCTTCCGCTGGTGAATGACGTGGGCCTGCATCGCCGTTCCTCCTTCCTTCCATCGCTCCCGGGCGGTGGTTCCGCCTCGATGGCTCGAAGGTAGGCGCGGCCGGTCCGGCGAACGAGGGACGCCGACCCCGCGCGACAGGTACTTTTCCCCTACGCCGAGGACGAGCGGGCCCGCAGGGCTGACAGGTCGAGCACCGTCACCGATCGCCGACCGGTGCGGACCCATCCGCGGGCGCGGAAGGTGGCCAGCGCCTTCGTCACGGCTTCGCGCGACGCTCCGCACGACTCGGCGAGCTCCCGTTGCGAGACCGGGAGCTCGACCTCGCCGCTCCGGGGATCCAAGCGGTCGGCGAGGTCCACCATGCTCCGCGCGAGTCGGGCAGGCACGTCGAACGCCTCGAGACCGACCCGTTGCCCCAGGACGTGCCCGCAGCTCGCGCGTGAGACGGCGCGCCACGGCGACCGCGATCCTCGGGTTCTCGTCCATCCGGGAGCGGAAGGTCGCGGCGGGGATCAGGACGACCCGAGCGTGAAGCCAACGTGTTCACGGATGCCGAATGCGGCTGTCCGTCCAGGGCGGACATCTCGCCCAGGATCTCGCCGGGACCGGCGACCGTGACGAGGACCTCGCGGCCGGTCGCGACGGTGGCGAACACCCGGATCGCACCCTCGAGGACGATCGCGACGCGGTCGGAGAGGTCCCCCTCGAACAGGAGCGTCGCGCCGGCCGGCAGCATCATCGGGCGACCGTCGCGGACCAGGTCGAGCTGGTCGGTCCTGGGCAACGCGGCCATGAACGAGTCCGACGGGAACGACGTCGGGATGTCGGTCACGGCCCCTCCGGGAGAACGCGTCGAGCGAGCGTACCCCGGGTCGCTACACGGGTGCGTCGGTCAGGTCCGCCTCGACGATCAACCGTTGCGAGCTCCCGTACTTCGGGTTGCACGTGGTGAGGACCAGGGTCGGTTCCTCCGTCTGCTGCAGGACGACGCCGGCGGTCGCTTCCGGGAGGACGAGGTTCTGCGTGACCGTGTACGTGTAGGTGCCGTACGCGGTCAGCAGTCGGATCGTGTCGCCGGGCTGGACCTGATCCAGGTCGAAGAAGGGGTGGAGGTAGGTCGTGCGGTGACCAGCGATCCCGACCCGCCCGGACCCGTCCCAGGGATCGGCGGTGTCCAGGTAGTGGCCCGGTCCCTCCTTCAGCGACGCGTAGTCGGTGCCCTGCACGACGACCATGTCCAGGTCGATCCGTGGGATCTGGATCACCGCGTACGCGTCGCCGGGGAGCACGCGGGTCCCGGCACCGGGCGCCGGCGGCGGGTGCGGGTGCGCGATCTGCTGCTCGATCCCGGGCCGCATGCTGTCCTGGGCGCGCTGCGTCTCGAGCCCCGTGCCCCACAGCAGCCAGGCCGTGTAGCCGCCGAAGAACGCGGCGCCCATCAGACACAGCAGCCCGAACCAGCGAACGGGCGTCCGCCAGTCGATGCGTCGGCGGCGCCCGGGAACGTCTGCGGCGATGGCGCTCACGCCGCCCACGGTACCGCGGGCCGTCCGGCCGAACATCGGCCGGACGGCCCGCGCCACCCGGGGCGGTCGGCGGCGACACCTACACTTGGCGTCGCATGACGTCCACGTCGCCGCTGCTCGAACCGCTCAACGACATCCAGCGCGAGGCCGTGCTGCACACGGAGGGACCGGTCCTGATCGTGGCCGGGGCCGGGAGCGGAAAAACGCGGGCCCTCACGTACCGGATCGCATACCTGATCAGGGAGCACGGTGTCAGCCCCTTCGAGATCCTCGCGATCACCTTCACGAACAAGGCCTCGCGCGAGATGGCGGAACGCGTCGAGCAGCTCGTGGGCTCCGGCGTGTCGCGCGCGATGTGGATCCTCACCTTCCACTCCGCGTGCGCGCGGATCCTGCGGCGCGAGCACACGCACCTGGGCGTCCCGTCGAGCTTCACGATCTACGACGACGGCGACACCGAGCGGCTCATCGCCGGTATCCTCAAGGAGCTCGACGTCGACCCCAAGCGGTTCGCACCGAAGGCGATGGCCGCCGCGATCTCCAAGGCCAAGGACCGGGTGATCACCCCGGACACGTTCGCCCAGATGGCCTCCAACTTCTACGAGGAGGTGGTCGCCAAGGTCTACACGGCCTACGAGACGCGCAAGCGCGACGCAGGGGCGCTCGACTTCGACGACCTGATCAGCGAGACCGTGCGGCTCTTCCGCGAGCACCCGGACGTGCTCCGTCACTACCAGGAGCGCTTCCGGTACATCCTGGTGGACGAGTATCAGGACACGTCGCGAGCGCAGTACGAGCTCGTGAACCAGCTGGCCAGCCTGTACCGGAACGTCTGCGTCGTCGGCGACGCCGACCAGGGCGTGTACTCGTGGCGCGGCGCCACGATCCAGAACATCCTGGATTTCGAGCGCGACTACCCCGACGCCCAGGTCTTCCTCATGGAGCAGAACTACCGCTCCACCGGGAACATCCTCGCGGTCGCGAACGGCCTGATCGAGCACAACACGCAGCGCAAGCCAAAGACCCTGTGGACCGACGCCGCCGCCGGCGAGCTCGTCGTGAGCTTCCGCGCGAACGACGAGCACGAAGAAGCGCTGTTCGTCGCGTCGGAGATCCAGCGGCTCCGCGACGAGGAGGGTCACCGGTACCGGGACGTGGCCGTCTTCTACCGGACGAACGCCCAGTCCCGCGTGATCGAGGACATCTTCATGCGCGTCGGGATGCCGTACCGCGTCTTCGGCGGCGTGCGGTTCTTCCAGCGTCGCGAGGTGAAGGACGTCCTGGGATACCTCCGGCTGTTGCTCAACCCGCAGGACGTGATCAGCTTCCGGCGCGTCGTGAACATGCCCAAGCGCGGGATCGGCGACCAGACGGTCGCCGCCGTCGAGGCGTTCGCCCGGGACGAGGACGTCGACGTGGTGGAGGCATGCCGTCGCGTTGACGAGATCTCGCTCCTGAACTCGCGCGCGAAGGGCGCCGTGGCGGGCTTCAACCAGGTGATGATCGCGCTCGAGGGGCACCTCGCGGACGGTGTGGGAGCGGCTCGGATGGTCGAGCTCGCCGCGCAGGAGTCCGGATACCTCGCGGAGCTCGAGGAAGAGCGAACGATCGAGGCGCAGGGCCGGATCGAGAACATCCAGGAGCTCGCCGGCGCGGCGATGGAGGCGGGCGCCCGCGACCCCGAGGGCGGTCTCGCGGAGTTCCTCGAGCAGGTCTCCCTGATCGGTGAGCAGGACGAGTACGAGGAAGAGGACTCGACCGTCACGCTGATGACGCTGCACATCGCGAAAGGCCTGGAATTCCCCGTGGTGTTCATCGTCGGGATGGAGGACGGCGTCTTCCCGCACTTCCGGTCGATGACGGACCAGTCCGAGCTGGAGGAGGAGCGCCGGCTCGCGTACGTCGGCATCACCCGCGCCCAGCAGCGCCTCTACCTGACGCACGCGTGGAGCAGGACGCTCTTCGGCCAGACCAGCTACAACCCGCCGTCCAGGTTCTTGGGGGAGGTCCCCGAGCACCTCGTCGAGGTCAAGGAGTCCGAGACCCGGATCCAGCAGCGGTCGCGACCGCGGTACGGCCAGCAGGAGCGCGCGAACGGTGGGGAGAGCACCGCCGGGTACACGGTCGTCGGGCTGCCGGGGAGGACCGGCGAGGTCTCGGTCGAACGCGGGTGGAAGGCGCCGTCGATCCCCCCGATCCCCAAGCGCGACCCTCCCGCATTCGTCGAGGGCGACACCGTGATGCACGAGCGGTGGGGTGAGGGCGTCGTGGTCCAGGTGAGCGGGCTCGGCGACGACGCGGAGGCCACGATCCGGTTCGCCGAGATCGGCGAGAAGCGGGTGCTGCTGGCCTACGCCCCACTGACGAAGGTAGGTTAGAGCCCTCGGGGTCGCCTACGCGGAGAGCGTCCGCAGGATGTTCCGCGTGATCCGTTCGACGGTGTCGTCCTCGAGGCCGTAGGCCCAGTCGGTCACGCCCGCGTTCACGACGGTGCCTCCGCCCGCTGTCGTGAACGTCCCGAGCACGGCATGGTTGTGCTTCAGCCGATGGACGTGTGCCGGCCAGTCGTCGCCGAACACCGACGCGGCGGCGAACTCGAGCTCGCCGGGTTCGTCCGCGTACCTCGACGGCTGCTCGTCCCGCGCCCAGAGGCGGGCGGGCGCCGTGGCGAGGATCTCGAGCGTGTCCGGAGCCCCGTCGGCATGGGTCGGGGTGGGCAGACCGTCGGCGTCTGTCGTCAGCTCGCACCCGTCGACCTCGTAGGCGACGATCGCGTCGGCGAGTCCGATCGCGTCGCCGTAGCGGAGTCCCGTGCCGTCGAAGATCCTGTGGTCGGGCCGCCACACCGTGTACGCGCCGGAGCCCCGAGGCACGCCGAGCCCGTAGCGCGAGTAGCCACCTCGCGTGAACGTGAGACCGGTCGTGGCCGGCTCCGGCCGGCCGATCCGGCGGTCCGACCACGGCGCGGTCAGCAGACGCTCCTCGGACGTGCCGGCGACGGGGTCCTCGTCGGCGCGGTACTTGAAGCACGTCAGGCCCCTGTGCTCGGCGTCGAACCGGATCTGCCAGAAGCACGTGTTCCCGCTGAAGAACGCCGCGTTGCCTCCCGCCGCCGTGAACGCTTCCACGCGGTCCCGCATCCCCCAGGACCAGTACTCGTCGTGCCCCACGGACAGGAACAGGCGGTGTCCGTCCAGGAGATCGGGGTCGGCGTCGAGATCCGAGGAGATCGCGACGTCGACGTCGAGGCCGCTACGCTCGGCCCAGTGCAGGAACGGCCGCTCCCAGTTCCACCAGCCTGCGCCGCCGCTCCAGACCGAGAGCCCGAGCGGCTCGGCCCATCCGAAGAACCAGAGACCCTCGCGGTCTGGGAGCGGCTGCATCTTGCGCCGGTGTGGCTCCGGCTTGACGAGGAACCCTCGCGCGAGCGGCCGCTCGGACGAGACGTGGACGGCGCCGGTGTACAGGGACCGACCGCCCCAGTCGTTGTAGGCGTCGTAGGTCGACGTCGACAGGACCAGCAGGATCGGTGAGCGGTCCTGCCGCCGAGGACGAACGACGAAGAACGCGTCCGCGCGCTCCTCGCCGGCCGTCAACGTGACCGCGTAGTAGCCGGAGCGCCAGTCGTCGCCGGTCGCCAGGTTGCGCGCGGCCGGCCACTCGCAACCCTGAGAGCTAGCGTCCTCCGGCACGGCGTGGTGGCCGGCCGAGCCCTCGCCGGCCCACACCACCCGGCGGTCGGCGCCGTCGCGTGCGATCTCGATCCGGAACCCGGCCGCGTCGGTCGAGGCGTGGAGCGCGACGGTCTCTCCGGGCAGCACCGAGCGGGGCCAGCAGTACGCGTCCAGCATCGGCGCGGAGACTATCGGACGATCGCGAAGTAACCGGCGATCAGGATCACGGCGCCGACGACGATGGGCGCGATGACCCATGCGAGGCCGAGACGGCCACGATAGGGCCCGAGCGTCCCGACCTTCGTGGTCGGCTTCAGACCTGGAGGTCGGATCGTGATCCTCTTCCGCGCCATCGCGTTCAGTGTACGGAGCCGTCGTCTGCCCCTTGACACATCCTCGCCGCCCTGCGGTGATGGAGGTTCTCGAGACGGGGAGGGAACCCAGTGCGCTCGATCCGTTCTTCACGCTCGACCGCCGCCGTCGCGGCCGCCGTCGCCCTGCTGACCGGCGCCTCGCTCATGACCGGCGGCGCCAGGCCGATCGCATCCGCCCACAAGCTCCCTCGATGGGTCAAGCACATCCAGCACTGGGACGGGGGCCTCTCGAACGGTGTCCGTGCGCGAGCCGCCCAGGTCGCCGGAGAGATCGTCGTCTCGACGATGAACGGTGGTCGAACCGCCGCGATCGGGCCGCCGACCCTCGACAACGTGCAGATGAACGCGGACAGCGATCCGCCGCTGCCCCAGGACGAGCCCTCGATCGCCGAGAGCCTGGTCGACCCGATGAACGCCGTGGCGGCCTCGAACGACTACACGGGCGACGGGTTCTGGATCGGGTACACCACCGACGGTGGCCAGACTTGGCACAGCCAGTGGAAGGATCCCAAGTTCTCCTTCGACGGGGGGCGGTGCTTCGCCAGCGATCCGTCGGTCGCCTACAGCCTCCGGGATCACGCGTTCTACCTGTCGACCCTCTGTTACTTCTCGACGACGCCGGCCTCCGAGGTTCAGGTGTGGAAGTCGGTGGACGGCGGTGCGACGTGGAGCTCATCGGTGAAGCCCGCCACCGTGATCACCAACCACGCGGCCGACGGTTCGATCGACGCATCCGTGTTCTACGACAAGGAGCTCATGGCGATCGACAACGCGCCCTCGAGCGACCATTTCGGAAGGATCTACGTCACCTACACGAAGTTCCACATGACGGGTGGCTCCTACGCCAGGAGCGACTACTGCCCCGTGCAAGCCGCGTACACCGACGCGATCCCGACGGCCAACCCATCGGCGTCGACCTGGGCGCACACCGCGATCATGCCCGACGCGCCGGGCGCGAAGGGCGTCGGCGCATCCGCGAACCAGTTCTCGACCCCGCTCGTCGACGACCGGGGCGGGCTCAACGTCGCGTTCGTGCAGGAGGACTGCAACACGAGCAAGGACCACGCGTGGTACTTCGGACGCTCGACGACCGGCGGTGCGAGCTTCGGTCCGATCGTCCGCGTGGACCGGCCTGGCTGGTTCCGCGACAACCCGAACACGAACGACAACCTCCCCGGGAAGGGTCACGTCCGTTTCCCGAACACGCCGTCGCTCGCGTACGACGCCACGCGTCATCGTCTGGCGCTCGTCTACCAGAACAGCGTGAACCGCACGGTCTCGGGGGCGGACATCTCGCTCCAGACGTCCAACGACTGGGGTACGACGTGGACGGCTCCACGGACGATCAGCGTCACCGCCGACGGGTCGGCGGCGCCGGGGGACCAGTTCTTCCCGGCGATCGGCGTGGACTCCGGCGGTCATTGGTTCGCCATCTGGCAGGACACACGCCTGGATCCGGCGAACCATCTGATCTCGACGTTCCAGGGTGAATCGCTCGACGGCGGGCATTCGTGGGTGAACTTCGTGATCTCCACGGCGTCGTTCGACGCGCGGAAGTCGTTCTTCACGTGCGGCTGCTTCATCGGCGACTACAACCAGATCGCCGTTTCGGACGACGTCGTGCTGCCGGCATGGACCGACGGGAGGAACTCGCCGAAGAAGCCTGCCGGCGACTCGAACGTCTGGACGAACGTAGAGATCAGGTCGTAGGTCGGCCCAGCATCGTCGTCGCGGGGGTGTCATCCTTCGCGGCATGCGAGAGCGATTCGCCGTCGCCGGCGCGGTCGTCCGCGACCCGAGGATCCTCAGGATCGAGCTCGCGTTCTTCGCGTTCAACATGGCGGAGAACGCGACGTGGGTGGCCATCCTCGTGTACGCCTACGACCGTGGAGGCGCCTCGACGGCGGGTGTGGTGGCCGTGGTCCAGCTGGTCCCGACCGCGCTGCTCGCTCCGTTCGGCGCGTACGCCGGCGACCGTTTCCGGAGGGACCGGGTGCTGTTCTTCAGCTACCTCGGTCAGTCGGTCGCCCTCGGCCTCGTGGCCTTGGCGCTCGCGTGGGGCGCCTCGTTCGCGGTGACCTTGGTCGTGGCGACGATCGCCGCCACGAGCTTCATGTTCACGCGACCGACCCAGGCGGCGCTCCTGCCCAGCGTCTCGGACGGCCCCGAGGAGCTGACGGCGGCGAACGCCGTCTCGACCTTCGCGGAGAACTTCGGGATCGTGGTCGGTCCGTTCGTGGCGGGTCTCGTGCTCGCGGGACGGGGCCCCGCCCAGGTCTTCGCGATCTTCGCGGTCGTGGTCCTGGGGGCCGCGATCCTCGTCTCCGGGCTGAGGATCTCGACGACGGAGCAGGAGACGACCGAGCGGCCGCACGTCGACGACCTTCTTACCGGCTCGGTGGGTGGGTTCCGATTCCTGTTCCGGCATCGCAGGACCGCCCTCATCCTCCTCGTGCTGGCAGGAGGTCTGGTGGCGATCGGTGCGCTCGACGTCCTGTTCGTGGCGGTGGCCATCTCTCTGTTGGACAAGGGTGAGAGCTGGGCCGGGTTCCTGAGTTCGGCCTCAGGCCTCGGCGGTCTCGTGGGATCAGCGCTCGCCGTTGGTCTGGTCGGACGACGTCGTCTCACGCCGGCGCTGGCGGGCGGAACGCTCGCGTTCGGAGGGTCGGTCGCCCTGATCGGCGTCGTGCCGGCGGCGTCGACGGCGCCGGTGCTGTTCGCGTCGGCCGGCGCCGGCGGCAGCGTCGGATGGGTCGCGGGCAACACGCTCCTGCAGCGGATCGCTCCCGATGACACGCTCGCGCGCGTGTTCGGCATCCTCGAGGGGATGATGGCGATCGCGCTCGCGATCGGCTCGGCGGGCGCATCGATCCTGATCGCGGCGTTCGGGATCCGCGCCTCCCTCCTGATCGTCGGCGTCCTCGCCCCGATCGTGGTCGTGGGGGTCTGGAAGCCTCTGTCCTCGATCGACCGCGAGGCCAGAGCGCCCGACGCCGAGACGATCGCGTTCCTCCGGAGGATGCCGATCTTCGCGCCGTTGCCGCCGCCGGCGATCGAGCGGATCGTCGCGTCCGTCCGACGCGTCGAGGTTCCGGCCGGAGAGGTGCTGATCCGGCAGGGGGATGTGGGCGATCGATTCCTGATGATCCTCCACGGAGACGTCCTGGTGTCGCGGAACGGCGACGCGATCGCCGAGCGCACCTCCGGCGACCACATCGGCGAGATCTCCCTCCTCCGCGACGTCCCTCGGACCGCGACGGTCACGACGACGACCCCCACGGAGCTCTTGATCCTGGACCGCGACCCCTTCCTCGAGGCGGTCACCGGGCATCCCCAGAGCCATGCGCGGGCGAACGCGATCGTCGACGAGCACCTCGGACGTCATGACCCGGAGCGTGACGCGTGACCCTCGTTGACCGGACCGCAGGACGGACCGGCCGCAACCTGGTCTTCGTTAGACTCGGCGCATGGCCGAGAAGTACCGCGTGATCGTCGCCAAGCCCGGCCTGGACGGGCACGACCGGGGGGCCAAGATCGTCGCCCGAGCGCTCCGCGACGCGGGCTTCGAGGTGATCTACACCGGTCTGCACCAGACGCCCGAGCAGATCGCCGAGGCCGCGATCCAGGAGGACGCGGACGCGGTGGGGCTCTCGATCCACTCGGGCGCGCACATGACGCTGTTCCCCAAGGTGGTGCGGCTCCTCCGCGAGCGTGGCGCCGACGACATCGTGGTCTTCGGCGGCGGGATCATCCCCGCCGAAGACATCGCGAAGCTGCGTGACGAGGGCGTCGAGCGGATCTTCACGCCGGGAGCCACGACGGGCGAGATCGCCGACTGGCTCAGCGAACGGCTGAGCGCCACCAACTGACGCATGGATCTCTACGAGCACATGGGCAAGGACCTGTTCCGTGCCCATGGGATCCCGACGCCGCGGGGCCGCGTCTGCCGCACCCCGGAGGAGGCGGCGGACGCGGCGCGCTCCCTCGGCGGCCGAGCCGTCGTGAAGGTCCAGGTCCAGATCGGCGGTCGCGGCAAGGGTGGAGGCGTGGCGCTCGTGGACTCGCCGGGGCGGGCGGCCGACGAGGCCGCTCGCATGATGCGCGAGGGGTTCAACGACCGCGGCGTCGATCGGGTGCTCGTCGAGGAGCTGCTGCCGATCGCGAACGAGTTCTACACCTCGATCCTGCTGGACCGGAGCTCCGGCGCTTACCTCGCGTTGATGACCGCCGAGGGCGGCGTCGACATCGAGACGCTCGCGCACGACCGGCCGGACGCGATCCGGCGGGTCGAGGTCGATCCGCTGCTCGGACCGCGGGCGTACCACGTGCGGGACCTCGTCGGGACGCTCCCGCCCGCTGCGCGTGATGGGGCGGCCGACGTCCTCCGGAAGCTCTTCGACCTGCTGGCCGAGCGCGACGCGACGCTCGTCGAGGTGAACCCGCTCGTCCTCCTGGATGACGGTCGCGTGGTCGCGCTCGACGCCAAGGTGACGATCGACGACAACGCCCTCGTCCGCCAGCCGGATCTGGCGGCCCTCGCGAGCGAGTTCCCGATCGACCCGGTCGAGCAGCGCGCGAAGGAGGCCGGTCTGCAGTACGTGAAGCTCGACGGCGACGTCGGCATCATCGGCAACGGCGCCGGGCTCGTGATGTCGACGCTCGACGTCGTCGCCCGCTCGGGCGCGAGAGCGGCGAACTTCCTGGACATCGGCGGGGGAGCGAGCGCGGACACGATGGCGACCTCGCTCGAGGTGATCCTGTCGGACCCAGCGGTCCGTTGCGTCTTCGTGAACATCTTCGGCGGCATCACGCGCTGCGACGTGGTCGCGAACGGCATCCTCGAGGCGCTCACCCGGGTGGAGGCGACCGTCCCGGTCGTGCTCCGCCTGGACGGGACGAACGCGGAGGAGGGGCGGCGCATCATCGCCGAGGCGAAGCACCCGCGGATCGTCTCGGTCGCGACGATGGACGGGGCGGCCGACGAGGCGGCGCGGCTCGCGCGGGAGGCGGCATGAGCGTCCTCGTCGGTCGGCACACGAGGTTGGTCGTCCAGGGCATCACCGGGAAGGAAGGGACCTTCCATACCCTTCGGAACCGGGCGTACGGGACCGAGGTCGTCGCCGGCGTGACGCCCGGCAAGGGCGGACAGGATGTCGAGGGGATCCCCGTGTTCGACACGGTCGCCGAGGCCGTCGCCGCGACCGGCGCGAACACCTCGACGATCTTCGTGGGGCCGCGCTTCGCCGCCGAGGCGATCCTGGAGGCGGCCGACGGCGGCCTCGACGTCGTCGCGTGCATCACCGAGGGCATCCCCACCCGAGACATGGCCCAGGTCCACGCGTACCTGCGAGGCACCTCGACCACCCTCGTCGGTCCGAACTGCCCGGGCGTGATCACCCCCGGCGTCGCGAACGTCGGGATCATCCCGGGCGAGGTCTGCATGCCCGGACGCGTGGGCTTCGTCAGTCGCTCCGGGACGCTGGTGTATCAGATCGTCTACGAACTGACGTCGAAGGGGATCGGCCAGTCGACGTGCATCGGGATGGGAGGGGACCCCGTCCACGGCGTCGGCTTCGTCGACTCCCTCGCGCTCTTCGAAGCCGATCCGGATACGGACCTGATCATCATGACGGGCGAGATCGGCGGCGACGACGAAGAGCGCGCGGCCGCGTACATCGCCGAGCACGTCCGGAAGCCGGTCGTCGCGTACATCGCCGGCTTCGAGGCGCCGCCCGGCAAGCGCATGGGACACGCGGGTGCGATCGTCACCGGCTCCAGCGGGACCGCCGCCGCGAAAGCGGAGGCGCTCGAGGCGGCGGGGGTGCAGGTCGCGCGCACGCCGTCCCAGGTCGCGATGCTCGTCGCCGACCGGCTCGGCGGATGAGCATCGAAGCCCCACCGCAGGCACGGACCGACGCTCGACCGATCGCCCTCCTCCTGTCAGGGCTCGTGCGCGGCGCGTTCCTCGTGTTCCTTCCGGTGTTCGTCGCGGGGCAGGCGATCGCCTGGCTCACGTACGCCGTCAGCGGATGGTACCGGCCGTGGTCGTGGTTCAAGATCGGGATCGCGGAGACCCTCGCGAGCGTGCGGGTCGGGTTCGTTTCGACGTCGTCGGCCCCGCCGGAGGGCGGCGTCGCGACCTCGACGACCGATGTCTTCGCCCTCTGCGTCGGCGCGCTCGCCGTCGCCGTGGTCGTGCTCGCCTACCGGGCCGGCCGTGAGCAGGCGCGGGGCTTGGAGCGACGCCCGTTCCCGGCGGCGATCGCGGGCTCGCTCCCCGGCCTGGGGTTCGCGCTCCCGATGGTGCTCGTCGCGCTCCCGGTGACCCTCGGCTTCCCGCAGTTCCAGATCGATCACCTCGAGCCGGTCCTCTGGCAGTCGTTCGTGCTCCCGCTCGTCGTCGGCGGGGTGTGCGGGGCGGTCGGCGGCTTCGCCGCCGCCCGCCCCGCCCTCGACGAGCGTGCGCCGTGGGGGCCGCGGATGACCGCGGCCGCCCACGGCGGCTTCACGGCGCACCGGTGGGCGCTCGCCCTCGCGTTCGGCGGCTTCCTCGTGGTGGCCGCGCTCCAGCCGGGGCCGACGGCCGCGTACGCCCGGTTCGTCGACCGGACCGGCGGGAGCGGCGCGGCGCTCGTCGTCCAGCACGCGCTGCTCCTGCCGAACCAGTCGTCGATGATCCTCGACACCGCGATGGGCGTCCCGACGACGATCGAGGTCGCCGATCCGACGCTCGTCAGGGTCACGATCACCGGCGTCGACGCGGTCGGCACCGAAGGCGCCGCGGTGGCCGGGCTCGTGCACGCCGGATCGGATCACGCCGACTTCCCGGCGTGGTACTGGGCGTTCGCGCTGGTCCCGCCGGCCGCGACGGTGGTCGGCGGACGGACGGCGGGTGGTGC
>JBKOUM010000100.1:0-24635 GCA_046723385.1 Actinomycetota bacterium
GTCCGCACCCGGTCGGGGCCGATCGCCGTCACGAGCGCGTCGACGATGCGGTGCAACCCGCCGCGCACGGTCGCGAACGGCGTCGTCGGACCGTCCGTGCTCGGTGGCGCCGACGCGGCGAGCGCGCGGCGCACGCCCGCCCGGAGGCTCCCGTCCTCCCGCTCCCACGCCGCCAGCTCGGGGTAGGTCGCCTGCACGCTGAGACGGTCGACGTCGCCCGCGTACAGCCCGCCCAGGAGTGGCGCGACGATCGCCTCGGTCGCGCCACGACCGAGGCGACGGCGCGCCAGCGAGCCGATCGACTCGTCACCCTCGTCACGCCGCCGCGGGACGATCGGCTCCGCGATGGCGCGGAGCCGATCACCCACGGACATCCCCTTCCACCGCCAGAGCTCGCCGGCCGACCCGGCGATGCCGAGCCGGCCGGCCGGCACCGAGAGCGGTCCGCGCGGCGTCAGGATCTGTGCCGCCGTGGCGCCCTGCTCGACGAGGTCGCCCCCGAGCCCGAGGTCCCGGCACAGGTCCACGGCCCACGGCTTGCGGAGCAGGAACGAGTCGGGACCAGCTTCGAGCTCCAGATCCCCGACGCGCACCGACCGGATCACGCCGCCGGGCGACGCGCTCGCCTCGAGCACCGTCACGTCGGGCGGTTCGGGGTGGGTCGCGAGCCGGTACGCCACCGTCAGCCCGGTGATCCCGGCGCCCGCGACGACGACCCGCCGGGTCACGGGGTGGGCGTTTCGGTCCCGGCCAGGTGCGACCGAACGACGTCCGCGAGCATCGACGTGAACGCGGGGTCGGCGTTGGGCATCTCGGTCCGTGAGAACGCCATGCCTGCGGCCTCGGCGATCTCACGGACCTCGATGTCCAGGTCGTAGAGGATCTCCAGATGGTCGGCAACGAACCCCGCCGAGCACACGACCACACCGGGGACCCCCGCCTCGCCCATCCGAGCGACCACTTCTTCGATCGGCGGCCCCCACCAGGGATCCGCCGTCCGTCCGGCGCTCTGCCACGCGGTGGAGACGCGATCGAGGCCGGCCTCCGCCGCCACGAGCTCCGCCGTGTGGCGGAGGCCGGCCTTGTACCTGCACGCCGCGGCGCACGTGGGGTCGGCGCACCGGAGGCATCGCTGCGTTCCGTCCTCGAGACGCCGCACCGGGAGGCTGTGCGCGGAGAACACGACCTCGGCGCGATCGCGAGTCGGGTCCGGCAGCTTCGCGATCGCGTCGCCGACCCGCCCCGCCAACAAGGAGATGAACGCAGGATGCTCGTCGAAGCTCCGGACGAAGGAGAACGCCGGTCCGCCGTCCGCGACCGCGTCGCGGACGCGTTCCTCGTACGTGGGGATCGACATGCCCGACCAGTGGGGTGCCATCACGATGCCGACGGCCCGGTCGACGCCGTCGGCGCGCATCTGCGCCACGCCGTCGGCGATCCAGGGCGGCGAGTGCTTCATCCCCAGGTAGGTCCGGAACCCACCCGCTGCGCCGGCGTTCAGCGCCGCCTCGAGCCCGCGAGCCTGCTCCTGGGTGATCGCGAGCAGCGGGAACCGGTTGCCGATCGCCGCGTAGCGGCCGCGGAGCTCCTCGAGGTGCTCGGAGGTCGGCGCGCGGCCGCCACGGATGTCGGTGTAATAGCGCTCGATGTCATCGGGACCGTCCGCGGTCCCGTACGCCATCACGAGGACGCCGATCGGGGTCCTGGTGGTCACGGCCGGTGAGTGTACCGGCGGGCATTCAGCCGGCGACCTGCGCCGTGCTGGGCCCCAGCGAGCCCGAGAGCTCGACCCGATCGCGTCCGGCCAGCTTGGCTCGGTACATCGCCGCGTCGGCCTCCCGGATCACATCCTCCGGACGGGTGTCGGGGTCCGCGCACACCGCGACGCCGAGGCTGGCGGTGGTCACGACGGTGCGGCCCGAGATCGTGAACGGCTCCTTCAGCTCCCGGGCGAGCCGATCCGCCAGCGCACGCGCCTCGTGGGTGTTCGTCACGTCGCTCACGAAGGCCACGACGAACTCGTCCCCACCGTAGCGGGCGACCGTGTCGGTCGGCCGCACCGCGGCGGACAGGCGCTGGGCGACCTGGACCAAGAGGTCGTCGCCGGCACCGTGCCCGAACGAGTCGTTCACGTCCTTGAAGTCGTCCAGGTCGAGGAACACGAGCGTGACACCGATGCCGGGCTCACGCTCCGTCCGAGCCAGCGCGACGCCGAGCCGGTCGAGCAGGAGCTGGCGGTTGGGAAGACCCGTGAGCACGTCGTGGACGGCCCGATGGAGCAACTCGTCTTCGACGAGCTTGCGATCGCTGATGTCCTCGATCATGCCCATCGCGTACACGGGCCGCAGATCGGATCCGCGGACGAGCGTGACCACGGTCCGGCACCACATCAGCGAGCCGTCCTTCCGGCGGAACCGATGCTCGGCGCGGGATCGGTCCCGATGCCCGGCTCGGAGCTCCGCGAGCTCATCCAGGATCTCCTCGTCGTCGGGATCCACCAGGTCGGCGAGCGCGACCGCTGCCAGCTCACCCTCCTGGAACCGGCCGAGCCATTCGATCGTGGTGTTGGCTTCGGTGATCCGGCCGTCGAGCGCCAGCGTGAACACGCCGATCGCCGCGGCGTCGAACAGCGTCCGGAACTTGAGCTCGCTCGCGGCCATGGCTTCCTCGGCGCGCTTGCGTTCGGAGATGTCCACCATCACTCCCTGCCAGTACAGCGTCCCCGTCGCGACGTCCCGGGCGACGGCCGATCGCTCGCTGACCCAGACGGCATGACCGTCGCGGTGCAGCAGCCGATACTCCTCGCTCATCGCCTGCTTGTCTCGGCGCGCGCGCTCGTCGGCGGCGATCAGCCGGTCCCGGTCGTCCGGGTGGAGGATCCGCAGCCACAGCTCGGTCTCGTCCAGCCACTCGCTGAGCGGGTAGCCGAACATCGGCTCGACCTGCGGGCTGATGTACACCGGGATCGAGTGAGCCGGGTCATCGTCGATCACTCGGTCGAGGTACGTCGCGACGCCGGGGATGTTCTCCGTGAGGGTTCGGAACTGCTCCTCGCGCGCCTGCACGGGCCGCCCGCCGCCGGCCCCCTCCAGGGTGAGCTCGGGATCGTGGGTGGAGCCCATCGCGTTCGACGCCGGGCGGACGCACGCCGCTGCCGGCACTCCGGAGATGTCATCGGCGGGTTCGGGGCGCCCCTGAGCCTGGGTCGCGGCCGGCCAGACCCGAGCGCGTTGCGGGGAACTGCGGATGCGCGACGGGGCGACGCCCGAACGGCGTAGCGCCCCTCACCGATAGGCGTCCGGCCGGGTACGCGGTACACAGAAGGTGGGCCGGCGTCCGGGACCAGGGGTAGCTGTCCCTCCCTCTCCGAGGGCCCGGGCGACCGGCCCATCACTGGCATCCCCAGCGATGGCGCGCAACGGGACACCTCCTGAAGATCGCCTCGCGGCCCGGGATCGTTTCAGTCAGTCCGTGTCGGCGGCCGTGTCTTCGGGGTGGGGGTCGTCGTGGTCGGTGGCGCCGGGCGCGTCCTCGCGCACGGACAACGCGGCTTCCTCCGGCGTCGCGAACTCGTCCTCCTCGAGGACCGCGTCGCCGACGAGATCCTTCTCCTCGTCGGACAAGTCCTCGGCCACGACCGACACGACCTCGTCCGTGGGCGATCGTTCCGGTCGCTCCTCGGCGAGCCGCTCGTCCAACGACTCCCCCTCCAGCTCCTCCTCGGCGGTCGTCCCGAAGGACTCCGAGGCGAAGGCGTGGTCGGCCTGCATGATGGACGCTTCGAGCTCGTCGGTCTCGTCCGCGTCGCGAGGGTCCACGTCGTCATCAGTCATCGGGCGCCTCCGCCCGGCTCGGCCGCACGCTGGAGAGCGCCGAGCAGCGTCTCGAGTTCGTACGAGTCGTCGTGGCGCAGCCCGTTGATGAAGAACGTCGGCGTTCCGTTCACGCCACTGCGCACGCCGCTCATGAAGTCCTCATGGACGCGGTCGGCGTGGACGTGCTCGGTGAGCTCCTTGTCGAACAGGTCGAGGTCCAGGTCGAGCGCCTGTGCGTACGAGCGGAGGTGATCGCCCTGCAGATGGCGTTGGTGCTCGTAGAGATGGTCGTGCATCTCCCAGAACCGGCCCTGGGCTGCGGCGGCCTCGGCGGCTTCCGCGGCCTGCTCGGCGTGAGGATGCGACGTGCTGATGGGGAAGTTCCGGAACACGAACCGGAGTCCCCCACCCATCCGCTCCTGGATCTCCTTGACGATCGGGTACGCCTCCCCGCAGTACGGGCACTCGTAGTCCCCGTATTCAACGAGCGTCACCGGAGCGTCGGGCGAACCTTGGATGTGGTCCCGATCCGCCGACACGGGCACGACGAGCTTGGCCTCCCACTGCGTGGCTCTCATGACGTCGATCCCTTCACCGCAAGGTCCTCGAGCGCCCGGAGGATCCCATCGGCGCCCGGGTTCACATCCTTCGGAGATACGTAGCTCCAGCTCACGACCCCCTCGGGGTCCACGACGAACAGCGCCCGCTCGCTCGTGCCGTCTTGGGCCCGGTAGACGCCGTACGCCCGCGACACGTCACCCTTGGGCTCGAAGTCGGCCAGCAAGGGGAACCGCAGGTGCCGATCCTTCGCGAACGCCAGGTGGCTCCACGTGCCGTCGACCGAGATGCCGAGCAGCTCGGCTCCGAGCCTCTCGAACTCCGGCATGAGCTCCTGGTACAGCGCGAGCTGGTCGGTGCACACCAGGCTCCAGTCGGCTGGATAGAACACCAGGATCAGCGGCTTGCCGCGGAAGTCCGCCGGGCCGACCCGCCGGTTCGACGTCGACGGCAGCGCGAAGTCGGGCGCCCGGGTTCCGGGCGGCAACGGGGAGAAGGTTTCGCCCATGGATGCATCCAACGTAGGTGCCCGATGCGCTTATCGCAACCGGAGCGCAGGACCGACGTTGCCCTCCTGATGTCGTGCGCGGGAACGGTACGCTGGGCCGATGCGGTGGATCGCTCTCCCCGTCGGCATCCTGATCCTGCTGTGGACGCTGCTCGACGTGTTCCGGACCCTCGTCATGCCCCGCGCGGCGCGCGGGCGGGTCCGCCTGAGTCGGATCCTGCCCCGGACGCTGTGGCGTCCGTGGAGATGGGTTGGCGTACGCCAGCGGACGGCGGTGGGGAGGGAACGGCTGTTGGCCACGGCGGGGCCCTTCTTCTTCTTCCTCCTCCTGGTCGGCTGGGTGTCCCTCGCCTTGTTGGGCTACGCCTTGATCCTGTGGAGCCCCGCGTTCGTGGATGGGATGGGGAGCAACGTCTCGTTCGGGGAGACTCTCTACGCCGCCGGGTTATCGCTGTTCACGCTGGGGTTCACGGGCCAGGCCACCGGATGGACACGCGCCGTCATCGTCCTCGCGGGCGCGACCGGCCTGGGGCTGTTCGCGGTCGTGATCGCGTACCTCCCCGTGCTCTATCAGGCGTTCAACCGGCGAGAGGTCGGCGTGCTGTTGCTCGACGCGCGGGCGGGGTCTCCGCCATCGGGTCCCGAGCTGCTCCACCGGATGGGAAGCGCAGCGACGACCTCGTCGCTGCCGGAGCTGTTCGCCGATTGGGAGCGATGGGCCGCCGACGTCCTCGAGACCCACATGTCCTATCCGCTGCTGACCCTGTTCCGGTCGCCCCACGACAACACGTCGTGGGTGACGGCGCTCGGCTCCGTGCTCGACGCAGCCACGCTCCTGCTCACCACCGTGGAAGACGAGCCCGACGAACACGCCAGGCTCATGTACGGGACCGGGGTCCACGCCGTGGAGGATCTCTTCTACTACCTCCGGCTCGACGAGCGCGAAGCGGTGATCCAGCGGGACGAGTTCGAGGATGTCCTGCAGGACATGAAGGACGAGGGCTTCTCGATCCGGCCGGTCGATGACGCCTTCGCGCGTTTCACGGAGAAGCGAGCGAAATACGCGCCGCGGCTGGACGCGATCGCGGTGCTGCTGGCCGCGCCGCCGGCTCTATGGATCGGCGACCGATCGTTCCTGGGCGCGCGGACCGAGCACTCGGGCTGAGCACGCACTCGCCTCCCCGGCCGATCCTTCCTCGGAGGAGCTCCGTCGCTCAGGGCGTTCGATCGTCGAGGACACGTCCGACGAGGTCGGCGATCATCGGGTGGAAGAGCTCCAGCCGCTCGAGCTCGTCGGGATCACGGATCCAACGCCCCGAGGGCGGGCCGACCGTGTCGCTCGTCTCGGTGGTGCATCCGAAGAAGATCCCGAACTGCGGGCGCTCGTCCACCTCGCCGGGACCGAAGTTCTGGATCAGCAGGACAGGACCGATCGTAAGATCCTCGATGCCGGTCGCCGATCTGACCGCGTCGCGCAGGCTCTCGTCCCACGGTTGGCCAACGCGAACGGTGGAGTCGGGGAAGTGCCATCGGCGATCGGTGGAGTGCAACAGGAGCACACCCAGGTCTCGATGCCGGATCACCGCGACCTCAGTGACCTCGTACAGCGTGTCGTCCGGGTCACCGCGCTGCGTCTTCCCCACCTGGTCGATCACCGTTCCTCAGCGCGCGCGTCATGAGCGTCACGACCTGGTCCCCCAAGCCCTCGTCGACGGCCTGCTGCCATCCGTCGGCGAGGGTACCGACATCCCCCGCGTCGCGTTCGCGCGGCGAGACCGCGTGTCGGTCAATCCATCGTGATGACCACCTTCCCGACTGCTCGTCCCGACTCCAGGTACCGCATCGCCTCCGGGACCTGGCTCAACGGGAACGTCCGGTCGATGACCGGCGTGACCCTCCCGGATTCGATCAGCTCCTTCATGACGATGAGCCGGTCGCCTGGGTCTTTCGCGCCGCGGAAGGGGTGCACCTGGCGCACGAACGGTGACGTCACGAGCAGCTTGCCGAAGCGGCCGAGGCTCCCGAACCAGCGGTGTCCCGAGGCCCCGTAGTGATCGTGCCCGATCAAGACGTAGGTGCCCTCGGGCGTGATCGCTCGCCGGATGTCCGGCCACGGATGGTTCCCGGCGATGTCCAGGATCACGTCGTAGCGCTCGCCGCCCCGGGTGAAGTCCACCTCGGTGTAGTCGAGCACCCGATCCGCTCCGATCGATCGGAGCACGTCGAGCTTGGCGGGGGCATCCACACCGGTCACCTCGGCTCCGTAGGCCTTGGCGATCTGCACCGCGAAGGTCCCGACCGCTCCCCCGGCGCCGTCGATCAGGACCCTCTGCCCCGCCTGCACGCGGCCCTCGTCGCGAACACCCTGGACCGCGATCGATCCCGACGTCGGGACCGCCGCGGCGTGCTCGAACGAGAGGCCGGCAGGCTTGGCTTCGAAGCGGGATGCCGGCACGGCGGCGTACTCGGCGAAGGCGCCGCCGTGGCGCCACAGGTTGGCGACCAGGCTCTGACCGAAGACCTCGTCGCCCGGCTGGAACCGGCTCACGTCCTTGCCGACCGACTCGACCTGGCCCGCCAAGTCCGTGCCCGGAACGAGGTTCTTCGGCCGGCGCACGCCCGCGCCCATGAACCTGAGGACGAACGGAACGCCCCGCATCACGTGCCAGACATCGGCGTGGATCGACGCCGCGCGAACCCGAACCAGCATCTCGTCATCCTCGGCGATCGGTCGCTCGATCTCCCGGAGCTCCAGAACGTTCGCCGTGCCGTACCGGTTCTGGACGATCGCTTTCATCGCTCCCTCACACCGTGACGACGATCTTCCCTCGAGCGTGTCCTTCCTCGAGATGCCGGATCGCGTCGGCAGCCTCGATCAACGGATAGGTCCGGTCGATCACCGGCGTGACCGACCCGGCCTCGATCAGCTCCGTCAGGGTGACGAGGTCCTCTCGCTTGATCTTGGTGGCCAGCCCGCGAAGCCGCTGACCGACGAACAGGGACACCACGGGCGCGCGCAGCATCCCGCGGAAGAAACCTCCGGTCCAACGCCCGCCGCCATCACCCCCCACGATCACGAGCGTCCCCCTCGGGGTGAGCGCGCGGCGCAGCTGCGACAAGGGACGACGCCCGGCGGTGTCGACGATCACGTCCCACGTCCGCGCTCCGTCCGCGAAGTCCTCGCGCGTGTAGTCGATCACGTCGTCCGCCCCCAGCGAGCGGACCTGATCCGACTTCGACGTGCTGCTCACGCCCGTGACGTGCGCGCCGAACGCCTTCGCGATCTGGACCGCGAGCGAGCCGACGCCTCCGGACGCACCGATCACCAGGACCCGCTGTCCCGCCTGGACGTTCCCGACGTCGCGGACGGCCCGAAGGGCAGAGACACCCGAGACGGGAACCGCCGCCGCCTGCGGGAAGCTGAGGTTGGCGGGCTTCGGGACCAGCTTGTCGGGGTCGGTGACCGCGAGCTCGGCGAACGAACCTTCCGCGGTCCCCATCACCGCCTCGCCCGGCCGAAGGTCCGTGACGTTCGCGCCGACCGCCTCCACGGTTCCCGCGACGTCCCAGCCCCGAACGCGGATCTTCGGTCGACGGAACCCGACCGCGAGCCGCGCCATGTACGGCATCCCGGTCATCAGGTGCCACACGTCCGGGCCACAGCCGGCGGCGTGGACGCGGACGAGCACGTCCTTCTCGCCGACGGGCGGTTCCTCGATGTCTCGGAACTCGAGAACGTCAGCCGTGCCGTACGTGTCCTGTGCGATCGCCTTCATCGTGATGCTCCCTTCCGCTGCCTCCATCCTGGACCGTGGCCGGTGTACGCCGTACACTCTGAGGGCGCATCCTAGGTGTACGCCGTATACCTGTCAAGCCGGATGGAGAGTTCTGACATGGCGACCGAGATCGAGCAGGACGAGCGGATCCGAGCTCCTCTCAACGGGGAACGTATCCTGCGCACCGCGGTCGCGCTGGCGGATCGGGGCGGCGTCGAGGCCGCCAGCATGCGCAAGATCGCCCAAGAGCTCGGCGTCGTGCCGATGGCGCTGTACAAGCACGTAGCCGGGAAGGACGAGCTGCTCGACGGCATGATCGACGTCGTCGTCGCCGAGATCGACCCCCCCGCCACCGGTGTGGATTGGAAGACCGCCGTCCGTCAGCGGATCCTCTCGGCTCGGCAGGCGCTGCTCCGGCATCCCTGGGCATCCCGAGTGATGGAGTCCCGGAAGGAGCCGACCCCGAACGTGCTCGCCTACCTGGACGCGATGATCGGGATGTTCCGAGCCGGTGGCTTCTCGATGGACCTCACCCATCACACGATGCACGCCATGGGCAGCCGGCTGATGGGCTTCACGCAGGAGCTCTTCAACGACACGAGCGACGTCGACCCGGAGGTGGAGGCGGAGATGTGGGGGGAGATGGCCGGCGTGTATCCCTCCATCTACGAGCTCTTCGTGACGGTCACCCACGACGACGCCTCCGTCGTCGGTCCCGGCTGCGACGACCAGTTCGAGTTCGAGTTCGCCCTGGATCTGATGCTCGACGGGCTCGAGAGGCTCAAGGATCGATCCGGCGGCGCCGGCTGAGTCGGAGCGTCGCGAGGACGACAGTCGACGAGGCGAGGCCCGCAACGACGACGGCCGTGGCGAGCGCGTTGATCTTCGAGGAAGGCTCGCGGCCGAAGAAGCTGGAGGCAAGGGTCCTCGTGTCGTCGGTGGACCTGAGCGCGTCCGTGACGACGAACTCACCGATCCCGATCGTGAAGACGACCATCGCGGCGGCACCGATCGCGGGCAGGATCTGCGGGAACACGACGCGGCGGATGACCCCACTCGGTGGAGCGCCCAGATCGGCGGCCAGCTCTTCCTGTTCGAACGGGATCGAAGCGAGCCGGGCACTCACGATCAAGACCACGAACGGCACCTCCAGGGTCGCGAGCCCGAGCGTCTGTGCCCTCGTACCGAACCAGCCGAACTCACCGAAGGGGACGTCTCGGAACGGGATGGAGAAGCCGAGCCACAGGGCGTTTCCGAGCGCCGCCGCCGGGAATGCGATGGCGAGCACCAGCACCGCGTAGACCGCGAACGCCGCGCGTCGGGGTAGATGACGGATCCCGAGCGCCAGCGTCGTGCCGAGGATCAGAGAGATCGTGGCGGCGGCGAGCGCGAGCACCACCGCGTGATGCACCGCGACGGCGATCTCCTGATCGTGGAAGATCGAAGCTCGTCTCCAGGGCGACCACCACCGGAGGCTGAACCCCTCCCACCGCGTGCCCACCACCGAGCTGTTGAACGAGGAGAGCACCGTGTACACGATCGGCAACACAGACCACGCGAGATAGGTGATGGCCACGCCCGGGAGGACCGTGCGGCCCACGCTCTGCTCGCGCGCGGCCATGAAGCCAGTCTCGCGTACAGGGTCGCCGAGACTCAAGGTCACGCACCGGAACGGGAACCGGGGAGTCGATCCAGGTGTACACGGGTCATGGGGAAGCGCTCCATCTTCTCGATGGCTCTGGCGGGGACCTTGGTGCTCGGGGCTTGTCGCGGCGGGTTCGATCAGGAGCAGCCGCAGGATCGGCCGTCGCCATCGACGGCAGGCTCTGACGCGTCCGAGCCGATCGGCACCGATCGGTCATCACGCCACGGTCGGATCGCGTTCGACAACTTCGACGACGTTTGGACGATCGACGCCGACGGCACGGACCTGACCCGGCTCACGGACTCCCCCGAACCCGACTTCGACCCGTCGTGGTCGCCCGACGGCAGGCAGATCGCGTTCCGATCCGAACGAAGCGGCGAGCCGGAGATCTGGGTCATGAACGCCGATGGCACGGGTCAGCGGCGTCTGGCCGAGGGCTTGTCGCCGGCCTGGTCGCCTGACGGATCGCTGATCGCCTTCGCCGGGCGCGCTGGGCTCTCGGTGATACGACCGGACGGGACGAGCCTTCGGGTCCTACCCGGCACCGAGGGCGGCGAGTATCCGTCCTGGTCGCCCGACGGGTCCCGGATCGCCTTCAACTCGAACCTCACGGGAGACCACGTGATGTACATCGCGCAGGCCGACGGCTCGAAGGTCGTCGACCTGTCCCGCGTCGGCGAGGGATGGCAGGTGGACTGGTCACCCGACGGCCGATCCATCCTGTTCACGTCGCATCGTGACCACCCGGACAACTACACGGACGTCTACGTGATGCGCCCGAACGGCTCGGCCGTCCACAGGTTGACGCACAACCTTGCCTACACACCGGCGTGGTCACCGGACGGCGACCGCATCGTGGTCTCGGCACCCGACCTGGTCATCATGGACGCCGACGGCAGCGACGCGAGAGCGCTCCACACCCCGGGGGTCGGGGAGACCTCGCTGCCCGATTGGACGGACTGATCTCCACTCTCTCCTCGACTCGGAGAGACGATCCAGTGGCTAGGAGGTCGCGGTGTCGAGTTCCTGCAGCAGCCGGTAGGCCGCTCGCTCAACCTCCTTGTGTCGCCACTCAGCGGCTCGATAGACGCACGCGATCAAGCCACTTCGATGGAGACGGCGGAAGTCCCCGTACACGAACCCGTATCTCGCCTTCGTCTCGTCGGCAGCGCCGGCCGTCAGCCCGAGGAACCAGCCCCCGTAGTCCCGCCACGAGTGCTCCTTGAGGAAGGCGTTCTCGGACGCGGACTTCGGTTGAACGTCACCCCAGTCGCTGTCCAGGACGTACTGCTTGGCCCTGATGAGCTTGCGAGCCTGGGCCACTCCACGTCTGTTCACCGTGTACGAAGGCATGGACCCACTCCTACCCCACCATCACCGTCCGGGAAGCGGAAGTACCCGCACCGCGTGCTCGTTCCGTTCCACGTCAGCCATCGCGCGCCGATTCCTGCCACGTGCAGACGTCGCACTCGTTGCCCTCGGCGTCGGCCAGCGTCCACCAGCTCGGTGCGTATCCCTCCGTCACCAGGCGGCCGCCCGCGGCGACCGCGGCCTTCACGCGCGCCGCTGCCTCGTCGTGAGGGACCCAGATGTCGACGTGGATCCGGTTGCGCTGTGGCCGTGGTTCGTCCATCTGCTGGAACCAGATCAGCGGCCCGCGCCCGCGCGGGTCGAGCAGATCCTCGCCGCCCTCGTCACGGTCGACGTAGCCGAGCACGGCACGCCAGAACGGCAGGACGTCGGGGATCACGAGCGCGTCGATCGCGACCTGGAACGTCTGGACGTTCGAAGGGTCGGCCGTGGCTCCCAGCTCGCGCGCGATCGCCGAGATCCTGCCGGCGAGCTCGAGGTCGCGGTCGCTCAGCCCGAACGAGTCCTCGGTGATCGTGACGAGCCGCACGGTCACGCCGTCGTGCCGCAGGTCGATGTCGGGGCGGTGAGCGTCCAGGTCAGGGAGCTCGCTGATCGACCGGGCGAGCCGGACGCCGGCCGCGAGCGAACCGGTGTGGAAGTACGCACAGGCTCCCTCGCCGAGCACCCGCCAGCCGTCCGCTTCCACGGCTCGCTGGAAGTTCCGCCACCTGAGCCACTCGGTCATCGCACCAACCTCCCGATGGCCGCCGCGGGCTCGCCAGCCGGCGGGCCGGATCATCGGTCCCCGAGGATCTCACCCGCACGTGATCCGGAGATGCGACACCAGTCGGACGAGGCGCCCACGAGCGTCGAAGGTCGCGTGGAAGACCTCGTGCACCTTGTACGACGGCGCGCCGCGCGTCCCGATGATGAAGAAGTTGTTCCTGAACGTGACCTCGAACTGACCGTTCAGGAGGCTGCCCGAGAACTGATCGCTCGTGATGCCGACCCCGTGGTAGGTCCGGCCTGCCGTGTCGACGCCCACCAGGCGGGCGGGCTGGAAGTGCGAGGTCCCGACGATGTGAGCGTGGTTGATCGTGAACGTCAGAAGGACGTGCAAGCTCCCGTTCAGCGTGATCGTCTCGTCGGCACAGGGGATCGCCACCTCGAAGTCGTTGAACGGCTGGATCTCGTTGACGTCCACCGCCGCGTAGGCCGGTGGCACGAGCAGGAACGGCAGCATGAAAGCGACGAGACCGATCAGCTTCCGCATGGCTCCCTCCCCCTCTCACTATTCTGGACTGAACGCTTGAACGGAATGGTTCGTTCGCATGTTGAGGCTGGTAGGAGACGCGACCGATCGCGGAGAAGGCGGAACCGAACGTCCGATGCCCCCGAGAACGAGTCCGGCATTGAGCCCCCTCCCGCACGCGCTCGTCGCCTACAGCCTCTGCCGCGGGGTTCTACTTGTCAAACGGGAGACGGCTTGGTCACCCTTGGCGCTCAGCGTGAGAGCTGCTCGAGGTGCTCGCGATGCGCCTCGTAGTGGCGCGAGGAATCCCACAGGATCGTCTCGACGAGTGCCTCTCCGCTCAGCCACGGCCAGCGATCGTCGGCGAAGAGCTCCTCGTCGGTGACCGGCTCGATCGCCGCCAGGAGCGAAAGAAATGACTCGTTGAACGCCCGCCGCGTGAGTTCCGGTGGATCGTCCATGTGTTCGCGGTGCGTCCGCTCGTTGCGCGCGTCGGTGCTGTTCGCGGGGTCGGTCGCGTCGTACGGCTCGCGGCCCGCCCGGAGGCCCTGGATCACGCGCACGGAGTGATCGTGCCACCAAGCCATGTGGGCGAGCAGGTCCTTACCGGTCCAGTCGTCCATCGCCGGCTCGAGCAGCCGCTCGTCGGGGACGTGCTCGATCGCTTCAGCTACCCGCTGGTGCGCCCCTCGGATCGTGCGGATGAGTTCCGGCTTGTCCACGGAGCGAGGATAGTCGCGTGCACGGGAGCCCACGGCGCGCACACCGCGCGGCGATGGATGGAGCGATCCCGCTGCTCAGACCATGCTCCGGAGTGGGACTCGAACCCACAACCCCCGTAACGGAGTCCCTCCCTGGAGGGCCGGGCCGGCCCGGCCTTCACCTTCCGTGAGAGGACACTCCCGAGGCCTGGGGAGATAGCAGAAGTCCCCGGAGAGTGGACCTCTCCGGGGACACTGCCTTTCAGGCCGGTGACGAGCATTCCCATCCGGCTGTGGTCGGGTCTATCTCTTAGCAGGCGCCTCGAACGTTCGGGAGCAAGCACCCGGTGTCGAAGGTGCCTTGGATCGGCTCCGTGATCCCGTTCGTCACGTCCGTGATCGCCACGTTCGTGTAGCTGGCACTCGCGAGGGCCAGGCTCTGACCCTTCGGGCACATGAACGATCCCGAACTCGGCGGGGTGAGCGTCAGCGACGCGGTCACGTTCCCGTTCTTGCCGGAGTTGAACGTCCCGCTCGCGGTGACAGGACCGTTCACGGTCGTCTTGTTCGACGCGCTCGGGTTCCCGCCACCCTTGTTGACGCACACGTACGTGGCCGTGCCATCGGCGCTCGCCCTGTAGTTGATCAACTGGTTCGTGCCGAGCCCAGCTTCCTTGAACGAGACGACCAAGTTCGCCCCGCTCACGTCGGCGCGGGCGCTCACGAAGTGTGGGCTGACCGCCCACGCCGCCGACGACCCCATCAGCAGGGTCGCCACGGTGATCGTCGCGACGACGATTGACCTCCGCATGTGCATCCCCTCCTCGGGGAAGGACGATCCTTCCCTCCCCTTCGAACTTGCCAGGCGGGGATGGCTACCACATTCCCCCTATTGGACGACGAATGCGTAATTCGCTGTTGGCCCCGTAACGACTTCGGACGCCGTCGCCTCTTTGGCCTAATCCTTGGCGGTCGTGGTGTCGCTTGACCATCCACATGGCGGCCAGAAGGTAGCAAGGCGAGCCCGAGCCCCCAGACGTAGACGCGAACGCATCAGGCCACGACTAGGCCACGCCATGAAGCTCGATTCAAAGCTTCTGAATCCGGATCTCCGCCTGACTCACCTTGCGGTCGCGTCGCGATCCCGATCTCACGGTGAAGATCCCGCCGCTCAGACCTTGCTCCTGCAGGCCTTGCGGAGGCGCCAGCAGCAGCGCGACAAGGGCCAGCGTTTCGCGTCGATCTCCCCCGAGCCTCCGAGCAACCCGCCTCTTTCGCCTCCGGACACATCGTCAGGAAGTCGATCATGTCGCCCCACCGTGGTGGATCACGGAAGGGAGGCTATCGCGGCGTCCGCCGTCTCGGTTGGGCCCTGTTGGCCATTGTCGATGACGCGATCCTCGAGGGACCCGATATCCGTGAACCCGCGCCACAGTTGTTCAACAACCGCCGGGTCAGCCAGGGGGCTCGCGGACCTTCCCTCAGCCCTTCTTCGGCAGATCGCCAATGACGGTCGGAGTATGACCGTCACGACGTCTATCCCCGCGACCTGGAACCGGTCACGCAGCGGTTCGTAGAACCAGCCGGGCTGGATGATCCCGTCGATGATCGTCACGTAGCCGGCCAGGGCGTATCGCTCTGCCGCGTCGGCAACAGCACCGAGAACCACCTTGTTCTGATCGTGTGATCCGGTTTTCCAGGGTTCCACGTATCCCGACCGGATGAAGCGGAAGAACTCGTCCGATCGAAGATGTACGGACCGCTCGAACCGCGCCGCGACGAGCTCGGCGACGGTCGTCTTCCCTGAACCCGGCGGACCCGTCAGGATCACGACGAGGGGCGCGGCTGAGTCACGCTTGTTTGGTCGCATCGATCTCATCCAGCAGCCGCGCCACATGTCTCCCATCTGGGTGCATGGCCAGGAAGTCGATGATGTCCGCCCGGTCCTGCCCGTTCTGGTCCCGGTAGCGCATCACACGACGCGAACGCTAACGCAGGAGCAAGAGGGCCGGTCCGAAGACCGGCCCTTCGAGCGATGCGGTCAATCGCTCAGATCGACGATCATCGTGTCCTCGTCCACCCACTCGGGCCACTCGTCATGGTCGAGGATCCGCCGGGGTTCGCCCGTGGCGACGTCCAGGACGAAGAGACCGCTGCGTCCGGTGTCCGAGTAGGCGATCTGCGAGCCGTCAGGCGACCATCGCGGCTGCATGATGTGCCCGTCGACGAGCTTGCGCGCGCCACTCCCGTCCGACCTGGCGACGTACAGGTCGCCGTTCGTCGGCTCCCCATCGATGGCCCGCAGCTCCGTGAAGGCGATCCGGTCGCCGCGTGGCTCAGCGTCGGCGAGGGATGCGTTCTGCGGGCTCCCGCTCAGGCCATTGCGTGACCGCGATGCGTTCACGAAGGTCCTTCAGGGCCTCATCCGGGATATCGACGCGGAACGGACGGATCTCGATGTCGATAGCGGTGCTCATGAAGACTCCTTGCTCACTGGGAAGCTCATCGAAGCGTGGGACCTGTCCGGTGTAGTTCACGTCGGCCGCCAGGGGTGGTTTGCGCATGGAGGAGCGCCTCGGCGAACGTTCGCTGAGCTATCAGCTTCAGCTCGCCGACGACATCGGGGAACGCGTGACGCGAGGACGGATCTCGTTGGCGCGTCGGGTCTTGCAGAGTGACCATGTCTTACCTCCTCGTTCTCAAGGAACCGAGAAAGGCAAGGTCGCGAGGTCTTCGCGCGTGCGCCCCGTCTTGGGCGGCTCCACCGATCGGTGGACCCTTGCAATCTACCAGTATGTGCGTCGCACTCGACGGGTCACGCCGTCCGGCGCTTCCGAACAGAGCAGACCTTGGATCGGATCCGCAAGCTGTACAGGTGGCCTCAGACGTTCGCGGGTCCTTAGAAGTGCTGGAGGCCATGAGCCGCGTGACCTGCATCGTTGCTTGGTTGGACCGCGCGACACCTGGGTAGAGCGTGGCACACACAACGGATGATGGGAGCTGACATGCAGCAAACGAAGCAGATGGCGAAGGCCGGCAAGCGGATGGGCAAGAAGGTCATGGCGACCGATACCGCCCAGGACGTGGTGGCCGTCGTGGTCGACGGTCTCGAAGGGGTTGCGGTCGACAAGGCAGACGATGCCGCTGAGAGCGTGAAGACTCGCGCCGCCCGGGCCGGAGGTCGGTCCCCGAAGCGGTCCTTGGCCGGAAAGACCAATGCCCGGACCCCGAAGAAGACGGGCAAGAAGTCCACGGCCAAGCGGGCCGGTGCCAAGCGGGCGAGTGCCAAGAAGTCCACGGCCAAGCGGGCCGGTGCCAAGCGGGCGGGTGCCAAGCGGGCGGGTGCCAAGCGGGCGGGTGCCAAGCGGGCGGGTGCCAAGCGGGCGGGTGCCAAGAAGTCCACGGCCAAGCGGGCCGGTGCCAAGCGGGCCGGTCCAAAGGGGGCGGGTGCCAAGAGGGCGGGTGCCAAGAGGGCGGGTGCCAAGAGGGCGGGTGCCAAGAAGTCCACTGCCCGGAAGTCGACCGCGAAGAAGTCGACGGCCAAGCTGCGTTGACCGCCGCTCCGCCTGACTCCTCGCGGTCCGGCACGCTGAAGTGGTCAAACGGGTTCGCATGGAATCTCGGAGGCTCCCATGTTAGGCGCACGTCCTCGCTGAAGAACGTATCGAGCGGGCGTTTGTCGCTCGAAACGGGGGGTATCCACCTGGACCGGACTCAACCGAGTCCAGCATGAACGGGGGGAGCGGTGATGCAGAGCAATCGGAGAAGTTTGCCGCGTGGACGTGCCCTGATCCACTGGGGTTCGATCTTCGCGGGCGCTGTTTGGGCTCTGGCGGTGACAGTGTTGCTGTCGGCGCTGTGCCTGGCGCTTGGCTACGCGTCGGAGGTTGACGCGATCAGGGACAACATCCAGTGGTTCCTGGCAGCGTCGGCGATGATCGGTCTTTTCGTGGGTGGCTTCCTCGCCGGATGGTTGCCCGGCGTGCGCGGCTGGGGCCCAGGGGTTATCAACGGGATGACCGTCTGGGGGATCATCCTCACGGTCTCCCTGCTGATCGGGATCCCCTCCGTGCTCGGAGGCGCCGCAGCCCTGTTGGACAACGTGGGCGGGGTATCCCGCGTGACCGGCTCTGGAGGCCAGTCCCTCGCGACGGGCAGTGGCGTTGATTCCGGTCTGTGGGCTGGATTCTTCACGGCGCTGGTCGGCTTCGTCCTGGCTGCCATCGGCGGGGCGTTGGGCGGCGCGAGCCCTCGCAACGTGGACATGTACGAGACGTTCGATACGGCCGATCGCGATCGGGATGACCGCACCGTCAACGTCGTGGAGTACGAGGATGACGACGTGAGCAGGCGTCGTTACAGCTAGAACCACTCTCACCCAAAAGACGAGTACGGAGCGGGGCCCGGCTCAAGCCGGGCCCCGCGAGCCCGTGGGGCGACACTCGCTGACGTTCTACACGTGGGACCGAGCGCCACCCGTAGGTGGCAGACGTTCACGTCACCCCAGGCAGAATCGGTGGTGAACTCGCCAGATGAACCGGCAACTTTCGAAGATGTTCGCCTCGATGGCGTCCCTGCTCTCGAAGTGGATGGGCTCGCCCTGGGCGCTCCTCGTCGTCGCCCTGCTCGTTGTGATCGGGTTGCAGGTCTTCGGGACCGATAGGACCAATATCGCCATCAGCATCGCAACCCTGTTGATGGTATTCATCCTCCAGAACTCTCAGAACAGGGACGCCGCGGCGCTTCACGTGAAGCTCGATGAGGTCATCACCCATCTCGAAGGCCCACGGGATGACGTCGCCGGCATCGAGTCGAGGTCTCATGAGGAGATCGAAGAACTCCACGAAGAACTCCACGAGGAGGTTGGAGCGGCTGAGCATGGGCCGTAGCCGGGATGGATGACAACAGCCTCCGAGCCCTGCTGGAAAACTCTCGACCCGAAGGCCCGCGACGACCTCCGCCGCGTCCTGATCAGCGACCAGGCTGACCGCGACGCGATCGCCTCGCGTCTGATGCGCTACCACGACCCAGAACGGCCAGGACTGAGCCGACATCATCGACTTCCTGACGATGCATCCGGATGCGCGACACAACGTGGCTCGGCTGATCGGCGAGATCGACGCCGGCAGACAAGAGTAGTGCATGGATGTCCGACTGAAGCGCGTATACGAGCCCGCGAAGCGCTCTGACGGGTATCGGGTCCTCATCGACCGCCTTTGGCCGCGTGGCGTATCACGCGAGCGAGCAGCGTTGGACGAATGGGATCCGGAGCTCGCGCTGAGCACCGAGCTGAGGACCTGGTCGGACACGATCCGGGTCGCTTCGAGGAGTTCCGCCGGCGCTACGTGGATGAGCTTCGCGGTCAACGTCCACGACTCACGGAGCTCCGGCGGCGGGCGCGCGAGGGCACGCTCACGCTCGTTTTCTCCGCTCGAGACACGGAGCACAACGACGCCGTCGTTCTCGCCGAGGTCGTGCGCCGAGGTCTACCGCTCCGGCGTGACACGTCGTGACCCGACATCACCGACATCCTGACGATGTATCCGGATGCCGGCGTCGGGTGGCACGAGTGCTCGCAGAGATCGACGCTTCGGCGAATCAGTGATGGCCGCGGGAACTTTGTGCATGGTTGCGATTTGCCCCCGATGCGGTCGGCGTGAGGTCGACCCTCGCCGCCCGAACGCGACTCCCTGCACCCTGAACGCAAAGAAGGCCCCCCTCCGTCGTTGATGGGTAGCGGGGGGGGCTTGGGTTCGGGTGGGTACTCATCCCCCCGTGCCTCCGACTTTAGGCGGAGCGCGGCAACGGCCGTCCGTCTGTTGGGGGGATTGACGCCTCCTGGACATGCTCTTGAGGTCGTCGTTGTGACAACTCGGTGGTGACGACTCCGGTCGTCACGCTGTCGCCTGGTCACCCGAGAGATCTGCGAGCAATAGCTCACCCTGTATCAGCGCGATCACTACGGCGCGGGTCGTGTTCGGCGCGTGGAGACGCCATCTGGCGTCAGCGAGGTGCTGCTTCACGGTCGACTCTGAGAGCCAGAGGCGCTCCGCGACCTCGCGGGCACGGAGACCCTGCGCCGTGAGCCGGAGAACCTCGCGATGACGATCGGTAAGCACCATCCGGAGCATGGTGGAGACACCGGTCGCTCGCATCACCCCCGGGAGTGGTTCCGCCATCCCCCATGGCAATCGGCCGGAGAACTGCCTCATCGATTTCTTGGCGATGTACCCGGAGGCTCAGCGGCGGGTGCGGCTGCTTTGCGAGGTTGAAGCCAGCGCGGAGCGGTGAACTTCCCGGCTCCTCGACCCCTAGAGGAGTATCCGGGAAAGCGACACCTCAGCAGTTTGGGTCAGCAAGTGGCCGGGTTCCCGGGGCACTACACCAACGGAGCGATTAGGCCACGATCAGGCCACAACGAGAAGCTCGATCCGACATCCCCGTGGAGTTGCTGCAGGTCACCAGCTCCGGGGGTGGGACTCGAACCCACAACCTACGGATTAACAGTCCGCCGCTCTGCCAGTTGAGCTACCCCGGACCGGAGCGCGGCGAGTCTACCAGTGGCCTTCCGCGCGACCGCGCTAGGCTACGGGTCTACCCGGGGGGGAAGGATCTGGCATGAAGCTCCGCTCGCTCGTCCTGTTCGGCGCCGGCATCATGACCGGCCTCGCCGTGGCTCGGAAGCTCACCGAAGACGATCCCGAGGTCGCCCACGGCCCGACCCGATCCGACCCGTCGTCGACGAGTCCAACGCTCCGGATCGTCACGTCGCAGGCGCACCGCCTGGCGGACCGCGCCTCGGTGGCGAGCCTTGGCGCGATCCAACGTGCGCGCGGCGCGATCCGCGACCGATTGGGTGAAGAGCCGTACGACGACGTCAACTGGAACTGAGGTTCGGCTACCAGGTCGACTGCCACGCCACCGAGCCAGAGTTCTCCGCGTAGCAATCGGCCGATACGCTCGAGACGACGCCGTACCGCGTGTCGAACGGCGGATCGTCGCGCGTGAAGAAGCACTTCCCCGAGCGTGAGTACGAAGCCAGGTACAGCACGCCGGTCGACGTGTCCTTGCTGACGGTCGTCGGCGTCGAGCTTGGCGTCACCCCGTCTACCCAGTTCACGGCACTCTCGAGCGCGGTCAGCTCCGCGATCGTCGCGTCCGCGTACCGATCGTTGGGGTCGCGCGCGCTCGAGCTGGTGTAGATCACCCGGCCCGCCGTCAGCGCCGTCCGGAGCGTCGCCTTCGCCGCTGCATCCTGCGCGCGTGAGCGCGCGCCCAGGAAGGCGGGCATCGCGAGCGCGATGAGGATCCCGATGATGAGCACGACCACCATGAGCTCGATCAGCGTGAACGCGTGTTCGTCGTTCAGCCGACGACGGCCACCACGCAGGAGGGACGGGACCTTTCCGGTCATGCATGGTGATTCGGCACGACCCGGGACAGGTTGAGTGGTGCGATGGGCTGTCTGGGTGGCCGACCGGCCTATTCCAGATAGTCCCTTAGCTTCTGCGACCTGGACGGGTGGCGGAGCTTCGAGAGCGTCTTGCTCTCGATCTGCCGGATCCGCTCCCGTGTGACACCGAACTCCTTGCCGACCTCCTCGAGCGTGCGCGGGTGCCCGTCCACGAGCCCGAATCGGAGCTGGATCACCTTCTTCTCACGCTCGGAGAGGGTGTGGAGCACGCCCTCGAGCTGCTCCTGGAGGAGGATGAAGCTGGCGGCGTCGACGGGGACGACCGCGTCCGCGTCCTCGATGAAGTCGCCGAGCTGGGAGTCCTCCTCCTCGCCGATCGGCGTGTGGAGGGAAACGGGCTCCTGAGAGACCTTCTGGATCTCGCGGACCTTGTCCGCGCCGACCCCCATGACCTTCCCGATCTCGTCCGGCGTTGGCTCGCGACCCAGATCCTGCAGGAGCTGCCGCTGGACGCGGACGAGCTTGTTGATCGTCTCGACCATGTGCACCGGGATCCGGATCGTCCTGGCCTGGTCCGCGATCGCGCGGGTGATCGCCTGACGGATCCACCACGTGGCGTACGTCGAGAACTTGTACCCCTTGGAGTAGTCGAACTTCTCGACCGCGCGGATCAGACCCAGGTTGCCCTCCTGGATCAGGTCCAGGAAGAGCATGCCGCGACCGACGTAGCGTTTGGCGATCGACACGACGAGGCGCAGGTTGGCCTCGATCAGCTTCTTCTTGGCGAGCTGGCCGTCGCGCTCGACCCGGTGGCAGAAGTCGTCGAGCTCGGGCTCCGTCTTGGGGCGGTAGCTCTTGGGGATCCGGTCGCGGCCGATCCCCTCGACCTTGCCGAACGCGGAGAGCTGGTGATCGCGGATCTCCCAGACCTTCTCGACGAGGAACTTGAGGGCCTTGGGATCCGCCTTGCCTTCCTCCGCGACCTCGTGCTGCAGAAGCGTGGACAGCTCCCCCGACTCGATCCGGCGGGCGAGGTCCACCTCCTGCGCCGCGTTGAGTAGCGGGACCTTGCCGATCTCCTTGAGGTACATGCGCACCATGTCGTTGGTGGGCGCACGGAGGAGATCGACCTCGATCCTGACCTGGGTGGCGGCGTCGGTGTCGTCCCCGGGGACCTCGATGACCTCGATGCCCTCGGTGGTGAGGTGCTCCTGGATCTGGGTGAGGAAGTCTTCGACCTGTTCGGGTGTGAAGTCCTCGACCGGCACCGCCTCGAGCAGGTCCTCGGAGGTGACGAAGCCGCGCTCACGGCCACGAGCGACGATCGCTTCCTTGACGTCGTCGATGCCGAACGGCTCGCGCGCCGTGGCGGCTTCGCTCAACGGGGGTCCTTCGCGATCTCGGGCACGACCGGCCTAGTGTACGGAACGGCAGGGCCCGCGACCCGGTACGGAAGCACCACCGTCACACCTCTCCGTGGAGGCGCTGCCGGATCTGCCGGAGCTCGCCGTCGACCTCGGCGAGGTTGCGGAAGAGCTTCTCCCAATCGGGATCGACGGTGGGGTTCAGCTTCTGCAGTTCCATCCGCATCCGGTCGCTGCGCGACTTGAGCAGGAACTCGTGGAGGCGCTCACGAACGCCCTCCGTGTACTCGGGGGTGTGGTCGCCTTCGAGCGGCTCGACGACGAGCGACGCGATCCTGCCGGCCAGCTGCGGATCGGGCCCACCGACGATCGCACCCACGTCACCGTCCGCGTCACGGAGCGCCACGAACAACCGACGGTTGGCGGGCGTCCGGAAGTGGTCTTCGGTCAGCGTTCCCACGGTCTCGCGGAAGGTATCGGCGTCGGAGGCCAAGAGTTTCAACATCTCGCGCTCCACGCGCTCCTGCGCCGTGGTCTTCTTGATCGCCTTGGCGACCTCGGACGGTCGTCCGCCCAGGTGGCGCTCGAGCGACTGGAGCACGCTGGACTCGGAGACGCCCGCCAGGTCGGCGAGGAGCCCTGCGTACTCGCTGCGACGGACCGGGTCGGACAGCTGCTGGAGGTGCGGGAGCGCGTCCGCGACCGCCGCCGACCGACCCTCGACCGACGTCAGGTCGTGCCGCTCGACGGTGCGGCGGATCATGTATTCGACGAGCGGCCGCGCCCGTCCCGCCGCGTCCCGGACCCCCTGCGCGCCGTGCTTCGTGACGAACTCCGCGGGGTCGAGCCCGTCGGGGATCACCATCACGACGGCCTGGACGGGGAACGACTCCTGGAACGCGGACGCTCGCTCCGCGGCGCGCGCGCCGGCTTCGTCCGAATCGAACGCAAGCACGGCGCGCTGCGCGAACCGTGATAGGAGCGAGAAGTGCTTCTCGCCCAGCGCCGTCCCGCAGGTCGCGACGGCGTTGTCGATCCCTGCTTGGGCGAGGCCGATCACGTCGGTGTAGCCTTCGACGACGAAGGCCTCTCCCGAGCGCGCGACCGCCCCGCGCGCGCGGTCGAGGTTGTACAGGACCTCCTGCTTGCGGTAGATCGGGGTCTCCGCGGTGTTCAGGTACTTGGCCTGCTCCCCCGCGCGTGGGTCGCTAGGCAGGACGCGAGCGCCGAACCCGATGTTCCGGCTCTGGAGATCTTGGATCGGGAACGTGATCCGGCCGCGGAACCGGTCTCGGACCGTGCCGTCGTCGCCGCGGGTGGCCAGTCCCGCCTCCAGGAGGATCTCCGGCGACAGACCGCCGGATCCGACGAGGCGGCGCAGCAGGAAGTCGGGATACCCGGGCGCGAACCCGATCCCGAAGCGCTCGATCGACTCGGGCGTGATCCCGCGCTCCGCGACGTAGGCCCGCGCGTCGGCGGCCTCGCGCCCCCCGCTCAACATCGACGCGTACAAGGCGGCGGCCGCTTCGTTCGCCCCGTACAGGGCCGCCCGGCGCGCGGCGGCACGCTGCTCGGCCGGGGAATCGCCCTCGTAGCGGAGCCGGACCCCCGCGGTCTGCGCGAGGCGTTCGATCGCTTCGACGTAGGACAGGTGCTCGAGCTCCCGGAGGAACGTGATCGCGTCGCCGCCTTTGCCGCACCCGAAGCAGTAGAAGACCTGCTTGGACGGCGACACGCTGAACGAGGCGGTCTTCTCCTGGTGGAACGGGCACAGCCCCGAGAGCGAGTCGTGACCGGTCTTCTTGAGGGTGAGGTAGTTGCCGACGAGCTGGACGATGTCCGTCCGCTCCTTCACCGCATCGATGTCGTCCTGGCGGATCCGCGCCACGCCGCTCCTATCGCGTTACAGGAGCCAGCCCCGGGGAAGGAAGAGCCGCTCGTAGGTCCTGAGAGCGTACCGGTCCGTCATCCCCGCGACGTGGTCCGCGACCCGGGTGGGGAGGTCGCCCGGCGCCGACCGATACTCGGGTGGGAGCTCGTCCGGATGCTCCAGGAAGTAGGAGAAGAGATCGCGAAGGAGCTTGACGGCCTTCTCGTGATCCTCGTGCGCTCCTTCGCGCAGGTACACCTCGGCGAACATGAAGTCGCGGAGGTCGTCGAGGGCGCGGAACACGGGCTCCGACAAGCGGACGTCGGGCTTGCCGTCGCTCTGCTCGACCAGGTCGGTGACGAGCGTGTTGATGCGCTCC
>JBKOUM010000099.1:0-4673 GCA_046723385.1 Actinomycetota bacterium
GACGAACGTCGCGTCGCGCTCGAAGCCGAACCGGGCGAGGCCGCGGGCGGCATCGGCTTCGCCGATGCCGCCCACCAGCTCGTCGAAGAAGTCTCCCTGCAGCTTCCGCTGGGCATCGGCGACCGCGCGCGACTTCGCGAGCTCGATCGCGAACAGGCTGAGCGCGTGCCCGGCGACGATCCGGTCGAGCTGCGTCGGTTGTTCGGGCTTGCCGACCGCGAGGAACGCCTCGATCCTGCCCGCCGCGCCGACCGGCTGCAGCCACACGTGGTGCCCGCGATCCACGAGCGAGATCGAGAAGTTCGGACCGTCGGGACGCGAGCTTCGGAGCTCGTCCCAGATCCGCTCCTGCCGAAGCGTCGCCGCCCGGCCGGTCGACGCGAGCGGCAGCCCGTGCAGGTCCAGCAGGATGGCCCAGCCCTTGATGACCTCCCCGAGGGACGTGACGACGCCCTGGATGCCTTTCCCGTCGAGCACCGCACGCGTCAGCACGTGCTCGGCGTCGACGGCGCGCTGCAGCGTGTCGTACTGCTCGGCGAGCAGCCGCGTGAACACCGCCTCCGTGATCGCGATGAACGGCACCGGGTACGGCACCTCGAACAGCGGGAAGTCGAGCTTGGTCGCTTCGGCGACGAGCGCCTTCGGCGTCGTGTCGTAGCCGAACCCGAGGCCGAAGCCCAGCCCCCCGACGCCCGCCTCCGACAGCCGGCGCACGTACGCTCGGTGCTTCGCCGCGGTCTCGCCGATCCCCATCCCCGTCGTGAGGATGAGCTCGCCGCCCTTCAACCACGGGGTCGGGTCTTCGAGCTCGCTCGCGTGGACCCATCGGATCGCCCTCACCGCGCGGGCCTCGCCGGTCAGCAGCCGCAACGGAATGCCGGGTATCTCGACGATGTCACGCACCGTGAGGGTCACGTCGGTATGGTACGGAACGGCGAAACGGCGCGCCGGACGGGGGCCTTCCGACCGGGCCCGTACGCCAACCCGTACAAACGGCGGGGTGGTTCCGGGCCAGCGCATGGCCTGACCGGACGGCGACATGAGCGCACACTGGTCGCCATGGACATCCCGCAGGAACGGAAGCTGATCACCGAGGTCCCGGGGCCAAAGAGCCGCGCCCTCTTCGAACGTCGCACCGCGGCGATCCCGCACGGCGTCGCGAACATCCATGCGGTGGTTACCGCGCGCGCGTCCGGAGCGATCGTGGAGGACGTCGACGGGAACCGTCTGGTCGACCTCGCCACCGGCATCTCGGTGCTGAACGTGGGCCATACCGCGCCCGAGGTCGTCCGAGCCGCGCAGGCGCAGCTCGAGCTCGACACGCATACCTGCTTCCATGTGACGGCGAACGAGCCGTACATCGAGCTCGCTGAGCGGTTGAACGCGCTCGTACCGATCGACGGGCCGGTGAAGACGATGTTCGCCAACTCCGGGGTCGAGGCGGTCGAGAACGCCGTGAAGATCGCCCGCAAGGCGACCGCCCGATCCGCGGTGGTCGTGTTCGACCACGCGTTCCACGGACGGACCCTGCTGGGGATGAGCCTCACGGCCAAGGTGATGCCGTACAAGCAAGGCATGGGCCCGTTCGCCCCGGAGGTCTACCGACTCCCCTTCGCCTACCCGTACCGATGGCCGAGCGGTCCGGAGCACTGCGCCGAGGAGGCGCTCGCGTACGCGCTCGACGAGATGCACAAGCACATCGGCGAGGAGAACATCGCGTGCGTCGTGCTCGAGCCGATCCAGGGCGAGGGCGGCTTCGTCGTCCCGGCGCCCGGGTTCGTGAAGGGGCTGGCGGAGTTCTGCGCGGCGAGCGGCATCGTGTTCGTCGCCGACGAGATCCAGAGCGGGATGGGCCGGGCGGGCCGGTGGTTCGCGATCGAGGACGAAGGCGTCCGGCCGGACATCATCACGAGCGCCAAGTCGCTCGGGGGCGGTCTGCCGATCAGTGCCGTCACGGGCCGGGCGGACCTGATGGACGCGGTGCACGTCGGTGGGCTCGGCGGGACCTACGGCGGCAACCCGGTCGCGGCGGCGGCCGCGCTCGCGGTGCTGGATCTGATCGAGCGCGACGGATTGCTCGATCGAGCGAAGGTCGTCGGTGACACGATCATGCGCCGTCTCGAGGCGCTGCGGGATCGGCACGCGCAGGTCGGCGACGTCCGCGGACGCGGCGCGATGTGCGCGATGGAGCTCGTGAGCGATGTGTCGACGAAGGAGCCGCTCGGCGCCGACGTCATGGCGGCGATCGCACGGGGGGCGCTCGAGCGAGGCGTGATCGTGCTCACGGCGGGGACGTACGGCAACGTCGTACGACTGCTGCCGCCGCTCACGATCGACGAGACGCTCCTCGCCGACGGCCTCGACGTGCTGGACGAGGCGGTCGCCGAAGCCCTCGCCTGACCGCTGCTAGCGTCGGAGGATGCCGGGGCGCCTCCGCCGGATCGCGATCGACGTCACGCCGCTCCGGGTCTCGCACGACTTCCGTCTCCTCTGGACGGGCTCGTTCATCTCCGCCCTCGGGTCGCAGTTCGTGCGGGTCGGGCTCTACGTCCAGGTCTACGCGTTGACGGGATCGGCGGCTCAGGTCGGCCTGCTGGGCGTGACCGCATTGGCCGGCAACGTGATCGGGACGTTCGTCGGCGGCTCGTTCATCGACGCCCACGACCGACGACGGGTCCTCATCTGGACCCAGGTAGGACACATGGTGGTCTCCGGATGGCTCGTGGCGGGCGCCGTCGGCGGCCACCCACCGCTCCCCCTGCTGCACGCGGCGAACCTGCTCACGTGGGGGCTCGGTGCGATCGATGGCTCGGCGCGTCAGGCGGCGACCCCACGACTGGTCGGGAACGAGCTGATGCCCTCGGCGGTGGCGCTCAACCAGGTCCTGTGGCAGATCACGGCGATCGTCGGACCAGCGCTCGCAGGGGTGCTGATCGCGCGGACGAGCCCGACCGCCGCGTACGCGGTCGACCTCGTCAGCTACGTCGGGCTCCTGGTCGCCGCGCTCGCGATGCAGCCGCTCCACCCCCTGCCGAGCCCGGACGGTGAGCGACCGGTCGGGGTCCGGGCCGTCCGAGAAGGTGTCCGCTACGTCGCCCATCACCGTCTGATCCAGTCGACGTTCGTGATCGACCTCATCGCGATGATCTTCGGGATGCCGGCCGCGCTGTTCCCGGTGCTCGCCGTCGAGCAGTTCCATCGAGGCCCCGAAGTGGTCGGGCTGCTCTTCGCCGCTCCCGCGGTGGGCGCGCTCGCGCAGCTGCTCGTCGCCGGCTCGGTCACGAGGATCCGCCGGCAGGGTGAGGCGGTGATCTGGGCCGTCGCCGGATGGGGCGCAGCGATCGCCGCCTTCGGCCTCGTCGGCGATCACCTCGGCTGGGCGATGCTGTTCCTCGCGATCGCCGGCGCGGCCGATGTGGTGAGCGCCATCTTCCGGTCGACGATCCTGCAGGTGAGCGTGCCCGACGCGCTCCGGGGGCGGCTCGGCGGCATCTTCCTGCTCGTCGTGTCGGGCGGGCCGAGGCTCGGCGACCTCGAGGCCGGGCTGGTCGCGGCCGCGGTGTCACCCGCGTTCAGCGTGGTGTCCGGCGGGCTCGCCTGCATCGTCGGCGCCTTCGCGTGCGCGGCCGGCTACCCGGAGCTGCGACGGTACGAAGCGCCCGAGCCGGAAGGGTCGCCCCGGCCGGCCGCCTGAGCCCAGGCTCAGGTGCGATCGACCGGATCGCGACACCCCGTCAACCCTTCGTCTCGATGTGGCCGCCGAAGCGCTGCCGCATCGCCGACAGCAGGCGGTTCGCCATGTCCGCCTGACCCCGGGAGGAGAAACGGGCGTAGAGCGCCGCCGTCAGCACGTCCGCGGGCACGCCCTCCTCGATCGCGGCGATCGCGGTCCAGCGCCCCTCTCCCGAGTCGGCCACGCGCCCGGCGAATCCCTCGAGCGACGGCGAGTCGTGCAATGCCTCCGCCGTCAGGTCCAGGAGCCACGACGCCACGACGCTGCCACGACGCCAGAGCTCCGCGATCGCGGCGACGTCGAGGTCGTATCGGTACATCTCGGGATCGCCCAGCGGCGCGGTCTCGGCGTCCATGGCGCGCTCCTGAGAGCCGACGTTCGCGTGGTGCAGGATGTTGAACCCTTCGGCGAACGCCCCCATCAACCCGTACTCGATCCCGTTATGGACCATCTTCACGAAGTGTCCGGCGCCCACGGGCCCGACGCGCAGGTAGCCGTGCTCCTGCGGAGCGGGCTCGCCGATCGCGCCCGGCGTCCGCGGCGCAGCCGCGACGCCCGGCGCGAGCGACGCGAAGATCGGTTCCAGCCGCTCCCACACGGCGTCGTCGTCGCACCCGACCATCAGGCAGAACCCCCGCTCGAGGCCGTACACCCCTCCCGACGTGCCGCAGTCGACGTAGCGGATCCCGCGCCGCCCGAGCTCGGCCGCCCGCCGGAGATCGTCGCGGTAGTAGGTGTTCCCGCCGTCGATCACCGCGTCGCCCGGCTCGAGCAGCGCGGCGAGCGAGCCGACCGCGCACGCGGTCGGCTCGCCGGCCGGCACCATCACCCACACGGCGCGCGGGGGCGTGAGCGCGGCGACGAACTCCTGGATCGTTCCGGCGCCGGTCGCCCCCTCGGACGCGAGCGAAGCGACCGAGTCGGCGGAGAGGTCGTGGAC
>JBKOUM010000025.1:0-5423 GCA_046723385.1 Actinomycetota bacterium
ATCCTCCAAGTCGATCTGGCCGCGGCGGCAACGCGCTACGAAGACGGATGTCCCAAGTGCGGGGCGACGCCCTGCAGTTGTCCGATGTAGCTGCGACCCAGCTACGCTGACCGCCCGATGACGCCCGACATCCGGATCCCCAGCGACCGCGATCGCGACGACATCGCTCGCCTGCTGTCGACGTCGCTCAACCTGCCGCTCGCGAACGCGATGGCGCGCAAGGATTCGTTCCGGCTCGAGGACATCCGGTGCGCGTACGTCGACGATCGACCGGTGGCCAACGCGGCCGAGTTCCGCTTCACGCAATGGTTCGGAGGGCGAGGCCTCGCGTGCTCCGGCATCTGGGGCGTCGTGACCGAGCCCGAGTGGCGCGGCGCCGGGCTCGCTTCGGCGTGCCTCGGCGCGCTGATGGACGACGCCCGGCGCCGCGGCGACCCGCTCACGTCGCTCTTCCCGGCCGTGCTCGAGCCCTACCGGCGTATGGGCTACGAGCTGGCCGGAACCTTCGACGAACATCAGATCGCGCTCGACGAGCTTCCAGCCGTCGACGCGGGGGACCTACCTCGCATCGAGCTCGCCGACGAGGACCGCGACCTCGACGCGATCCGGGCCGCCTACGGACGCTGGGTTCGTTCGCGCAACGGCGCGATCGAACCGAACGCCGACTTCTGGCGCGATCGCGTCCTCGACCGGCCGTGGGATGAGGCAGCACGTGCGGTGGTCATCCGCGACGGCGACGACGTCACCGGGTTCGCCGCGTTCACCCGTTCGCCCGACGCGAGCGGTCACCTTGGCGAGATCGGCTTCGGCCTTCGCTGCTCCATGTTCTTCACGACGAACGGGCCTGCGCTCCGCGCGTTCATCGCGTACGCGCGGGGCTATCGCGGGGTCGGAAGGTGGCTCCGGTGGGGCGGCGCTCCCAACGACCCGCTCACGTTGCTCGTCGGCGTCCAGGCCGTCGCCGCCGCGCGCCGGTATCGATGGATGCTCCGCATCCTCGACGTCCCCGCCGCGTTCGAAGGACGCGGCTATCCGCCCGTCGACGCGGAGGCGACCTTCGCGGTCGAGGACCCGCGGTATCCCGAGAACTCGGGTCCGTGGCGGATCACCGTATCCGGGAGCGAAGCGAAGATCGGTCCGGCCGATCACCACGACCGGCGACCGGTCCCGATCGGCGCCCTGTCCTCCATCTACACGGGATACCTGCGACCGCGCGACGCGGTCGCGCTCGGCCTCTTCGACGTGGACGACCCCGCCGTCGACGCGTTCTCGGTGATGCTGGCCGGCGCGGACCCGTGGTGTCCTTTCTTCTTCTGAGTGCGGCGATGGGTGTCGACGTTCGGCTCGCGCGACCGGACGATTGGCGCGCCGTGGCGACACTCCTCGTGGAGCTCGGCCGCGGCGTCGCCCACGGCACGGCCGACGACGTCACGCACCAGCTGCAGTTCGCGGGACACATCCGCCGGATCGACAACGTCACGCTCGTCGCGCAGCTGGCCGACGAGATCGTCGGCGTCGTCGATATGGAGTACCACCAGCGACTTGGCGATCACCGGCCGCAGGCGAGGGTGAACGACCTTGTGGTCACCGGGGCGGCGCGGGGACAGGGTGCGGGATCGGCCCTGCTCTCCAGGGCCGAAGAGCTTGCCCGCAAGCGCGGCTGCTTCCGGATGGCGCTCGTCACGGCCGGGTGGCGCACCGAGGCGGTCGCCTTCTACGAGCGGGAAGGCTGGGCGAACTACGGGGAGTGGTTCGTCAAGCCGCTCGCCGACGACGTGGATCCGAGCGGGATGCCGGTCCGCGACGATACGTGAACGCGGCGAGCTTGCTAGCCTCGACGGGTCGATGGGGGACTTCCAGGACGTCCTGCACGCCGCCCGCGGAGGGGACGACCGCGCGCTCAGCGAGCTCTACCGGGGGATCTACCCACGGTTCCTCCGGTACGCGAGGGCCTTCGCGTCCGGGAGCGCCGAGGATATCGCCTCGGATGCATGGCTCGACGTCGCGCGCGGGCTGCATCGCTTCCGCGGCGACGAATCGGCCTTCCGCTCCTGGGCCTTCACGATCGCCCGCCGGCGGGCGCTGGACCTCCAGCGCTCGAACGCTCGCCGCCGCACCGACCCGGCGGATCCGCACGGGCTGCTCGACGCGGCCCCGGGCGGCAACGTAGAAGACGAAGCCCTCGCGTCCCTCGGGGCGTCCTGGGCGATCCGGCTGATCGTCGACGCCCTGTCGACCGAGCAGGCGGAGGTCGTCCTCCTCAGGGTGATCGGCGATCTGGACGTCGGTCAGGTCGCAGCCATCATGGGCAAGCGGCCCGGCACGATCCGGGTACTCCAGCATCGCGGGCTCCGCCGGCTCGCCGAAACCCTCCGCCGCGAAGGTGTAACGCGATGACCGCTTGGAACGATCTTCCGGATGAGATGCGCGGTGAGCGGATCGATGCCGGCACGATGGAACGGTTGTTCCGCGGGCGCGTGACGCCCGACGACGCCCCCCCGGGCTATTCCCATGTCGCGTCGATCCTGCTCACCGCGGCATCTCCAACCGAGCCCGCCGAGCTCGCGATGGAGCTCGAGCACGTGGCGGCCGCCCAGGCGATCCTGGCCGAGGGAGCGACGGGTCGCCGGTCATCGCGCAGGGTCTTCGCGGCCGCGATCGTGGCGGGAGCGCTGATGATCCTTCCGGGGCTCGCCGCCGCGAACGTCCTGCCGGACCCGGCGCAACACGCCGTTTCGTCGGTCCTCGAAAAGGTCGGGATCTCGGTGCCGGCCGGCAGCGAAGACCATCCCGAAACCACCGGTAGCGAGGACCATCCCGGAAACACCGGCGAGCACCCCGCAAGCACAGGATCCGAGATCTCAGGGATCGCGACGACCACGGACGCGACCGGCGTCGCGAAGGGCGCGGAGATCTCCTCGATCGCGAGCGGCGGCAAGAGCCAGGCCGGTCAGCACGGGGATGCGTCCGATGCGCCCCATGGAGCGCCACCGCAAGAGCCGGGGAGCCAAGCTCAGAGCAGCCACGCCGGTCAAAGCGGTCAGAGTGGCGATTCCCCGACCGACCGCGGTCCGAGCAACGCCGGATCAGCCCACGCGTCGCCTAAGGCTGGAGTCGCTCCAACACACCCGTGAGCTCGGCGGGGTCGCCCTCCGCCATCTCCCACGGTTTGTGAAGCGCATCGTCCGCCCATCGCGGAACGACGTGCAGGTGGAAGTGGAAGACGTGCTGCCACCCGGACTTGCCGTTCGCCTGGAACAAGGTCAATCCGTCCGGCTTGAGACGATCCTGGAGGAGCGTCGACACCTCTTGGGCGAGCGTCCAGACGCTGCGTCCGTCCTCCGGATCGAGGTCGAAGATATCGTCCGCGTGGGCCTTGGGGATCACGAGGGTGTGGCCCTCCGTGGCGGGGTTGATGTCCAGGAACGCGAGGGCCCCGTCCGACTCGGCCACCTGGTACGAGGACGCCTCACCTGCGGCGATCGCGCAGAAGACGCACCCGATCGTCATGGACATCGGTCTACCCTCCTCGTAGAGACGTTCACTGATAGAGACGTTCGGCGATCTGCACGGCATCGAGTGCCGCACCCGCGCGGAGGTTGTCCGCGCAGCTGAACAGGATGAGGGCATCGTCGCGGCCGGGGACCTGACGGATGCGACCGACGACGGCGCCGTCGCCACCGGCCGCATCGAGCGGCGTGGGGAACGTGCCGGACGCGAGGTCGTCCATCAACGTGACGCCGGGAGCGCCGCTCAGCGTCGCCCGCGCGTCATCGGCGGAGATCGGGCGCGAGAACTCGGCCAGGATCGACACCGCGTGGCCGACGAGGACGGGCACGCGGACAGACGTGGCGACGACCGGCAGGTCAGGCGCCGACAGGATCTTCCGGGGCTCGGCCATCATCTTCGCCTCCTCGCCGGTGAAGCCGTCGGCCCCGAACTCGCCGATCTTGGGCACGACGTTGTACGCGATCGTCCTGCCCATCACTGGCCCGGCCGGGAGCGCAGCCACATCGGGCGCGGCGAGCGACTCCTCGTCTCCCCGGAGCTTCTCGACCTGTTCGAGCAGCTCGGCGATCGCTTTGTGACCGGCGCCGCTCACCGCCTGGTACGACGAGAGGACGAGCGAGGTGCAGGTCGCCGCTCGATGCAACGGGGCGACGGCGAGCATGGCCGTGATCGTCGTGCAGTTGGGAACGGCGATGATCCCCGGCCTGGGCCAGCCGTCCAGCGCCTCGGGGTTCACGTCCGCGATCACGAGCGGGACGTCCGGATCCATCCGGAACGCGCTCGAGTTGTCGATGCACACCATCCCGTTCGACGCGATGTCCGGGAGGAAGGCACGCGACGCCGTCGCCCCGATCGAGACGAACGCGAGGTCGACGCCGCGGCACGCATCGACCGTGAGCTCCCGGATCGGGTGCTCCTCGCCCCGGAAGGTGACCGGGAGCCCCGCACTCCTCGCGGACGCCATGGGAACGAACGCGTCGACCGGGAAGTCGCGCTGCTCGAGGATGCGGATCATCTCCCGCCCGACGGCGCCCGTCGCCCCGATCACGGCGACCTTCACGACGCCCCCAACCCGAAGCGGTCGTGGACCGCGCGCAGCGCGGGGTCCGCATCGTCCTTCCGGATCACGCACGAGATCCGGATCGGCGAGGTCGAGATCATCTCGATGTTGATGCCTTCACCGGCGAGGACGTCGAACATGTCCGCGGCGACGCCGGGGTGCGACTTCATCCCCGCGCCGACAAGGGAGAGCTTCGCGATCCCGTCATCGACGCTGAACCCGTCCGCGCCGATGTCGCGCGCGAGCGCGTCCAACACGGCTTCCAGCCTGGGCAGGTCGGCGAGCGGCGCGGTGAACGACATGTCCGTCGTCCCATCGTGCGAGACGTTCTGCACGATCATGTCCACGTTGATCGCCTCCGCCGCGATCGCCTTGAAGATCGAGGCCGCGACGCCGGGCCGGTCGGGCACGTCATCGATCGTCACCTTGGCTTCGTCGGCGTCGAGCGCCGCCCCCGAGATCAGCACGCCTTCCATCTGGGCCCCATCATCTCTCACCCACGTGCCGTCCCGGTCCTCGAAAGCGGAACGGACGTGCAGCTCGACCCCGTGGCGGCGGGCCATCTCGACCGAGCGCGACTGCAGCACCTTGGCGCCGGTGGCCGCGAGCTCGAGCATCTCGTCGTAGCTGATCACATCGATCCTTCGGGCATCGGGGACGATCCGAGGGTCAGCCGTGTAGACGCCGTCAACGTCGGTGTAGATCTCGCAAACGCCGGCGCCCACGGCTCCTGCCATCGCGACCGCCGTCAGATCAGAGGCGCCCCGACCGAGTGTCGTGATCTCGTACTGCGTGGAGAGCCCCTGGAACCCGGCGAGCACCACGACGTTCCCGGCCTCGAGCGCCTCCATGA
>JBKOUM010000069.1:0-7112 GCA_046723385.1 Actinomycetota bacterium
TCCTTGCGCTGGGGCTCACCTCGTACCTATCGAAGCAGTATCACCAGCAGAACCAGGCGCTCAACGACCCGGGGCGCTTCCAGGACGTCGCCCTTCCCGTCTTGTCCAAGGTCCCGTTCATCGGCCCGATCCTGTTCGACAACAACATCTTCGTCTACCTGCTGCTCTTGATCGTCGCCGTGATGTTCGTGGGTCTCTTCTATACACGCTGGGGCCTCCGGGTTCGTGCCGTCGGGGAGCACCCGCTCGCCGCCGACACGGTCGGGATCCGCGTGCTCTTCACGCGCTATCGCACCGTGATCCTCGGCGGTGTCGTGGCCGGGATCGGCGGCGCCTACTTCACGCTCGGGGCGGTCGGACGTTTCGAGGAAGGGATGAGCGCTGGCAGGGGATTCATCGGCCTCGCCGCCATGATCGTTGGTCGTTGGAACCCCATCGGGGCGCTGGGCGCAGCGCTCATCTTCGGGTTCGCCGACTCGCTTCAGGTGAAGGCGAACATCCTCCAAGTGTCCATCCCCAACGAGTTCCTCGCGATGCTGCCCTATCTGGTCACGATCCTGGTGGTGTCGGGAGCGGCGCACCGCGTGCGCCCCCCGGCGGCGGACGGAAAGCCCTACCTCAAGGGCTGACCCCGCGTCGTGTCCGAGGTCCCCGGATACCATGCATGGATGGGCGTGAACACGATCGACGATGTCTCGGTGCTCGCCCGGGCGGCGCTGGCTGAAGACGCGCCCGGCGGCGATCTCACGACCATGCTCACGGTCGCTCCGGGCGTCCGGTGCACGGCCGAGGTCGTGGCGAAACAGCAGGGCATCCTTGCCGGCATGACGCTCGGGCGGGCTGTGTTCGAGGTCGCCGCGGACGCTGGCGCCCCGGTTCTGTTCGATGCCCGGATGGTGGACGGCGATGCGCTCTCCTCGGGAGATCGCGTGGTGGTCGTGCACGGGGATGCGGCCACGCTCCTGCGGGCCGAACGGCCGGCGCTCAACCTCCTCAGCCACCTCTCTGGTGTGGCCACGTCGACGAGGGCGTTCGTCGACGCGGCCGCACCGGCCACGATCCTCTGCACGCGGAAAACGACGCCGGGACTCCGCCGGTTCGAACGCGAGGCCGTGGTCGCCGGCGGCGGTGCGCTCCATCGCGCGTCGCTCTCCGACGCAGTGCTCATCAAAGACAATCATGTGCGACTCGCCGGAGGCGTCGCCGAGGCGGTGAGGGCTGCCCGCGATCGCAGCGATGTCCCGATCGAGGTCGAGGTCGAGACGATCGAGCAGTTCGACGACGCCATCGCGGCAGGCGCGGATCGCGTCCTCCTCGATAACCCCACGCCGCAGCTGGTGCGCGCCGCGGTCGACCGGATCGGCGACGCATCCCGACTCGAGGTATCCGGTGGTGTGACGCTCGAGAACGTCCACTCGTTCGTTGACGCGGGAGCGCGCATCATCTCGGTCGGTCGATTGACGCATTCCGCTCCCGCCCTCGACCTCTCGATGGAGATCACCGATGTCGAGCGTTGAGGGAGCATCGGAGGAAGGTCGTCCCGCGTTCGAGGCATGGGCCGAGGAGGTGCGCAGGCTGGCGCGGGAACGCGACGCCGTGATCCTCGCGCACAACTACCAGGTTCCCTGGATCCAGGATGTCGCGGACTTCGTCGGCGACTCGCTCGCGCTGTCCCGGATCGCCGCGACGACGGATGCTTCGACGATCGTCTTCTGCGGCGTGCACTTCATGGCCGAGACGGCGAAGATCCTTTCCCCTGCGAAGACCGTGTTGCTCCCTTCGCTGGAGGCCGGGTGTTCGCTCGCCGCGTCGATCACGGCCGACGAACTCCGCGAGTGGAAGCGCGAGCATCCGGGTGCGGTCGTCGTCGCCTACGTGAACACGTCTGCCGAGGTCAAGGCAGAGTCGGACATCTGCTGCACCTCGTCCAACGCGGTCGACGTGGTCAGGACGATCCCGGGGGACCGCGAGATCCTCTTCCTTCCGGACATGTTCCTGGGGGCGCATGTCGAGCGCGAGTGCGGCCGGAAGATGCAGATCTGGATGGGGGAGTGCCACGTCCATGCGGGGATCGACCCCCAGGGCCTCCGTCGGCGGGCGGACGATCCCGACACGGAGCTCCTGATCCATCCCGAGTGCGGGTGCACGACGACGGCGCTTTGGATGCTCTCCGATGGGACGCTCTCGCCCGAGCGGACGAAGGTGCTGTCGACCGGAGGCATGGTCGAGGAGTCCGGCCGGTCGAACGCCCGACGATTCCTGGTCGCAACGGAGACCGGCATCTTGCATCAGCTCCGCCGCGCGCAGCCCGACAAGATCTTCGAACCGGTCGACGAATACGCGGTCTGCCGCTACATGAAGGCGATCACGCCCGAGAACCTCCTCGTTTCGCTCCGTGACGAGATCCACCGGATCGACGTACCGGACGACATCGCCGAGCGTGCGCGGCGTGCCGTCGACCGGATGATCTCGATCGGCCCGACCGCGGGATCCGTCCGACCACCTGGTCCGGTGTACGCGGAGTAGCCATGCGTACCGTGGTGGTCGGCGCCGGGGCCGCCGGCCTCTGGTGCGCGTTGCATGCGGCCGAACGGGCCCCGGTGACCGTGATCGCTCCTGGGGCGGCGGAACTCACCGCGACGGCGTGGGCGCAGGGAGGGGTCGCGGCGGCGACCGAGCGTGACGACAGCCCCGATCTGCACGCAGCGGACACGCTGGCGGCCGGCGCGGGGCTGTGCGACCCGCGGGCCGTCGGCGTGCTCGTGCGCGAGGCGCCTCTCGCGGTGCAAGAACTCCGCGGCATGGGGATGCGCTTCGACGAGGGCCAACTGCCGGGCCTCGAAGGCGGCCACAGCGCCCGTCGGGTGCTCCACGCCAACGGTGACGCGTCCGGGATGGCGCTGCACCGGTTCCTCGCTGCGAAGGTCGCCGACGATCGCAGGATCGTGCGGGTCGACGGCCGAGCGACGCGGATCGTCCTCGCCGGCGGAGCTGCGGCGGGTGTGATGCTGCACGGGGGCGGAGCCATCGAGGCCGACCGCACCGTGATCGCCACCGGTGGAGCGTGCGGGATCTACGGGCGGCGAACGGGACCCGACACCTCCATCGGGGAGGGTCTCGCGCTCGCGTGGGATGCCGACGCCGCGCTCGCAGACCTTGAGTTCGTGCAGTTCCATCCGACCGCGCTCGATGTGCCGGGACATCCGGCCCGACTCCTGACCGAGGCGCTTCGCGGTGAGGGGGCGTTGCTCGTCGACTCGGCCGGCGCGCGGTTCATGGAGCGCTTCCATCCGCTGGCGGAACTGGCTCCGCGAGATGTCGTGGCACGAGCCGTGGTCCGGGTGCGAGAAGAGACCGGCGCGCCTGTGTACCTCGATGCGCGGAACGTGCCGGACGTCGTTCGCAGGTTCCCGACGGCGGCCGAACAGTGCCGCGAGGTCGGCTTGGACATCGCCCGGAACCTCGTGCCCGTCGCTCCCGCCGCTCACTACTTCATCGGGGGGGTCCTGACCGACCTGTGGGGCCGAACGACCGTCCCCAAGCTGTTCGCCGCAGGGGAGGCGGCGTCCACGGGCGTTCACGGCGCGAATCGCCTCGCGTCGAACTCGCTCGCCGAGGCTCTCGTGTTCGGAGCGCGCGCTGCTCGCGCCGAGGACGATGGGCCCACCCCGCGAGGGTCCTCTGGGGACACGCATCGTGTTCCTCCGCTCGGAGCGGTTCCCCTCGCCGAGATCCGCGCAGCCGCCGACCGCGTCCTCGGCGTTCGCCGTGTTGCGCCCGAGCTCGGCGCGTTCCTCGATCGGCTCGCCTCGTCGAGAACGGCGGAGGGGAGCGTGGTGGGGACGCTCATCGCGTGGTTGGTCGCGGCCTCGGCGCGACGCCGGGAGGAGAGCCGAGGAGGTCATCACCGCGAGGATTTCCCCGTCCAGCGACCGGGATGGCGCTTCCGGCAGGGGGTGGACTCCTCAGGGTGGTGGTCCGTGCCCGTGCCGAACGAGGAGGAGGTCGGCTCGGTCTGATGGATCCGCGAGCTCCTAATAGGTCCCGTGCAAGCGGTCGCCGAAGTCGCCGAGGCCCGGCAGGATGAAGCCCTGGTCGTTCAGGCGGCGGTCGAGGGCGGTGGTGATGACCGGCACGTCGGGGTGGTCGTCGGACAGGCGCTCGAGTCCCTCGGGGGCCGCGACGATGCAGACGAACGAGATCGACTTGGGGCTCGCGTTCGCCTTCACGTGGGAAACCGCCGCCGTGCCGCTGCCTCCGGTCGCGAGCATCGGGTCCAGCACGAGGGCTCGGCGTCCCTCCATCGGAGGGAGCTTCGCGTAGTAGTCGCGAGGCTGGAGCGTGACCTCGTCACGCTCCATGCCGAGGTAGCCGACGATCGTGTCCGGAAAGAGGTCGGTGACCGCGTCCAGGAGGCCGAGCCCTGCGCGGAGCACCGGGATCGCGACGAGCGGTTCGGCGAGCGCCGCGCCCGACGTGGTCTCGAGCGGCGTGCGGACGTCCACCGGGTCGGTGGCGAGGTCCTTGGTGGCCTCGAGGACGAGGAGCCATCCGAGCCGTCGTGTGTACGTCCGGAAGAGGTCCGAAGGGGTCCGCTCGTCGCGGAGCCGGCTGAGCAGGTCGAGGGCGAGCGGATGCTCCAGGACCGTGAGGGTCATCGGGGCGCATCGTAGCGAGGGCGGGCGCGGGTGGCTTGCCACCCGCGCCCGCCGTCTGTCACCATCTGCCCACATGCAGCATCCCTTCGGCTTCTGGTTCTTCTACGGCGGGCACGACCCGGCGTAGTCGCCAGCGGCCACCGAGCAGCCAGCGACCCCGGGCCGGACGACCCGGGGTTTCGATTTCCCCGGGCTGACCGACCGGGCCGAACGAGGAGGTTCGACCACATGGTCGTCGTGATGACGCCGGCCGCGACGGACGGCGATATCGAGGCCGTCGCCGAACGCGTCCGCGCCAACGGGGGCGAGGCGTTCGTCTCGCGAGGCACGGTCCACACGATCATCGGTTTGGTCGGCGACACCGAACGCTTCAAGGCGATCGACTGGCGCCAGATGCGGGGCGTCGATCACGTGATCCAGATCGGCAAGCCCTACAAGATGGTCTCGCGCGACCTCCACCCCGAGACGACGGTCGTGAAGGTCGGAACCGTCCCGGTCGGGCGCGACACCTTCACGCTGATCGCGGGACCGTGCGCGGTCGAGACGCCGGAGCAGACGATGCTCGCGATCCGGGCAGCCAAGCGGGCGGGAGCGACGATCGTCCGTGGCGACGTGTTCAAGCCGAGGACCTCCCCGTACTCGTTCCAGGGTCTCGGCGAACAAGGGATCGAGATCCTGCAGGAAGCCCGTCGCGAGTTCGGGCTTCCGTTCGTGATCGAGGTCGTCGACGTCTCGCAGGTGGCACACGTCAACGAGGTCGCGGATTGCATCCGCGTCGGGACGCGGAACGCGCAGAACTTCGAGCTCCTGAAGGAGGTCGGGCTCGCGAACAAGCCGGTGATGCTCAAGCGCGGCCTTGCGATGACGGTCGAGGAATGGCTCCAGGCGGCCGAATACGTGGCACAGCGCGGCAACTCCGAGATCATCCTGTGCGAGCGAGGGATCCGCACGTTCGAGCCGTCGACGCGGAACACGCTCGACCTGGCGGGCATGGCGGTGGCACAGCACGAGTCGCACCTGCCGGTGATGGTCGATCCGTCACATGCGGTGGGGAAGCGGCACCTGGTGGCGGCGATGGCCAGGGCTTCCCTGGCTGCGGGGGCGGACGCGGTGATGATCGACGTCCATGCTCACCCGGAACAGGCGATGGTCGATGGCGCACAGGCCCTGCTCCCGGAGGAGATCGTGGAGCTCGGCGGGCAGCTGGCTGCGATCGCCGAGGCGCTCGGCCGCCCGATGAACCGTTGAGTCCGCGAGTCCCGCTCGGCGACGATCTCAGACGGTGGCCGGAACGTTGGGCGTCAGCTCGATGATGTCGCACGACCCGCGCCAGCGCTTGACGGATTCGTCGGGCGCGCCGGCTCTCGACTTGCGCTTGTCCGCGAGCGCCTTCGCCGCGTCCTCCCACTCGGCGCCCTGCAGCAACCGCGGCGCGGCCGAGAACTCCTCGAGCGACGTGTCGCGGCCCTTCCTCCGCGTGACGACCACGAACTCCTTCGCGGCGCCCACGCCGGGAACGGTCTGCTCCTGGGGACCGTGCTCGCGCTGCGACAGCACGTAGATCCGGCCGTTCTTGTAGACGAACCACGCGGGGATCGTCATGCGTCGGCCGTTCACGTCGGCGCCGAGCCAGATCACGTCGGACTTCTTCAAGCCGTCCTCCGTCTCCTTGGGCAGCTTCGTCGGGGCGGCCTGGACGTAGACGGGGAGCTCGATCTCGCCGACCACCTGGTCGTCGATGATGAACGACGCCACGTAGGTGCCGGTCTCATCGAAGACCGCGTCGCGGGCGACGTCGAGCTCCGTGGTGAGGTCGAACATCCCCTGCATCCGGCGGTACTCCGGCCCCCATCGCCAGATCATCCGGCCCGAAGGTCCGTACATGCGGACCTCCTCCTCCACGATCCCGACGCCCACCTTCCACGCCCGGAACATCACGAACGGCAGCGCGGGCCCTGGTTGCCCGGTCAGGTAGATCCCGTCCGGTGAGGCGTCGCCCTGCGTCTCCCAGACGCGCTCGTCGACGACGGCCGCCGCGACGAGCTCCCCCACGTTCTCCATCGGGGCGCAGGATATCGTCTACACGGTGCGCGCGAGCCAGAGTCGAGGTTCGTCGATCTCCGGAAGCGAAGGCATGGCGTCGGCCGACTCCCACATCCGCGCGAGGGTGGTCTCGTCGGTCAGCTCGACGACGGTGTCACAGAAACGGCGCCCCGCGGCGTACTGCTCGCGCTTCATGTCGACGCCGAGGAGCCGTTCGAACACCGGATCCGTGGCTTCGTCCTCGCGATGGCGCTTCATCGCCTCCTGGATCTGCGCGTGGGACGCGAGCAGCCGCGCACCGAGGGTGTGCATCACGTGGTCGGCGTAGCCCTCGGACGCGGCCATGAAGGCCTGGATCCGCCCCAGCTTGATGCGCTGTTCGGGGTCGAGGACGGCGCCGAACATGGCGCC
>JBKOUM010000138.1:0-45976 GCA_046723385.1 Actinomycetota bacterium
TCCAGGACCACGGCGATCGCCGCGTTCTGCTCTTCGACCGTGGCGTTCGGTTCGAGCACCTGTAGGTGACCCCGACTGATCGTGATCGGCGTCCTCAACTCGTGGGACGCGGACGACAGGAAGCGCGAGCGGGTCTCGTGCAGCAGGCGGAGCTGGTCTGTGGCGCTCTGCTCGTTGCGCAGGGCCGTTTCCAACCGCTCACGATCGCGCAGTCGTTCGGTCACGACCGCCGCGAAGAAGAACGAGGTGAACGCGACCGTTGCGTTGAACGCTTGCAGCGTCGCCATCCTGTCGAAGAGAGACCCGTGACCGAACGGGCCGATCCCCCGAACGGCAGACCAGGACGCGATGATCGCGACGATCAACGCCGCCGGCGCTGCGCCGCGAAGTTGGAAGCGCCACGAGGCCCAGCCGAGGATCGGGATGACGAGGAAACGGAGCGCGAGGGGGCTCTGCATCACGTAGATCGTGAGGAAGCTCAACACCACGAACAACGCCACGAGCTCGCCGCGTCGTTGCCACGATCCGAGGGACCGATCCAGGGGGAGCCTGAGACTCAGGAGGAACGGGGCGAACACGAGGATGCCCATGGCATCCCCCGTCCACCAGATCAACCAGGTCACCCAGAAATCGTTCGGCAAGATCTGGCCCGAGATCAGAAGCGACGACGCGCCGATCGACGCGCTGACGAGCATGCCCAGCAGCGCAGCCAGGAAGACGATCGAGACCGCGTCGCGCTCACGATCGAGCTCGAGCCTGAATCCGACCCGGTCGAGGAGCGCGGCCGCGACGAGCGGTGCGATGGTGTTCCCGGCGGCGATCGCGAGGGATGCCAGGGGATCGACGCCGATCGACACGTTCACGAAGAACGCCGCGAGCGCGACGCCTGGCCAGACGCGACGACCCAAGACGAGGAAGGCGACCAAGGCGATCCCCGTCGGCGGCCAGAACGGCGTGACTCCCTTCACCAAAGCGAAGAGCAAGCCGAGACGGGCGGCGACGAAGTAGGCCGCAGCGACCAGGAAGACGGTCAGCGCCCATCGGATCCCCCGGTTCCGACCGGTTCCGAAGTCGGTTGTCTCGCTGCTCGCGAGGTTGTGCACGTCGGATTCCCCCCCTGTTCGAGAACTCTCGCTCCGATGCGCTCTTCGAGCAACACGGGCCAGGCGTAGATGCTCACGGACGATGCGAAATCGTTCTCGAGGGGGGTTCGACAGGGTGTTCGACGCGCAGGTAGATGAGCGGGTTCTCATCACCGTCTTAGAAGCCCCTCATCGCCGACCCATACGTTGAAGGACAACGGTCGTCAGACGGATGGCCACCGAGGGAAGGGGAGCGGCCCATGAGGAACCGCTTCGGTGTGATCGGTGCTTTCGCGCTCGTCGCTGTGCTGGCAGGAGCGGTGAGCCCGGCGTTCGGCTCATCGGATCGCGCGGCCGGTTCGGCATCGTCCGGAGACTCCGACGGGCAGACGAGGCCAGTTGGTCTCCCGGGATGCGTCGACGGCAACGCAGCCCAAGCTCATCTTCACGTTCCACCTGGTCGAGGACTAGCGGCTCCGCATCGGGGCCGAAGGGAGGACCTTTCATGAGCATGAGACCGTCCACCACTCCGGATACGACCGTCACGGTGCCCGAGGCGACCACGGTGAACCTCTGGGAGCGCCTGTGGCGCATGAACGGGGTCAGCGTCGTCCTCTTCTTCGTCGTCGCGTGGCTCGTCTACGGCTCGCAGCCCAAGCTCGGCGCCTCGGCCGACGCGCTCAACGCGTTCTATGACGGCGATCGCACCCGGATCCTGATCGCTGCGGTGATCTTCGGACTCGCGGTCTTGAACCTGATGTGGTTCGCGGCGGCGATCAGGACGACGTTGACCGAAGGCGGCCGAGGCGGCTGGGGTGCCGCGGCGACGGCGTCGAGCGCGGCCGTCGGGGGCGTCTTCCTCCTGATGATGGCGATCAGCGCAGGTCTGACCTTCTCGATCAGGGCGATCGACGGCACCCCCCTCGCATCGGGACTGAACGACCTCGTGTGGACGTGCTTCGTCTTGAGCTCGTTCCCGCGCGCGATGCTGGTCATGTCCGGGTCCTTCGGTCTGTGGCGGGCCGGGATCATCTCCAACTCGCTCTTCGCCGCGGGCGTCGCCTGCGTGATCCTCGGCGTGCTCGGAGGCACGACGTGGGCGAGCACCGGGTTCTGGGCGCCGGACGGCGCGTACTCCCTGTACATCTGGCCGATCATCGGGCTCGTGTGGATCCTGGTCGTCACGGCGATCCTCCTGAAGCAGCGTCCCAGCGTGCGCGAGGGGTGGTGAGCTGCGGGGATCGATCGCACGCCCTCGGCTCATGCACGAGACGGGTTCGGCGCATCGCGCCGGGCCCGTCATCGGTTCAGCCGACGCGGGCACGACCTGAGCGACGCGTCCTGAGCCGGGACGATGATGCAGGATAGGGGCCATGCCCCTCACCGGAGAGTACGAGCCGAGTCCAGACTCATGGGCGCGCAAGCAGGCCGAGCTCTACGAGGCGACGAACGGCGAGGAGGGCACCGAGCTCCGTGGGAGGCCCGTGATCGTGCTGACCTCGGTGGGTGCCAAGACGGGCAAGCTCCGCAAGACCCCGCTGATGCGGGTCGAACACGACGGCGACTACGCCGTCGTCGCCTCGCTCGGCGGCGCTCCGCAGCACCCGGTCTGGTACCACAACCTCAAGAAGAACCCACACGTCGAGCTGCAAGACCGCGCCACCAAACGCGACTACGTCGCACGAGAGGTCACGGGCGACGAGAAGCGAGTCTGGTGGGATCGCGCGGTCGAGACGTGGCCCGACTACGCGAAGTACCAGAGGAAGACGGACCGGCAGATCCCGGTGTTCGTGCTCGAGGAGGTCGATCGGTGAAGGTCGCACCCGGCATCCATCGACTCGGCGACCGGAGCATCGTCAACTCGTACCTGGTGGAGGAATCGGGCGAGGTGACGATCATCGACGCGGGCGTGCCCGGCTTCTACCGTGACATCCCCGGTGAGCTGGCGGCCATGGGTCGGACGGTCGCGGATGTTCGTGCGCTCGTCCTCACCCACGGGCACTCCGACCACATCGGCTTCGCCGAGCGGCTCCGCCGTGATGACCGGGTCCCGGTTTGGGTCCACGAGATGGACGCCGCCCTCGCGCGCGGTGAGGTACCGAACCCGTCGAAGGGGTTCGGCCCCAGCAAGCTCGGGCCCCTCTTCGGGTTCCTCTGGTTCACGGTCCTGCGCGGTGGGCTTCGCACGCCGAAGATCAAGGAGGTCGCCACCTTCGGAGACGGCGCGACCCTCGACGTGCCGGGGAGCCCGAGCGTCATCTTGACCCCGGGGCACACGCCCGGGAGCGCCGCGCTCCACGTTCCGTCCCTCGGTGCGCTCTTCGTCGGCGACGCGTTCGCGACCTACGCGGTGACGACGGGGGCTCGCGGTCCGCAGGTCGCGCCGTTCACCGCCGACGCAGCCGAGGCGGTGGCCTCGTTGCCCCGCCTCGACGCGGTCTCCGCCGACCTCGTGCTCCCCGGACACGGCGATCCGTGGACCGGCGGCATCGCGGAGGCGATCCGACTGGTCCGCGAGGGAGCGGCGCCGCGCCGCTGATCGGTTCGTCAGCGGGAAAGGCGGGACGCGTGACGCGCCGCGAGGCCGCGAGGCGCACACGCCAGCCAGCCGTCGGCGATCGCGTCTTCGAGCGCTCGCGCGCCGACCCTCCGCAGCTCGATCAGGATCGCGGCGTATCCCTCGAAGTGCGGGATCGTGAAGATCCCCCTGGTGCCGGCGGCGAGGACCGCTTCCTTCTCGACGAGATCCTCCACCCGGACTGCGAGGATCGGGTCACGGGGTGGCGCGTTACCGCCGAAACGCTTGATGTCGGCCTTCGAGAACCGTCGCTCCCACGCGAACGTCTTCGTCGCTACCGACCACGTGCGAGCCCCCCGCCGGTCGTCCTCGGCGACCTCGGGCAACCCGAGGGCGATCCGCGCCACGTCTTCGAGGGTCGCCATGGACGCGACCCTATCCCAGGTCGACCGGCCCCCCATGGCGAGCTGGTAGACATCACGGAACGAGCAGAGGAGGACGGACGATGGCTGACGTGATCCTGTTCCACCACGCGCTCGGCATCACCGAGGGCCAACAGGCGTTCGCCGACCGCTTGCGTGACGGTGCCCATCAGGTGACGGTGGCCGATCTGTTCGGGGGCGCGACGTTCGACACCCTCGAGGAAGGTGTCGCCTTCGAGGAGCAGCTGGGGTGGGACGAGATGATCGCCCGGAGCGAGGCGGCGATCGGGCCCCTGCCGGCGAAGGTCGTGATCGGCGGGTTCTCGCTCGGCGCCGTGTACGCGCAGCGGCTCGCGCAGACGCGGCCGGGGGCGCTCGGCGCCCTCCTCTACCACGGCGGCGACAACCCGCCGGACGCGTTCGGGGTGCCGTGGCCTGAGGACGTCGGGCTGCAGGTCCACGTCAGCGAGGGCGACAAGTGGTTCAACCGTGAGGCCGGCGAGCAACTCGTGTCTGAAGTCCCCGGCGCCGAGCTGTTCCTCTATCCGGGCTCGGCTCACGTGTTCACCGATCGCTCGTGGCAGGAATACGACGAAGCGTCGACGGCGCAGGTGTTGGAGCGCACCCTCGCCTTCCTCGACCGCGTGGGCGAGACACAGCGAGATGGATGAGCAGCGCTCCGATCGCCCGCGATCCGGTTCCGGTCCTACCTGACCACGCGGTACGTGATGTGGGTGACGCCGGGCGCCTCGATCGCGCGCACCTGCTCGACCTCGAGGTCGCCGACGTTCTCGAGCAGCCGCTCGCCGTCGCCGAGGAGGAGCGGCGCGATGTGGAGCTCGAACCGGTCGATCAAGCCGGCCGCGAGGTACTGCTGGATCGCGCTCGCCCCGCCCCCCAGCACCACGTCGCGGTCCCCCGCCGTCGCACGAGCCTGGTCGAAGGCCGAGCGGATCCCGTCGGTGACGAAGAAGAAGGTCGTCCCTCCCTCCATCTCCAGCGGATCGCGCGCGTGGTGCGTGAGGACGTACACCGGGACGTGGTACGGAGGGTCGTCGCCCCACCATCCTCTCCACGGAGGATCGTCGGCCCATGGGCCGGGGCCGCCACCGAACATGTTCCGCCCCATCACGTACGCGCCGACGTTGGTTTGCCCCTCCTCGATCACGGCCGTGCTCGCGTTCACGTCGCCGCCTTCTTCGCCCTCCATCTTCCGCCACACCTCGAGGTCGAAGAGCCACTGATGCAAGGCCTCGCCGCCGACGCCGAGCGGGTTCTCGATGCTCTGCTGAGGGCCCGCGAGGTAGCCGTCCAGCGAGACCGCGACGTGGAACCTGAACGCACCCACCTCGTCCATCTTTACCTGGTCTTCGCCGGCCCGACCAGTTCACTTCCGAGCGATGAAGCTTTCACGTGGGGCGAATGCCCGATACGCCTCGTTGTGCCGGATGGCATACCGTCGAGAGACAACCAGGGGAGGGGAAGATGCGGAGAGGAACCGTCCTGCTCATGGCGGGCATGGCCGTATCGCTGTTGCTCTCGGCTCCGGCGAACGCGGCAACGACGTCGGCGTTCGATGCTTCGTTCAAGGAAACGTTCGGGAGGGCGCACTCGAAGCCCTGCGAGCATTTCCTCTGCGGAACGGGCACGGTGGCGGGCTACGGCGCGGCGACGAGCGTGTTCGACATCACCGACTTCGCGCCGATCGAGGACACGAACTGCGCCGATCTGAGCGCCGTTCGGACGATCACGCTCGTCTCGGACGGCAGCACGCTGGAGCTCGACGAGGTGGGAACCGTGTGCTTCCCGGGGAGCTCGTCGTTGGCGCCGGGCGCGCAGAAGTCCTTCGGGAACCCGGGCACGATCCGGACGACGTTCACCGTCAGCGGGGGAACCGGCGTCTTCGAGGGCGCCACCGGCTCGGGGACCGATACCGACATGCCGGCGGGCGACGCGGGGCATGCGTCGCTGAGCGGAACGTTGACGCTCCCCTAGGGAGCGGGGGGAGGGAGCGAGACATGCGGCGGATCTTCGTACTCACCGTGGCGCTCACGATCGGCGTGGTCGCCGGTGCTGCTCCGGCGAGCGCGGGGCCGGTGTTGCCCTACAACTCGCGGCCGATGGGCGTCTCCTACCCGGGCTGGACCGAGATGGTCGGCCAATGGTTCCTCGGCGACGCGTCGAACCCGCTCTTCGCGGCCCTGGACGGTGACTGTGGCGAGGTCATGGACGGCGTCTTCTTCATGGCGGCTCCGATCGACGTCGGCGTCGAGCTCGACTGCGACGTGCCCGTGGGTACGGCGATCGTGCTGTCGCACGCGGGCTGGTTCTCCACCGAGGGGATCGACGGCGAGACCGACGCGGAGCTGGAGGCTGCCGCGATCGCCGGCTTCGTGACGTCGACGAACTCGCTGACCCTCGATGGGAGCGCCCTGCCGCTCCAGCCGATCGACACCGGGGCGTACGACGTCATCTCGGAGCCGGGGAGCTTCTACGACACCGTCGTCGGCGTCGGCACCGGCCCGATCCGTACGGCTCTGCGGGCCAACGTCGTGTTCCTGCACCCGCTCCCGCCCGGCGATCACGTGATCGAAGGAGCGGTGAGCTTCGTGGGAGACGGGGAGTTCAGCGTGACGTATCACGTGCACGTGGGCTGAGACGAGCCCGAAGCCTTACCGCCATGCGATCGGGACCACCCGGACGGGGTGGAGGAGCCCCTTGAGGGCGACCTCGCGTTCCTCGCCGATGGCGACGGGCGTCGTGGACGCCGCCACCGTTGACGCCGTCGCGAGGATCTCGCCTCCCTCGGCGAGCGCGCCCACCCTCGCGGCCTCGTGCACACCGAGGCCCGAGTAGTCGTCCGCAGCCGCGGTGGCCTCGGCCGCGTGCACGCCGATCCTCACCTGGGGCGCGAACCCGTGACGGCGTCGGTGCTCGGCGAGGCGGCGCTGGATCGCGATCGCACAATCCAACGCGGCGCCCGGATCCGCGAACGACGCGAAGAACCCGTCCCCGGTCGGGCGCACGACCTCCCCGCGGTGCGAGGCGATCACGGTGCGGAGCGTCTCGTCGTGCCAGCCCAGGACGTCCTTCCACGCTTCATCGCCGATCGTCCCGATCAGGTCGGTCGAGCCCACGATGTCGGTGAACATGAACGTGCGGACCGCCCGCCGGCCCGCGGCGTCCTCGTCCCCGGCGCGGATCAGCTCCTCGCATCGATCCCTTTCGCGGAGGGCGCCCAACCGGGCGAAGGACTCCTTCGCCACCTGCAGCTCGAGCCCCGCGGACGCCTCGTCCCCCGACAGGCGGTGGGCGAGGGCGAGCGACCGTCGTGTCTGGGCCGCCTCGAACGGCGCGTCCGACTCGGTCCAGACGCGCAGGGCCTTGCGCAGCTCGACGATCGCGGCGGACGGGTCGTCCTCGTGCGTGAGGGTGGCGCCGTTGGTCTGGTGCGAGATCGCGTCCAGCATCGGTGAGTCCAAGGCCGACGCGATCCCCGCCAGCTCGTCGGCCGCTGCGCGCGCGTCGGTCACGTCGTGCGAGGCGAGCGCGATCTCGCTCTTGGCGGCGAGCAACCGGACGCGATCGAGCGGGTCGACGGCGTCGGCCAGCGCGGTCTCGATCGACGCCCGGGCCGCCTCGGTGCGTCCCCGCGCCAGCTGCACGAGCGCGAGGCCGGGGTGAGGTTCGTGACCGAGCTGGTGGGCGGTCCGGAAGGCTTCCTCGGCGCCGTCCAGGTCGCCGAGCCTTAGCCGGATCTCACCGACCTCGTTCGACCCGGCCCCCGCCTGCGGGAGCCTCCCGAACGCGGTCAGCTCGGTCTGCGCTCGACGGGCCTCGTCCTCAGCCTCGGAGAACTCGCCTCGGAGACGCATGATCTCCGCGCGCTGGATCCGGCAGACTCCGGGGAACCCGGTGATCGACTGACGCTCGCACCATCCCGCCGCCGCGGTCGTCCACTCGGCGGCGCGCCGATAGTCGGCGACCGACCGGCATACGCCGATCGTGATGCAGTAGATCGAGCCGGCCGCGTACGGGGTGAGTTCACCGCCGACGGCCGCGAGGGTGCCCTCGTCCACCAGGCCGAGACCACGTTCGACATCGCCGGAGACGACGAGCGCGCCGCCCTGCAGCACGAGCCCGAACGCGACCAGGTCCCGGTCGCCGAACCGCGTGCCGATCTCCTGGGCGCGGGTCGCGTGTTCGATCGCCTCCTCGACCGCGCCCCGGTCGAAGCTCGACCGGACGAGCGACATCTCGAGGTACCCCTGCTCGACGCAGTCGGACTGATCGGACAGGGGCCGCACGCCCCGCTGGAGCCATCCGTTCCAGAGGGCGGACTCCATGCGGTCCGCGTGTTCGTGGGCGAGGCGGAGGGCGACAGCCGCGGCGCGCCGTGCGTCGCCTTCCGAGGAATACGCCACGAAGGCATGCTCGAACGCCTCGATGCTTTCGTCGGGGTGGGCGGTCCACCAGGCCGCCTCACCGAGACGTGCCCAGTCCTCCCCGCTCAGCTCTTGGTGGTCGCGCAGCGAGACGAACGCTTCGTACGCTGCCTGCCATGCATGGTCATCGAGTGCCTTGCGAGCGCCATCGCGGATCTGGGTGTCGGACACGGGCCACCTCGCGCTGCATCATGGCATGTCCGGTCGATCGAGCCTGCCCTTGCTCGGCGGAAGGGTCTGCACGGACGCTGGACCATCCGGCGTAACCCGCCGCGAGGTCCGCCCGGCGAAGGTCGTCATCCCCGGTTCCCCGAGAAAGCGACCACTGGCCGATTCAGGAACTACAGCGGTGTCGCACACTCGGACTCCCCCGGCGACTGGAGAGGAGCGGGGCGATGTTCTTGAGGTCCGTGCCGCTCGTCCGCCCGATCCCCTATCGGATGCTCGCGGCCGCAGCAGGACTCAGCATCATCTTCGCGCTCTCCGCGACCCCCGGGGATGACGGTGGTTCACCGCATACCCTCATGGTGATCGTCCGCTCAACGGGTGACGTCGTCGTCGATGCAGACCAGATCGTGGCACCGCTCGGAGGCGCGGTCGTCCGACGGTTGAGCACGATGAACGCCTTCATCGCGAACATCCCGAGCGACAGGATCGGAACGCTCCTCGAGGCCCCGGGCGTCCTGTCCGTGACGCCGGATGCGGGCGTCCAGCTGCTCGGGACCGTGGACGGTGTGGATCCGAACAAGCACCCCGGCTCCTGGCTGAAGGTGGCGAAGAACACGAAGCTGCTCGAGATGTGGCAGAGGGGATGGACCGGGAAGGGGGTCGATGTCGCGCTGATCGATTCCGGCGTCGCCCCGGTCGAGGGTCTGGCGGTGAACGTGATCAACGGGCCGGACCTCTCCTTCGAGTCCCAAGCATCGAACCTGACCGACATCGACACGTACGGTCACGGCACACACCTGGCGGGGCTGATCGCGGGGCGCGACAGCTCGATCCCACCCGGCCACGAGGACGAGGACCTCGACAAGGCGTTCGTGGGTGCCGCGCCCGGTGCGCGCATCGTGAGCCTGAAGGTGGCCTCGAGCGACGGCGCGACGGACGTCTCACAGGTGATCGCCGCGATCGACTGGGTGATCGAGCATCGGAACACGGACGGGCTCAACATCCGAGTGCTGAACCTCTCGTTCGGGACCGACAGCACGCAGGACTACCGGCTCGATCCGCTGGCGTACGCGGCGGAGGTCGCCTGGCTCCACGGGATCGTCGTGGTGGTCGCGGCCGGGAACACCGGGTTCGGCACGTCGCAGCTGAACGACCCCGCGTACGATCCGTACGTGATCGCGGTCGGCGCCGACGACACGAAGGGAACCGACGATCGCAAGGACGACACGATCCCGTCCTGGCAGACGCGTGGCAACAGCGTGCGCCATCCGGACGTGGTCGCACCCGGCAAGTCGATCGTCAGCCTCCGAGACCCGGGCTCGTTCGTGGACACGGAGAACCCGACGGCTCGGCTGGGCGGGACCCGCTTCTTCAAGGGAAGCGGATCGTCACAGGCCGCCGCGATCGTCTCCGGCGCGGTGGCGACGCTCCTCCAGCAGCGTCCGGGTCTGAACCCCGATCAGGTCAAAGCCTTGCTGAAGGACACGGCTTCGCCCCTTCCGGCAGCGGATCCGGTGGCCCAGGGTGACGGGTTGATCAACCTCCACAACGCGCGCGAGGCGACGCCTCCGACGGCGGCGGACGCCGTACAGGACTGGCCACGGGCGACGGGTCTCGGGTCGCTGCAGCAAGCGCGCGGCTCGGTCATCGCGAGCGATGACGGGGTGGCGCTCTCCGGCGAGCAGACGATCTTCGGCGACACGTGGGATGCCGCCGCCTGGGCGAGCGCGGCGTGGGACGGCACCAGCTGGTCCGGGGGTTCATGGAGCGGTCGGACGTGGTCGGGTGACTGCTGGTGTGCGGTCGGTTGGGCCGGCCGGACCTGGTCGGGCCGCACCTGGAGCGGGAACGCGTGGTCCGGGCGCACCTGGAGCGGCCGGACCTGGTCGGGGCGGACGTGGAGCGGTGTCGGCTGGTCCGCCGGAGATTGGGGATCGTCCGACTCACCATCTGCCCTGACGTCCAGCGGCTGGGCCGGCACGCTCTGGGGCGACTGAGCGGATGCCCGGACGTCGCCGTCTCACGCGTGGCCCGTTGCCCGTCTGGATCCTGACGGGCCTGCTCGCTGCCATCACGGTCGTCGGGCTGGATCGGTTGGCCCAACGCGGTCCGGAACTCTCCGGCCCGTCCGTCCCGTGGTGGGTGCTCGCGATCGCGTTCGGCCTCGCCGAGGTCTTCGTGATCCACCTGCGGATCGGGCGCGACGCCCAGTCGCTCTCGCTCTCGGAGATCCCCCTCGTCATCGGGTTGGCGTACGCAGCGCCCCCGGCGCTCGTCCTGGCCCAGGTCGTGGGCGTGGGCGCGGCGCTCACGCTCCACCGACGTCAGACACCGATGCGTACGGCCTTCAACCTCGCCCAGCGATCGACGACCACCACGCTCGCGATCGCGCTCTTCGGGGCGCTCCATGCAGAGCTCGGTTCGTCGTGGCCGGCGATCTGGGTCGCGGTTGCGCTGGCGACCGTCGCCGCTGACCTCGTGTCCGCCCTCCTGATCAATCTCGCGATCATGCTTTCGGAAGGCGGCGCGCGACCGCTGGATCAGGTCGTCGGGTGGGGAACGGTCTTCGCCGTCGTGAACACGGCGCTCGCCCTCGTCGCGGTGATGATCATGTCCATGGATCGCTTCGGCCTGATCCTGATCGCAGCGCCGGCCGTCGTGACCTTCCTCGCGGCGCGCGCGGTCGCGCAGCTCCAACGCAAGCACGAGGAGCTCGTATCGCTCCAGAGGTCGATGCAACTGGCTGAGGGATCGCTCGACCTGGAGCACATGTTGCCGGCACTCCTCGACCACGTCCGAGAGATGTTCCGCGCCGACGTCGCCGAGCTCGTGCTATGGCCGGAAGAGCCCGGTGGCCATCATCTCGTCACACGATCGGGGCCCGGCGATCGGAGCTGCATCCTGCGGCCGGAGGCGGTCGCGCCCGACCGCGGCGTCTGGGCGCGGGTCGCCTCGGAGCGAGAGGGCGTGCTCCTGGCCCGCCCCATCCGCAACACCTCCCTCGCCGAGTACTACGCGGGACGCGGGATCATCGACGCGATCGTCGTCCCGATGCTCTCCGATGGCGATGTCGCGGGGATGCTCACGGTCGCGAACCGACTCGGCGAGTTCGCGACGTTCGACGAGGACGATCTGCGCCTGCTGCAGGTGCTGGCCAACCACGTCTGCATCTCCGTCCGGAACGGCCGCCTCGTCGAAGAGCTGGGCGCGGCCCTCGAGCATGAGCGGACCGTCGCGAAGCTCAAGGACGACTTCGTCGCGACGATCTCGCACGAGCTTCGGACGCCGCTCACCAACGTTCAGGGGTACGTCAAGACGCTCCTCAATCCGGCCGTCTCGTTGTCAGCCGACGAGCGGGAGGAGTTCCTTTCGGCGGCCGACCGCCAAGCGGAACGCCTGAAGCTGCTCATCGAGGATCTGCTGTTCACGTCCAACATCGAGACGTCAGCGCCTCTCGTCGCGCCGCGCCTCCTGCCCCTGGGCGAGCTGATCGACCGGATCGTCCGGGATCGAGCCGGTCCAGGCCGCATCGAGCGGATCGAGCTGTCGATCTCACCCGACCTGCCGGTCGTGCGGATCAGGGACGAAGACGTGTCTCGGCTGATCGGCAACCTCGTGGACAACGCGCTGAAGTACTCGCCCGCGGATGCGCCGGTCCGTGTCCAGACGCGGGTGGAAAGCGTCGGGGTGCGCGTGTCCGTCCGAGACGGGGGACCGGGGATCCCGGCCGAGGAGCAGGAGCGGATCTTCGAGCGCTTCTATCAGGTGGACCAGGGGCCCACACGTCGCGTGGGCGGCGCGGGCATGGGGTTGTACATCTGCAAACGAGCGGCCGAGGCTCTGGGTGCGCGCGTGTGGCTGGAGCGATCGGATCCGGGTGGATCCACGTTCTGTGCCTGGCTGCCGTTCGACGTTCCGGCCGATCGGGACGCTGCAGGAAGCGGCCAGCTCGGGCGCTTGGCGGGTTCCGTGGCGTGAGAGGCCGAAGCTCGGTTTGCCTACTGACGTCCTGCGCCAGGACGGCATCGATCTCCGCGAGCTCGCACGGGCTCGCCAGCACGTCGAGATAGGACTACTGTCGAACGCGACGCAGCCCCGTACGGTCGGACCGAACCAGCTCGCGCCAGGTGGTCCGCGACCCGGGACACCCGTCGGAACGTGGGGCCCCCGGGCCTTCGGTCCCCGTGGCGGTGCACAGCCACAGGAGCAGGCTCCCCGGGGGTCGCCGCGTGAGGACATCCACCGCGATCCTCGGTCCGCCGCCGAGCGCGGTTCGTCGCCAAAGCCCCTTCGCCCGGCGCTACGTGGCGAGGTCCTGCGCAAGGAGCTGGTCGATCTCGGCGAGCTCGTGCGGTGCACCGAGCCTCTCGAAGATCCCGCGCGCGCGTTGCAGGTCGCCGGCCGCCTCGGAGGCGCGCGCGAGCGCGACGAGGCATCGCCCGCGGCCGAGCGCCGCGAACGCCTCCTCGGGGACGACCCCGAACGCGGCCCAACGGGAGGTCGCGTCGGCGTAGCCGTCGGCGGCGCGCTCCAGGTCCCCGCGGTCTTCGGCGAGCGCGGCGTCGACGGCGACCTTCGCGTGCCGGGCGTAGGGGAAGTCCGGCTCCAGCCTGGCGGCGAGGACATCGGCGATGGTTCGCTCTCTGATCGCCAACGCGGCTCGCACGAAAGAGGGGAGCCATGCCGCGAACGTTCCCTTCTTCCCGACGGCCGGGGCTGCCGCCACCTCGCCGAGCAGCGCGGCCGCCCGTTCGGTCTCTCCGAGCGACGCCCAGGCGATCGCGGCGCCTCCTGCCTGGGTGAGGACCTCCGGGGCCCCGGTCGCTCGGGCGCTGACCTCGAGCCAGTCGAGGTCGCCGGCCCGCTCCGCTTGGCCGCGCAGCGAGAACCCACGAGCTTGCACGGCGCGGGCGGTGATGAGCGACGGGATCACGCTCTCCCGCTCAGCCGCCTCCGCGACGCGACGCGAGGCGATGATCGCCTCCTCCAGCTCGCCGAGGTCGATCAGTACGTCCAACGAGCTCCCCTCGCACCACACCGCCAGCGCATCGAGACCTCTCGCGCGATCGAAGTCGATCCCCTCGCGGTAGATCTCGAGCGCCACCGTCGGCCCTTCGTAGCCCCAGATCGTCCGCCCGAGGTTGTTGTACAGGGTCCCCGCCTCGCGACCCTGGCCCGCGTCGATCGCGATCCGGAGCGCCTGCCGCATGTCGTCCAGACCGCCGGCATCGCCGAGTTCGCATCGAGCGAGCCCTCGGTACCCGAGCGCTCTCGCCGGTGTGGGCGCTTCGATCTCCTCGGCGAGGGCGAGTGCTCGGTCGGCGTCGCGGATCCCCTCCGTCGGCTTGCCCGCGAGCGCCCCCGCGCGCGCGATCTCGGTCAGAGCACCAACGAGCTCCGGCCCGGGCGGCAGAGGCTCGAGGATCGCGACGGCGTCGTCACCGATCTGGAACGTGCGCGGATCTCCAAGGGTGCTCATGACCTGGACCAGCGGCAGCATCGTCGCGGCCGCGGCGGCAAGGTCTCCTCGCTCGCGGAACGCGGCGATCGCCTCCCCGAACGCCGCCTCGGCCTCCTCGGGTCGCCCGCCGTCCAGGACCGCCTGCCCGAACCGAGCAAGGACGTCGGGGCGGTCCGGGTGCCCGGGCGGGGTCAGCGACAGGGCGCGTTCGAAGTTGGTGAGCGCGGTCGGGGTATCAAGCCCGAGGGCGCGATCGCCGGCGAGGATGAGGAACCGGAGTGTCGAGGCCTCGAGCTCGCTGGAGTAGTGGTAGGCGAGCACGTCGGCCAGGTCCTCCACGCGGTCGGATGCCTTCGACTCGAGCCACGCGCCGGCGGCGGCGTGGCGCGCCGCCCTGGAGGCCCGGGGGAGCTGGGCGTACGCCACGTCGCGGGCCAGGATGTGCCAGAACGCGTACTCGGCCTCCCCCTCGATCGAGGATCGACGGCTCGGCCGGACGAGCTCCTTGCGCGTTAGTTCCCGGAGGGCGTCGACGACGCCGGGCAGGTCGCGATCGCCCATCCGGGCGATCGCGCCCGCCCAGAAGACCTTCCCGACCACGGCCGCGTCCGCGAGGATCGATTTCATCTCGGGGGTCAGCGTGTCCAGGCGGGCGGCGAGCAGCGCAAGGATCGAGTCCGGGAACGGCACGTCCGCCCCGGGCCGGAGCTCCCAGCTCTGACCCGTCTTCACGACGAGGTCCCGGTCGCGGAGCAGGCGGACGAACTCCTCGGCGTACAAGGGGTTTCCCTCCGCTCGCTCCAGGATGGGCCGTTGGAGCTCTGCCGGGAGGATCGTCGCGTCGAGGAGCGAAGAGACCAGGCGTGCGGTCTCGGGCTCCGTGAGCGGCGACAGGTTCATCCGGTTCGCGTTGCGCAGCCCGGCCGAGTAGTCGGGATGGCGCTCGAACAGCTCGGGCCGCGTGGTGCCCAGGATCAGCAGCGGAACGCGCTCTTCGCGGTCGGCCAGGTGCTCCAGGAACGCGAGCATCGCTTCGTCCGCCCAATGCAGGTCCTCGAACAGCAGCACCGTCGGGTCTTGGTCGGCGAGGTGCTCCAGGTACCGCGCCCAGGCCGTGAAGAGCTCCTCGCGGTCGGCGTGTGACTCAGCCTCGATCCCGATCAGGGGCAGCAGCCGCTGGCGGAACCACGCACGGTCGTCCCCCTGGGGGAGGACCTCGTCGAGCTTGGCCTCCGCGAGCGGCGCGGCGTCCGACTCCAGGATCCCGGCATGCGCCTTCACGATCTCGCCGAGCGCCCAGAACGTGACGCCTTCGCCGTAGGGCAGGCACCGTCCCTGCCGCCACGTGATCAGCTCGGGCCGCGTATCGAGGTATGCGAACAGCTCCACCATGAGCCGGCTCTTGCCCAGGCCGGGTTCGCCGACGACCGTGACGAGCTGGGGAGATGAACCCGCGACCGTCTTGTCGAAGATGCCCTTGAGCAGCGCCAGGTCGATCTCGCGGCCCACGAACGGAGCGTCGTGCGTCCGGATGATGTCGGTGCCGAACCGCGCCCGGGCGGCCGTCGCGTGGAAGATCCGCACCGGCTCGGTCTTCCCCTTCAGCGCCGCGGGGTCGAGCTCCTCGTAATCGAAGACGGCCGAGGTGGCCTCGTACGTGGCGAGCCCGACGGCCACCCCCATCTCCGGCGCGACCGACTGGATCCGCGCCGCGGTGTTGACGGAGTCGCCGCGGAGGAACCCTTCGCCCGAGCCGGGCGCGATCCCCAGGCGGACGAGCGCGTTCCCGGTGTTGATCCCGACGCGCAGCCGGAGCGGCCCGCCCCCGACCGCGTGGAGGCCCTCCGCTCCTTCGACGATACGGAGTCCGGCGCGGACCGCGCGTTCGGCGTCGTCCTCATGGGCGGCCGGCACCCCGAACACGCCCAGGACCGCGTCGCCGATGAACTTCTCGACGACGCCGCCGTAGCTCTCGATCGCCGACCGCGTCATCGCGGAGTAGTCCGCGAGGACGCGGTCGACGTCCTCGGGGTCGGCCGACTCCGAGGACGCGGTGAAGGCGACCAGGTCGCAGAACAGGGCCGTGACGATCTTCCGTTCTTCGGCGACCTCCGCGGCGCCGAGCCGGGTCGCGCACTCCATGCAGAACTTCGCGATATCCGGGTTGCGGTGCCCGCAGGAAGGACAGACGACCATCGGGGGGAATCTACGGGATGGCGGCCAACCTCTCGAGCGATGAGTCCGTGTGTGCGAGGGAGTACTCGCATCCCCGGAAGTCCGATCGCGCGATGCAGGCGATGCTTGATGACCACGCTCGAGATCGAGCCGCTGGAGGACGTACAACCAACCGTGACGGCGCGGGCCGTGAAGCCGCCGGCTACCCGACGACCACCCTGCCGCACATCCCGCTGCACACCCCGTTCACGAGCGAGGAGTGGAACAGGCACCGGAACTTGAAGACGCCGGTCTTCTGGAAGGTGAACGACGTCTGCGCACCCTGCCCGATCGTCGTGTTCTTCGACCAGGCTCCCTTCCAAGAGGTGACGGTGTGGGTCCCCGTGACGGACTTCCACACGACCTTGGTTCCCTTCGCGACGCTCACGGCGCGTGGCTGCCATCTGAACCCGGACGTCGTGCTCACGCCCTTGATCACCACGGCGGCCTGAGCGGGCTGGGCCGCGATTACGCCGATCAGGGTCGCGGCCAAGGCAAGCGCCAGAACGCGTCGTCGCATGTTGGGGCTCCTCCCTCGTCGTCGTCCGTGGGACTACGGGTGACGGGAACCTCCGGTTCATCAACTCGCTATGCTCGCTCGGACACGAGGAGGACGGGATGGCGGATACGGACGAGACGTCCGTCCTTCGCTCGGCGTTCGCGGAGCCCTCGGCCGACCTCACACGGTCGAGGCGGGCCGTGGTCCTTGCGGCCGGCAGCTCGGAGCGGATGCGAGCACTCACGGCGGGCGGATCCAAGGCGCATCTCCGGCTGGGCGGCGTCTCCCTGATCGAACGTGCGGTCGTCCGGCTGCTCGGGGCGGGCATCTCGGACGTGATCGTGGTCGTCGGAGCCCGGTCTGGATCGGTGGAGCGATCGGTCTCGCGCATCGCCCGGCTCGGTGTGCGCACGGTGTTCGCGGAGCGCTGGATGGAAGGCAACGGGGCATCCCTCGCCGCCGTGGAGCGTGAGCTGGTCGACGACCCGCTGTTCGTGGTCATGGTCGCCGATCATGTGTTCTCCGACGGCGCGACGGACCGACTGATCGCGGCTTCCCGTCCGTCCGTGCTCGTGGACGGATATCCCGAGCCCTCGATCTGGTCGGAGGGGACGCGGGTGCGCATCCGGGACGGCTACGCCGTCGAGTTCTCCAAGGAGCTCGACGAACCGGCCGTCGATTGCGGCGCGTTCGTCCTCAGCCCGGCGATCTTCGAGGCGCACCGACGGGCGACCGCCGACGGCGACGCCTCGCTGAGCGGCGCGCTCTGCCGGATGGCGACGCTCCACCCGATCGCCGCGGTTCCGTTGCCGCCGGACGCCTGGTGGCACGACCTGGACACGCCGAAGGACGTGCGCGCGGCCCGTCGGTCCCTTCGTCGGTCGCTCGGGAAATCCTCTGACGGGCCGGTCGCGCGGTTCGTGAACCGCCCGATCTCGACCCGGATCTCGATCGCGATCTCGCGACTCCGTCCGAGCCCCGCCGCGGTGTCGGTCGTCGCGCTGCTCATCTGCGCGATCGGGAGCGCCCTGCTCGCCCTGAGGAAGGGGATCGCCGGCGGGGTGCTGGTCCAGCTCGGCTCCGTGGTCGACGGGATCGACGGGGAGGTCGCGCGGCTGCAGGACCGCACGAGCGCGATGGGTGCGCTGATGGACGGCGTCCTCGATCGGATCGGCGATGCGATGGTCGTTGCCGGCCTTTCGATCTGGGCGATCTACGACGGGATGATCGGGGACGCCTGGGTGATCGTCCTCGCCGTGGCCGCGGTCACCGGGAGCATGCTGTCGATGGCGACGAAGGATCGTGTCCGCGCGCTCGGGATGCGCGACGCGCGGGAGGACCGGATCCGGCTGCTGCTGGGCGGCAGGGACGCGCGGCTGTTGCTGGTGGCGATCGCGGCGATCGCCGGCCGACCGGTCTGGGGCCTGGTCGCGATCGTGGCGACGACGGCCGTGACGCTGGTCGCTCGGCTGGTCTCGGTCGCTCGCTCGGCCGATCCGACCTGATCAACTGCCGACCGACGCGATCAGCGCCGCCAGGATCGCGGTGCGCGGCACGACGCTCGAGAGCTGGATCCATTCGGCGGGGGAGTGATCGTCGCCACCCACCGGGCCGAGGCCGTCGAGGGTCGGGACGCCCATCGCCGCCGTGACGTTCGCGTCCGACGCGCCGCCCGTGGCGGCCTCCTCCAGCGACAGACCGAGCTCTTTGGCGAACCTCCGCGCGCGTTCGAACAGCTCGGCCGTCCCGTCGCTGCGCTCCATCGGACCGTGCTCGCGAATCAGGTCGAGCGACGTGGTGACTCCCGACACCGTGGCCTCGCCCGCGAGGGACCTCAGCTCCCCCTCCGCGGCGGTCAACGCGGCCTCGGTCACCGAACGGATCTCGACGGCCATCTCCGCGTGTTCGGGAACGACGTTGATCCGGCTGCCGCCGTGGCTCGTGCCGACGTTGAACGTCGTGCCGTCCCACTTCCCGTTGAGCGCCTGGACGGCGATCGTCTTGTGGGCGGCCTCGAGGATCGCGCTCCGGCCCTTCTCGGGCTCGACACCTGCGTGCGCGGCGCGCCCCTCGAACCGCAGATGCGCGTTCGTGACGCCCTTCCGAGCGGTGACCACGGCACCGTTCTCTCGCGCGGCCTCGAGCACGAACACGGCATCCACCCCCCGGGCGTGCTCCATCACGTCGCCCCTCGATGACGGGGAGCCGACCTCCTCGTCCGGGTTGAGGATGAAGGTGATCCGACCGAACGGCGTCCCGGTCGACCGCAGCGCCTCCGCCGCGAGGATCCCCGTGAGCAAACCGCCCTTCATGTCGCAGACGCCCGGTCCGAACAGCCGATCCCCGTCGATGCGGAAGGGACGGCTCGCTGCCGTCCCGTCGACGAAGACGGTGTCGGTGTGCCCGATCACCAGCACGTTCCCCGGCGAACCGCCGTCGATCCGAGCCGCGATGAGGTCGCCGTACCCGGGGATCGCCCGCGCGAGACCGGTGTCCCACCCGTCGGCTTCCAGCCACCCGGCGCAGAGACCGCCGACGCGGTTCACGCCCTCGACCGAACCGGTGCCGCTGTCGACCGAGACGAGCTCTCGGAGCCGCTCGACGAAGGCATCCTCGCGACCCTGCAGATACGTCGCGAGGTCACGGACTACGCGCTCTTCGAGGATGGCCCCCCCAGGTACGCCTCGATGACGACGGGATCCTCGGTGATCTCCCGAGGGGTCCCCGTCCCGATCGTGCGGCCCTGATCCAGCACCTGGATCCGGTCGCACAGCTTCATGATCAGCCGCAGGTCGTGGTCGACGACGACCATCGAGCAGTCGAGCCGCGAGCGGATCCTTCGGATGTTCTCGAGCAGCTCGTCGGACTCCATCTCGTTCATGCCGGCGGCGGGCTCGTCGAGCAGGATCAGCGTCGGGCGGCGGACGACGGCGCGCGCGATCTCGAGCCGCCGCTGCATCCCGTAGGGCAGGTTCACGGCCTTCTCCCGTTCCACGTCCGTCAACCCCAGGGACGACAGCACACCGTCGACCGACGCCTCGTCCGTGCCGGGCGCAGCGGCGGCCTCGACGTTCTCGCGGACGGTCAGCTGCGCGAACAGGCGGATGTTCTGGAACGTTCGCGACATCCCGAGGGCCGCGATCCGGTGCGCCGTGAGACCGGCCACGTCGCGTCCCTCCAAGACGATCCGCCCCCGTGTGGGGTGCGAGACGCCCGACACGACGTTCAGCAACGTGGTCTTGCCCGAGCCGTTCGGTCCGATCAGCCCAAGGATCTCGCCGGGTCCGACGCGGATGTCGACGCCGGCGAGCGCGTCGACGCCCTCGAACCGCTTGGCCACGTCGGTTCCGTCCAGGACGGGCGGCGCCTCGGCGGAGGTATCGACGGCGATCGCTGTCGTGGGCGGCGTCTCGACCCGGTCGCCACCCGCAGCCCGGCGGCGCTTCGGCAGGAGCCGACGGAGCACGTCGTCGATCTCCCATCGGTCGAACAGACCCTCGGGCCGCAGGATCAGGGTCACGATGATCAGCAGCGCGATCGCGAACTGCACCGTCCCGCTGATCCGCGGCAGGGTCCAGGGGCCGATCCGCACCCCTTGCTCGACGCGCGCGAGGGAGTCCGTGAGGAACGTGATGATCGCCGCGCCGGCGACGGCGCCGCTCACCGACGTGCGTCCGCCGATCACGAGCATCGCCAGCAACGCGAAGGTGATCGCGAAGTAGAACTGGTTCGCGTTGAAGGCGATCACGCTCTGCGCCCACAGCGAGCCCGCCGCGCCCATCATGCCCGCGCTCAGCAGCCACGAGCCGTAGCGGACGCCGATCACGTTCGTCCCGAGGGCGGCCGCGGACAGCGAGTCCTCTCGCGTCGCCCGAAGTCGGAGGCCCGGCCCCGACTCCTTGTAGAGGCGACCGAGGAGCACGAACAGGATCGCCGCGGCGGTCCCGATCTCGATCTTGGTGCGGACGGGCACGCCGGCGAGCCCGAGCGATCCTCGCGTGAAGGTCGTGGCGTTCTGCAGGAACGTGTGCACGACCACGAGCAGCGCCAGCGTGGCCATCGCCATCGTGGACTCGGTCATCCGGATCACCGCGCCGCCGAAGACCGCGGCCACGATCACGGCGACGAGCGCCGACACGACGATCGCCGGCACGAGCCCCATCTCCGTCGTCTGCAGGAACGTCGGGAGCTCCGGGAGCTGAGCGGTCCGCAGGACGTGCGGGATCGTCACGAGCGCGGTCGTGTAGGCGCCGATCCCCATGAACGCGATATGGCCGAACGACACGATCCCGCTGTTGCCGATGAAGACCTGGAGCGAGATCACGAGCGCGACGTTCACGACGAACACCACGAACGTTCGCTCCGAGGCGGACGATCCGAACGACTGGACCGCGAACATCGCGATGAGGAGCAGGACCGAGATCGCAGCCCATCCTCCGAGCGCGGGCCGCAGTCGGTTGGCGGGGATCGGGGGGGTCATATCGCCTCGAACTTCTGGCCGAACAGGCCCTGCGGGCGGACGTAGAGGATCCCCACCACGATCAGCAGCGCCGCCGCCTGGGTGTAGGGGAGGAGCGAGCCGGGCAGCAGGGCCTGCAGGAACACCTCGAGCGCGCCCAAGAAGAAGCCGCCGAGCACGGCGCCCCGGAGGTTCCCGAGCCCGCCGATCACCGACGCGATGAACGCCTCGATCACCGGCACGAAACCGGTCGTGGGGTTGACCGACGTGGTCCGCGCCATCCAGAGCACGCCCGCGATGCCGGCGAGCAACCCGGAGATCAGGAACGCGAGCGAGATCACGCCGTTCGCGCGGACGCCCATCAGGCGGGCGGTCGTGAAGTCCTGCGAGGCCGCCCGCATCGACAGGCCCGCGCGCGAGCGGCGCAGGAACACCGTGAGGGCGAGCAACGACGCCGCACCGATCGCGGCCGTGATGATCGACAGCACGCTGATGCGCACGGGGCCGATCTGCACCGCGTTGCCGAGCAGATCGGGCACCGGCACGCCACGCGCCCGGACGGAGACGGCCTGCCGGAACGCTCCCTGGATCAGCTGTGCGACGGCGAACGAGGTGAACAGGAGCGAGACGAAGCTCGCGTTCCGGAGCGGCCGGAAGGCGACCAGCTCCATCAGCACCGACGCGATCCCGGCGGCCAGGACGCCGACGAGCGCGACGACCACGAACGGCGCGCCGAGGTAGGTCGCGGCGAGCATCGAGTACCCGGTGATCGTGACCAGCTCCCCGTACGCGAAGTTGAGCATCCCCATCACCCCGTAGACCATCGAGAGACCGAGCGCGAGCAGCGCATAGATGCTCCCGAGCGAGAGCGCGTTCACGAGCTGCTGGATGAACTCGGAGGGCTTCATCCCGTCCGTCCGATCCCCAGGTACGAGCGCTCGAGCTCGCCCTCGATCAGGCCGTCGGTCGGACCCGAGGCGACGACGCTCCCGACCGAGAGCACGTACGCGCGGTCGGCGATCTCGAGCGCGCGGTGGACGTTCTGCTCGACGAGCAGGATCGTCGTGCCCGCGGTGCGAAGCTCGGTGACGAGCTCGAAGATGCGGTCGACGAAGATCGGTCCCAGCCCGAGCGAGGGTTCGTCGAGCAGCAGCAGCCGCGGTCGCGACATCAGGGCGCGCGCGACCGCGAGCTGCTGCTGCTCGCCGCCGGAGAGCGTGCCAGCCATCTGGCCGGCACGCTCTCCGAGGATCGGGAAACGCGCCAGCCAGCGCTGCGCGTCGTCGCGGAGCTCCTCGCGGTCGTTCCGCGTGATGCCGCCGATCGTGAGGTTCTCTTCGACCGTGAGCTTGGGGAACACGTGACGGCCCTCCGGGACGAGCGCGATGCCCCGACGGATGACCGCCTCGGGCGTCATCCCGGCGATCGACGCGCCGTCGAACCGGATCGATCCGCTGCGGGGCTTCAGCGCGCCGGCGAGCGTGCGGAGCAAGGTCGTCTTCCCCGCGCCGTTCGGACCGAGCGCGGCGACGATCTCGCCCGTGCCGACCTCGAGGGACACGCCGCGGACCGCGAGCACGCTGCCGTAACCGACGGTGAGCCCCTCGACGGCGAGCAGGGGCGTCGCCACCGGGCCGTCGCTCACCCGGCGGGCGGCGCGACGAAGCTCGGGAAGGGCTGCACCCCCAGACAGGTGAAGGTGGTGCCGTCCATCTGGATCAACGAGGCCGGTTTGTTGGCCCGCCGGGTCTCGGGGTCCATCACGACGTGCCCGGAGATGCCCGTGTAGTCCGCGTGCGCGAGCTTGTCCTTCAACGCGGCGGCGTCGGTGCTCCCCGCGGCCGCGATCGCCTGCGCGACCAGGTTCACCTCGTCGTAGCCGATCACGGCGACGTACGACGCGGGGTCCTTGCCGTACCGGGCCTTGTAGTCGTCGTAGAAGGCCTGCACCTTGGGATCGCCCTCCGCCGTGCACACCGAGTTGGAGAACGTGAGCCCGTCGATCGCCTTCTTGCCTGCGTCCAGCAGCGCCGGGTCGGCGTTCCCGTCGGTCGAGATCACCGGGATCGTCGAGCCGGCCTGGCGGAGCTGGCGCAGGAACACGACGCTGTCGGGGATGAACATCGGCGTGAAGATCACGGCCGGCGCGGGGTCGGCGCTCGTCACCTTGGTGACGACGGCCGAGTAGTCGCCGGCGCCGATCTTGTACTCGTCGGTCCCCACGACCGTCCCGCCGCCGTTCTCGAAGGCGGCCTGGAAGTACGTCGGGAGGTCCTTCGTGTACGGGATCTCGTTCGAACCGAGGAGGTACGCGGTCTGGTAGCCCTTCGAGAGCGCGTAGTCCGCGTCCACGGCCGCCTGGATGTTGTCGCTCATCACGAGCTGGTACGCACAGTCACCCATCCCGCCGACGAGCGTCGGAGCGGTCCCGAGACCGGTGGAGATCGGCACGCCGGCCGCGCACGCGACCTGGCCCTCGGCGAGGATCCCGTCGCCGACCGTGCCGATCAGGTAGACGGCCCCGTCGTCGATCAGCTGCTGGGTCACTTTGGCGCCTTCCGCGACGTCGTCGCGCATGTCGATCGTGTTCAGCTCGAGGGGACGTCCGAGGACGCCGCCGGCGTCGTTGATCTGATCGACCGCGAACTGCGCACCCTGCTCCATCGGCTTGTCGTAGTACGCCCAGTCCGTCGTGAGGTCCGCGGGGAACCCGATCACGATCGGCTCTCCGGACGCGGACCCGCTCGCCCCGCCTGCGGACGTGGTCGAGCTGGATGTGCTGCACGCCGCGCCCACGACGGCGATCACCACGAGTGCGAACGATCTGCGGATCATCTCCCGCCTCCCCGACCTCGACCCGGACATCGAGGAGCATTCGACCGCCCTTCCCGTGAGCTTGTCAAGTCCGTTACCATCCGACCGGTTGCTCCATCACGCGTAACGAACGTACCTCGCACCAGGAGCCACGGGATGGCACACACGAGCGAGACGATCGGCGAAGAGGTACGCGAGCGTCTCGGTCAGATGACGCCGTCCGAGCGGCGCGTCGCGCGCGCGCTGCTCACGACCTATCCGTCCGCCGGGCTCGAGAGCCTGCCGCAGCTGGCGGAGAGCGCCGGGGTCACCGGCCCCACGGTCCTGCGGTTCGTCCGCAAGGTGGGCTTCGACGGGTACCCGGACTTCCAGCGCTCGCTCCGAGAGGAGGTCCAGGCTCGGTCCGAGGGGTTGCCGTCGCTCTACGTCACGCGCGCCGGCGTCCGCGACGACGACGTCCTGCGTCGGAGCGAGGAGGCGCTCACGACCGGGCTGCGGGCCACGCTTGCGTCGGGGTCGCTCGAAGGAGATCTGACCGGGGTCGCCACCTTGTTGAGCGATCCCAAGCGGCACCTCTGGTTCGTCGGCGGCCGGTTCAGCCAGCTCGCGGCGACGTACCTCGCCCTCCAGCTCCGGATGCTCCGCCCCGGATGCGGGATCGTGAGCGAGGAGCCGGCTCGGAGGACGCTGGACACCATGGAGATCGCGCGGCGGGACGTCCTGTGCGTGTTCGACTACCGCCGCTACCAGGAGGACACGATCGCCGCCGCGTCGGTGGCCGTCGACCGCGGGGCTGAGGTCGTGGTCTTCACGGACCCGTGGCTGTCGCCCGCGGCCGAGCATGCTCGGCACGTGCTGATCTCGCACGTGGACTCGGCGTCGCCGTTCGACTCGTTGCTCGGCGCGTTCGCGCTCACGGAGATCATCGCGGCGAAGGTCGTGGTACTGCTGGGCGATGCGGGCCGGACGAGGGTCGCCGATCTGGAGTCGACGCAGGAGCTGATGGCGCGCGGGGGGAGCGATGACGGTGGTTGAGGGCGGGCGGCCGACGGACGGGGAGGCCGTGGAGGACTGGCTGCGGGACGCGGGCGTCTCGGTCGTCGCGCTGCCGTTCGTCGATCCCTCGGCGATCGTGCGGGTCAAGTCGATCCCGGTCGGCCGGTTCGCGGCCGTGGCGGAGCACGGTGTCGGTCTGTCGACGCTGTTCAACGTTGCGATGTCGAACGACGAGTTCGCGCTGCGTGAAGGGTTCATCGACGGTCCCAGCGGCGATCTCCGCCTGCGTCCGGACCCCGCCGCCACGGTTCCCCTCGCCGCGATGCCCGGCTGGGCGTGGGCTCCGGTGGACCAGTACACGCAACAGGGTCGGCCGTTCCCCGCCTGCCCTCGGGCGTTCGCGCGGAGCATGGCGACGGGGTACGCGGAGCGCGGACTATCCGTCCGCGCTGCGTTCGAGGCCGAGTTCTCGATGGGCCGGGACGAAGCCGGAGGCTTCGTCCCGGCCCACACCGGACCCGGATACAGCGACATCACCCTCGTCGCGAATCACGGGTTCGCGCTCGATCTGATCACCGCCGTCGAGGAGCAGGGGTTGGGGCTCCAGCAGTTCCATCCCGAGTACGCCGACGGGCAGTTCGAGCTGTCGATCGCGCCCCGCGATCCGGTGGGGGCCGCCGATGCGGCGATGATCCTCAAGCAGACGGTCCGCGCGGTGGCGAAGCGTCACGGATGGATCACCTCGTTCGCGCCGCGGGTCGAGGCCGACACGGGTAACGGCTTCCACCTGCATCTCAGTCTGTGGGAAGGCGAGCGCAACCTCCTGTCCGGGGGGGACGGCCCCGCCGGGATGGACCGACGGGGCGAGGCCTTCGTCGCGGGCATCCTCGGATCGTTGCCGGCGCTTGTCGCGATCTCGGCGCCCACGGCCGCGAGCTACCTCCGCCTCCAGCCGCACCACTGGTCGGGCGCGATGCGCTGCTGGGGCGTCGAGAACCGCGAGGCCGCGCTCCGGTTCATCGCCGCCGCGCACGGGTCGCTCGCCTCGGGCGCGAACGTCGAGGTCAAGCCCGTCGACGGGACGGCGAACCCGTACCTGGCGATGGGCGGCATGCTCGCGGCCGGGCTCGACGGCATCGATCGGGAGCTCCGGCTGCCTCCGTCGACCGAGGAGGACCCGGCGTCGCTCCCGGACGGCGTGCGGGAGGAGCGAGGCGTCGAGCAGCTCCCGGCGTCGCTGGGCGAGGCGACCGTGCAGCTCGCGGGCTCGTCGGTCCTACGGGAGGCGATGGGGGAGTTCCTGTTCGAGACCTTCCTCGCGACGCGACGTGGTGAGGTCGAGCGCTCCACGGGTCTGGACGACGACGAGCTGATCCGTCTGACGCGGTGGCGGTTCTGAGCCGCGTCCTTCGATGGGGGGACCAGGATGAAGATCGATCTGACGGGCGCCGACGTCGTCGACGCGCACTGCCATCCGTTCCGGACCCAGGACCTGCTGGACCGGGACCCGAAGTCGTTCGAGACCCGGTGCATGTTCCTCGGCACGGCGTTGATCTCGTCGGGTCACGCGATCCACGACCTGGCGGCGTTCGCGGAGGAGTTGACGGAGACCACGATGTTCGGTCTCGCGCTCCGGCGGTGGCTGGCCGCCTACCTCGGGTGTGAGCCGACCAAGGACGCGGTGGTCGCGGCGCGGGACGCCGCGCTCCGGGCGGATCCGCCGGGCTACGTCCGCGGCCTCCTGGAGTCGGAGCGGGTGGTCGCGGTCGTCGCGGACGAGGGCTACCCGCAGCCCACGATCCCGCGGGCGGACTTCGAAGACGCGCTGGGTGGGATCCCCGTGCATCGGGTGGGACGGATCGAACCGTGGATCGTCGAGGCCCGCGAGCGGGGGAGCTTCGACGACGTGGTGGGGACGTTCGAGTCGCTCGCCCACGAGGCAGGCAACGACCCGCGGTTGATCGGCTTCAAGACGATCATCGCGTACCGCACGGGACTCGACATCACCGACCCGTCGTCATCGGACGCGGCCCCGGCGCTCGAGCGCTGGCGCGCGGACGGGTGGCGCGAGAGCCGCGAGCACGCGAAGCCGGTCCGCGACTTCCTGCTGCGGCGCTCGTTCGCGATCGCGAAGGAACATGACCGCGTGTTCCACGTGCACGTCGGCGCGGGCGACCCCGACGTGAACCTGACGCACGCCCGCCCGCAAGATGCGTTCGCGTTCTTCGTGGAGCACCAGGACATCCCGATCGTGATGATCCACTCCGGGTGGCCGTGGGTCGCGGAGGCCACCTACATCGGCACGGTGCTCCCCAACATCTACCTGGACGTCTCGGAGCTGGTCCCGTGGGGATGGGGGCAGATCGACTGGTCGCTCGAGATGATCCTCGGCGCGGTCCCGAGCGCGAAGGTCCTGCACGGGTGCGATGAGTCCTCCGAGCCCGAGATGTTCCCCGTGTCGGCGAGGCTGGTCCGCGAGGCGCTCGAACGCGTCTTGGGAGCTTTCGTCGACCGCGACTTCCTCTCGGTCGAGGCCGCGGGCTCGATCGGACGAGGCGTGCTGGCCGACAACGTCCGGCGACTGCACGGCATCTGATGGCCGATCCCTACGACGCGATCGTCGTCGGCGGCGGTCACAACGGGCTCGTCGCCGGGGCCTACCTGGCGCGCGCCGGTGCGCGCACCGTCGTGCTGGAGGCGCGTCCCAAGGTCGGCGGGGCGGTGGACACCAGCGCGCCGTTCCCGGATCACCCGGAGATCAAGGTGTCGACCTACTCGTACGTGATGTCGTTGATGCCCGCGTTCATCGTCAGCGATCTCCGCCTGGAGGATCACGGGTACAGGGTCACGCCGTTCGGGCCCTACTACCAGGCGTTCCCCGACGGGCGGTCGATCACGATCTACGGCGATCAGCCCGCCAAGACCCATGCCTCGATCGCCCAGTTCTCCGCGAAGGACGCCGAGGCCCTTCCCGAGTACGAAGCGTGGATCCACGGGGTCACGGAGGTCGTGGCGCCGTTGCTGCACCAGGTCCCACCGAACGTGGGCTCGATGAAGCTCGGCGATCTCCTCGCGCAGACGAAGGCGGTGTGGTCGATGCGCCGTCTGGGATCCCGTGGCGTGGCCGATGCGACACGGCTGTTCACGATGAGCCTGTCGGAGCTGCTGGACCGCTGGTTCGAGTCCGAGCAGATGAAGACGATCATGATGGTCGACGGCTTGATCGGGCAGTGGTGCGGGCCCGACGAGCCCGGGAGCGCCTACGTCTTGCTCCATCACGCGATCGGCAGCGTAGGCGGGCAGAGCCACACGGTGAACTGGGGCTACCCCCAGGGTGGGATGGGCGCGGTCGCGGACTCGATCGGGGGAGCGGCCGCGTCGTTCGGATGTCAGATCCGCACCGATTCGCGGGTCGAGCGGATCCTGGTCGAAGGCGGCCGTGTCACCGGTGTGGCGCTGGATTCCGGTGAGGAGCTCCGCGCGCCGACCGTCGTCAGCTGCGTCCATCCCCAGATCGCGTTCCTCCGGCTGCTCGAGCGGAGCGAGCTCCCCGAGGACTTCGTGTTCGATATCGAGCGCTGGAAGACGCGATCGGGCGTCGTGAAGATCAACGTAGCGATGCGCGAGCTCCCGAGCTTCACCGCCGATCCGGGGACCGACGTGCAGGCCCACCACACGGGATCCGTCGAGCTATGCCTCTCCCGTGAGTACGCCGAGCGAGCGTTCCAGGACGCCCACCTGGAGCATCGCGCGGCCGCCGCGCCCTTCGTAGACGGTGCGATCCCCACGACGATGGACCGAGAGCTGGCGCCCGAAGGCGTGCACGTGTTCTCGATGTTCAGCCAATGGGTGCCGCACGAGTGGAGCGAAGAGCCGCATCGGGACGAGCTCGACGCGTACGCAGACCGCGCGATCGAGCTGTACACGGAGCTGGCACCCAACTTCCGGGATGCGGTGATCGACCGGCAGGTGATCGGTCCGTACGACATGGAACAGCAGCTCGGGTTGATCGGGGGGAACATCTTCCACGGCGAGCTGACGGTCGACCAGCTCTTCCACATGCGGCCCTCACCGGGCTACGCGGACTACCGGACGCCGATCAGAGGTCTCTACCACGGGTCATCCGCCACGCATGCGGGCGGCGGGGTCAGTGGCCTGCCGGGGTGGCAGGCCTTCCGCGCGGCGCGGGCCGATCGACGCGGACGGCGATCGTCGCGAGGCTCGAGGTGAACGCGCGGGCGGCGGACCTCAGGTCGGCCACTCCGGCTTCGGGTCCGGCTCGCCGGCAAGGAGGTCGTCCAACGACCGCTCGGGCCCGCGCTCGGCGTCCGCGAGCCGCTCCGCCAGATCCGGCCCGGGATCGTCGGCCGCCTCGAGCATCTCCTCGAGCGACCTCCCGGCGCTGCCCCTGAGCCGGATGCGCAGCGCCGCCAAGACGGCCTCGTGATCCTCGGACAGCCCCTGGTTCACCTTGATCTGGGTCAGGGCTTCCTCCGCCCGGGCGAGGAGCTCTTCGTCGCCCACCTGGTTCAGCTCGCCGCGCCGAACCGCTGCCGGAGGAAGCGCAGACGGCTCCGGCCGGTCTCCGTGAGCCGCGTCTTGAAACCGGGCGCCGGCTTCACGAGCTGGTGGTAGAACCCGGCCATCCCTCGGCGGCTGTACGCGTGCTCCTCGCCGATCTCCAGGAACCGCTGCCGCGACACCTCGCCGCCGGCGGCATCGAGGTCCTCCAGCACGCCGAACATCATCTTGGCCCATCGATCGTTGCCGCCGTGATCCATGCCGAGGTCCAGGCGTGCGCTCCTCGCCTCGTCCGCAGCCGCTCGCAGGAGCCGCTCGATCCGCTCCAGACGGCGCTCGGCATCCAACAGCTGCATGTTCTGCGTCCGGTCCTGCATCCGGCACCTCCTTGCCTCCATCCAATCCGTCCGATGCGCGAACGGCAAGGCCGCCGGTTCGAGCGGGCCGTGGCGGGATAGGCCGCCGATCCGACAGAACGCGCCGAATGGGTGATGCGTCCGGCGGCGCCGCGGTCCAAGCTCTGTCCCGTGGAAAGGAGAGGTTCCACGGAGCACGGTCGGCTGGTCTTGATCGTGGACGACGATGCGGACATCGCGCGGTTCGTCCAGGTGAACCTTCGGTCGGACGGCTACCGATGCATGATCGCGGGCGACGGCGTCGAGGCGTTGTCGCTCTTGGCGCGCGAGCGGTTCGACGCGGTGCTGACCGGCGTGATGATGCCGCGCGTGGACGGGTTCGAGCTGGTGCGAACGGTCCGCGCGGATCCGTGCACCGTCGATCTGCCGATCGCGATCGTTTCGGCCCGGAGCAAGATGGCCGACAAGCGGACGGCCCTCGAGCTCGGCGCCGACGACTATCTGATCAAGCCGTTCGATCCCGCCGAGCTCCTCCGGCACGTCGCGGTCCTGCTTCCGCTGCCGCGAGAAGGGACGCGCCGCGATCCAGGCTTCGATCCCTCAGTGGCGAACGACGAGCGGATCACCGCGTACCTCGATGCGATCTGCGTCGCGGCGGGATGCCGGACCGCGTGATGCTCTTCGGGGCGTCGTAGCATCCCCGGGGAGGTGAGTCGCCCATGTCCGATGGCTTCGATGTCCAGCTCGACGCGGCGGAGGCTGCGGCCGTCGCCCGGCGCATGATCGCCACGAAGATCGCCGAGCTGACCCCCGAGGTCGCCGACGCCGATGCGGCGAAGGTCATCGCGCACCTGGCCGAGGCGTACGCGCAGCTCGCATCCGAGCCACCGAGGGTTCGCGCCTGACCCGGCGGGACTTCGCGTGACCGATCTCGGTCCGGGTGGATCCTCGCGCACGAGGGCGGATTGGCTCTTCGAGCTCCGTCGTGAGAACGAGCGCCAGGAGGATGCCCTCGAGACCTTGGATGCGTACTGGACGGAGACCGACGACGCGCATCGGTCGTCCGTCGATCGATTCCTCTCGATGCTGCCGGTCGGCGGAACCGTGCTCGACGCGGCGTGCGGCATCGGCAGGTACGTCGGCACCGTCCTGGCGAGCGGCCGATCGGTGACCGCGGTCGACGCTTCCACGCGACATCTCGAGGCGGTCCGAACGAGCTTCTCGAGCGCGACCACGGAGAAGTTCGACCTGCAGGACCTTCCGTATCGCGATCGCTTCGACGGCGTGATGTGCGTGGATGCGATGGAGTTCGTTCCCGCGGAGGACTGGCCGCGAGTGCTGGCTCGGTTCCGCGACGCGTTGCACCGGGAGGGCTGGCTCTACCTCACGGTTGAGCTGATGTGGGCAGAGCAGATCCGTTCGTCGAACGAGGAGGCTCGCCAAGCAGGGCTCCCGGTCGTCGACGGAGAGGTGATGTGGGAGATGACGGATCGGTCACCCGGCTACTACCACTTCTATCCGGGTCTCGAGCAGGTGCGCGGGTGGATGACCGCGGCGGGGTTCCGGATCGTCGATGAGATCGAGGGCCCGTGGGTCGACGGCGAGTACGCCTACCACCACGTGCTGGCGCGGACATCGAGCGAGGTGGAAGAGCCGTGAGGGCGGTCGTCTATCGCGAGACGGGTGACCCCGACGTCCTGACGCTCGTGGAGCGTCCCGAACCCGAACCGGCGCCCGGCGAGGTCCTCGTCCGCGTTGCGGTGTCGGGTGTCAACCCGACCGACTGGAAGGCGCGCCGGGGCGACGCTCCCGGACAGCCGCTCGCGTTCCCCGAGGTCGTCCCCAACATGGACGGGGCCGGCACCATCGTGGCGGTGGGAGAGGGCGTCGGGCCGGGTCGCGTCGGCGAACGCGTCTGGCTGTGGGAGGTCGCGAGGCGCCGCGCGAACGGCAGCGCGCAGGAGCTCGTCGCCCTCCCGGCCGCCCAGGCCGTCCCGTTGCCGGAGGGCGGCTCCTTCGACCTGGGTGCGAGCATCGGCATCCCGGCGCTCACGGCGCATCGGTGCCTCTCGGTTGGGGTCGACGCGCCGGCCTCGCTCGGTCCGGGTGCGCTCGAGGGACGGACCGTCCTCGTCGCGGGTGGGGCCGGTGCGGTCGGCCACGCCGCGATCGAGCTCGCCGTGTGGTCCGGCGCCACCGTGATCGCGACGGTCAGCACGCCGGACAAAGGGGCGCTCGCATCGGCCGCCGGCGCCCACCACGTCGTGAACTACCGGGAGGCGGGTGCGGACGATGCGATCCGTGCGGCCGCAACGGACGGGGTCTATCTCATCGTCGAGGTCGCCCCGGTCGAGAACGCCGCGCTCGACACGGCGGTGATCGGCCCGAACGGGACCGTCGCGATCTACGCGAGCGAACCCGACGAGTTCCGGGTCGACATCGGGACGGCGATGACCGCCAACACCCGCTACCAGTTCATGCTCGTGTACACGATGCCGGCCGCGGCCAAGCAGCAGGCGATCCGGGACGTGAACGACGCGGTGTCCGCCGGAGCCCTCCGCGTCGGCGAGCAGGCCGGCCTGCCGCTGCACCGGTTCCTGTTGGAGGAGACCGCGGACGCGCATGCCGCCGTCGAGCGCAACACGGTGGGCAAGGTCCTCATCGATGTCGGTTGACGCCGACGATCTTCGTGACACGTTGCTCCGGAGTGAAGCGACGTCGTTGGGCTCCATCCGATAGGTTGCCGCGAACCCCCCCGGATGACCGTGCTCGATCACGCTGCCGCCCCCGCTCGCCGGATCGGCCGCGCACTCGCGGCCGTTGGCCTGATGCTCGCGCTCGCGACGTCGTCGACGAGCGGCTCGACCGCGTCGCCTCGGTCGAGGCTCGATGCCGCCAACGACCGACTGGCGGGATTGACGGAGAGGATCGCGTCTCAGCAGTCGCAGGCGCGCTCCCTCCAAGATCGCCTGTCCCAGCTGGACGCCCGGATCACGGACGTGTCGAGCCGCGTCGCGGGGATCGACGCGGAGCTCGCGACGACGAGGCACCAGCTGATCGTCGCGGCCGGGCAGGTACGGAAGCTGCAGACGCAGCTCGACGCGATGGCCCGCGGCCTCTTCATGCAGGGTGCGGGAAGCGTGCAGGCTTCGATGCTTGGCCAGTTCCTCGGTTCGTCCTCGATCGGCGATCTCGGTGATCTCCTCGTGTACGGACAAGCGGTGGGACGGTCCGACGTCGATCTCGCGGATCGGGTCGCGAACCTCAGGGTCGAGCTCACGCGCAAGGCCGCGGACCTCGATCGGCTCCGGCTGGAACAGACGCAGTTGCTGGCGCAGCTCGTGGCCGAACGTCAGACGCAGGCGCGGACGATCGCCGAGCAACGCGCGGTGCTGACCGACCTCGAGCGCACGAAGGACAAGACCGTCACCCTGATCGCGAGCCTCCACGCGCGGATCCGGTCGCAAGCGCTGGCGACGGTCGGGGCCGTGTTCCAGGGCGGCAGCCACATCTCGTACGGCGCGTGGGCCGGGTCGTTCCTGCGGACGATCGGCGCGCCGTCGTGCCGCTCGAACCTGGTCGCGCTCGTGGCGTGGCAGTACTCGGAGTTCACGCAGGCGGCGTGGAACCCGCTGGCCGACACGCTGCCGATGCCGGGCTCGACCGATTTCAACTCGGTCGGCGTGCAGGACTACGTCTCCCTCGACCAAGGGCTGCAGGCCGTGCGTCATACGCTCACGAACGGTCCGACGCTCGGGTATCCCGCCATCGTCTCCGCGCTCCGAGCCTGTGCCGACGCGATGACCACGGCACGCTCGATCAACGCATCGGCGTGGTGCCGGGGGTGCGCCGGCGGTCAGTACGTCACCGGCGTGATCGCCAAGATCGCGGGGAACTACGACCTGTACGCGCGCCTCTGAGCGCCGGCGGCGCGACCCGACGATCGGGAGCGTCGTAGCCTTGGCGTCGTGTGGACCATCGAGGCGTCCGAGGACGGAACCGGGGGCCGGTTCACGGTGACGATCCACGAGGGCGACGGATCTCCGAGCGAGCACCAGATCGGGGCTCCCGACGCCGACTGGGAACGGTTCGGTGGCGGGTTCGAGACCCGCGCGGAGCTCGTCGAGGCGAGCGTGCGCTTCCTCCTCGAGCGGGAACCGAAGGAGTCCATCCTTCAGTCGTTCGACCTCCGGGACATCGCTCGATACTTCCCCGAGTACGAGGAGACGTTCTCGCGGAGGAGCTCGTGACCGAGGGGCAGGGCCATGAAGCGGGTCCGACCGCTGAGCTCGCGCGGCTGCACCGAGTCGAGGCGGCCGCGAGGGACCTCCTGAACCGAGCGCAGGGTCGGCGATCCGCGACGCAGATGTTGGAGGGGATGGCCGGGCTCCGAGCGGCGCTCGACGAGAGACGGCACGATGACATCCCGGTCGGCGCGCACACCTTGATGGACGAGGCGTTCGGTCATCACGTCTGGGCAACGACGCGGCTGATCGACGCGTGCCTCGAGCTCAGCCCGGGACAGCTCGAGACCGCGCTGCCCGGCACCTACGGCTCGATCCTGGAGACGATGCGGCACCTGGTCGGCTCGGACGCCTGGTACCTCTTCGACATCACGGGCGACCGCGACCGGCGGATCGAGACGGAGAGCATGGATCTCACCGCGCTCAGGGCCGAGATGGAGGCCGACGGCGCGTCGTGGTCCCGGTTCCTGGCGGAGGACCCCGCTCCGGGCGCCGTCCTGCACGAGGTGGACGAGAGCGACGGGTTCGAGCGGGAGGCGACGATCGGGATCCGCCTGGCGCAGGCGCTGCATCACGGGACGGATCACCGGAGCCAGATCTGCACCGCGCTCACCTCGCTCGGGATCGAACCGCCGGGGATCGATGCCTGGACCTTCGGCCTGACGGACGGGAGCGTTGCCGAGACCTATCCGACGATCTGAGCGAGCGTGGGAGGGGAGCCGACCCGCACGAGCCGGGGTCTAGGACGGCGTGTACGAACGCTCGACGGGCAGCACGAACGCGTCGAACGGATGACCCTTGAGCGAGAGGTGGCGCCGCTCGTGCGCGCCGTCGGCCAGGGTGGCCGAGGCCGCCGCCACGTCTCCGACCAGGATCTCGCCGACGCCGGCCTGCGCCGCCAGGTGCGCGGCGATGTTGACCGGGTCCCCGAGCGCGGTGAAGTCGCTCGCCCCTCCGGACGCGACCATCCCGACGAACGCCATCCCCGTGTGCACGCCCACACCGAGCGGGATCCAAGGGCCGCCGGCCGAGCCGTGGCCGGTGGCCCGCAGGAGCTCGCGCGCGACGTCGATCGCGCGGCCGGCGTGGTCCGGACCGGTCATGAACGGAAGGAAGAGGCCGGCGACCTCGTCGCCGATGAACTTCTCGACGATCGCGTCGCCGTCGATCAGGATCGCGCGGGATCTCGTGTAGAAGCGCTGCATCAGATGGGCGAACTCCCAGGCGGGCATCCGGCGCGCGAGCTCGCTCGAGCCTCGGACGTCGGCGAACAGCATCGAGACCTCGACCTCGGCGCCCGCGACCGTGCCGTCGTCGTCCGAGCCGGGACACGACTTCGCGTGCTCCATCATCCCCTTGAAGCACCGGCCGCAGATGTTGGGGTTCTTCTCCCACGGCCCGTACCCGTACCGGCGGAAGAGCGTGGCGCCGGGATGGCCGAAGGGAGCGGCGCAGAGCTTGCAACGCGGACCCGACGGGACCCAGCGGAACGGTTTGTGCTGGAGGTGCGGGTGCGTGCCGTTGAGCATCGCCCGCCATGCCTCTTCGGGGGTCATGTCAACCATGGTCGGACGGAGTATCGCAAGGGCGGCACCGCTCGTGTATCAGCCGTTCCCCTGAGCCTGTTCGGCCGTGGCGGCGCCGAGCCGCTCGGCCAGCACGCGCATCACGGCGAGGGCGACGTCGGGCCGCTCCGCGATCATGCTCTCGAACTCCCGGCGACCGATCGAGATCGTCCGGACATCCCCCTCGACCACGAGCGAAGCCACGCGCGGCGCGCGCGAGATGATGGACATCTCGCCCACCACGTCGCCGGGGACCCGCCGGGCGACCGTGGCGGCCGACCCGTCCCGGTCCCTGACGACGTGGATCGTGCCGGCGAGGATGATGTGGAGCTCTTCGCCGATCTCTCCCTCGTGCCCGATCACGTCGCCGTCGACGTACGTCCTCTCCTCGGCGATCGCCGCGACCCGGAGGAGCTCCGCGGGGGAGAGATCAGCGAACAACGGGATCCTCCGGAGCTCGAGCACGCGCTCCATCGGCGACATCGACATCTTCTCGGTCGTCATCTGATCTCCTCGTTCTCTGGTCCGTTCGTCGGCCCGTTCCACGAGCTCGGCACACGATCGGATGACGACGTCATCGTCGACGAGCGCCTCGGTCAACCATCGATCGTCGCGGCGCGGCGGCGCGGCCGGGTCGGCCTCCCACAGCGCGATCAGCGACCTGGCGAGCGGCGCCCGCGCCGCGACCTCCATCGTCTCGAGCGCCGTCGCGAGCTGTTCCGAGCCGTTCGGCTCGAGGTTCTCGAGGGCCGCCCGCATCGCCGTGCCGTCCTCGCTCACGAGCGCGAGCGCCGACAGGGACACGAGCGCGTGCCGGAGCGCTCGGGCGCGCAGCGCATCGTGGAGCAAGCCGGTCGCGTCGCCGTCGTGGGGGACGGATGCCGCGAGGGCGTGATCGCGCAAGGCTCGCTCGGCGCGGTCCTCGACGAGCGCGTGGATCGCCTGGGCGTGACCGCCGAGATCGAGGCCGATCAGAGCGTCGAAGGCGGCCGCCCGGACGGACGCGTCGGGCGCGCCGAGGGCATCGAGCGCCGCCGGCACGACTCCATCGGCTCCGGCCGACGCGAGGGCCTCGATCGCGGCGGCCCGGACGGCCGGGATGGGATCGGTCGTGAGCCTGACGGCGAGCGCGGCGTCGGGGGTCGCCGCGGCGCCGAGCTCACGCACCACCGCGAGCCGGACCTCCGCGTCCTCGTCGCCCAGGAGATCGTCGACGACCTCCCGCGCGTCCTCGCGCGCGGACGTCTGCAGGAGCGCGACGGCCGCCGCCGCCCGGACGCCGGGACCGGGGTCGGCGAGCAGCTCGCGCAGTCGATCGGGCCCGGCTCGGGATCCGAGCGCCGACACGGCGGCCAGACGGACGTCCGGGTCAGGATCGGCGAGCGCCGCCGGCACGATCGTCGTCTCGTCCCGTTCGATCAGACCGCGGACGGCCTTCGCCCGGACGAGGGCGTCGTCGTCCGTGGCGGCCTCCAACAACGCGTCGCGGGCGTCCGAGCTCGACGCGGCGGCGAGCATCTCGACGGCGAGGCGCCGGATCCGAACGTCCTCGTCGTGGGCGGCCCGGAGCGCGAGGTTCATCGCCTGACCCTCCTGCTCGAGGACGATGGGGGTGCCGCCGAGGACCCCGACCTCGAACACGCTCGGCCGCCCGCTTCGGAGCGCGTCGACCAGGGCGCCGGCGTAGGAACGGCGGATCCGCCACGCCGCGTAGATCGTGATCGCGGAGCACCCGAGGCCGATCGACGCGAGCTGCCGAGCGGACAGGACGTCTTGGCCGACCAGCTGGACCACGCCGGCGATCGCGGTCCCCACCTGCGTGGGCCCCCCGTTCAGGAACGCGCGGGTCTGGTCGCGCCGCGATTCGGGGACGACGTTGATCAGCGTCTCCCACGACGGCGACGCCACGCCCTGGAGCCAGACGTTGACGACGAAGCGGATCACGACCAGCGTCGTGAACGCGGAGCTCACGAGCAGGACGCCGAACGCGCCCGCGTACAGCACCGGGAGGACCAGGACCAAGAGCGCGGCGCCGAACCAGCCGAGCAGCCGGTTCGTGAACGCGATCGCGACGAGGAACGCCGCGCCGGTCACGACGGCCCAGAACGCGCCGAGGAACCCGGCGAGGGCGTCGGGATCTTGGAAGCGGAGCGAGGCGGCCTCCGCGAACGGCAGGTACAGCGAGAAGAACAGGACCGAGAACAGGACGGCGGCGACCATCATCCACATCAGGAGCGGGGAGCTCCGGACCGAGGCCAGCCCCCGCGCCAGCTCGCGGGTCCGCGACACGCGCCGCCGCCCAGCTGTGCGTGCGCGGCCCCGATCCCGGCCGAGGATCCCGACGCAGAGAGCGGCGGATCCGGCGATCGCGGCAGCCCATACGAGCAGGAGGTTCTCTGCCCCGATCGTCCGAGCGAGCGGACCCGTGACGAGGCCCCCCACGATCGCGCCCAGGATGCTGCCCGCCCCGAACAGCGGGAACAGGCGCTTGGCGCGTCGCGTGTCGGTGACCAACCCCGCGGTCCCCCAGGTGGTGATCGCCTCCAGCAGCATCCCGAGCGACGCGGTCAGCCACAGCAGCTCGTAGACCCACCGTGCCTGCCCGATCGCGAGGCTGCGTTCGATCACGATCGCGGCGGAGAGCGCGAGCAGCAGCCCGGCGTAGGTGCGCCGCTGGTCGCCGTGCCCCAGTGACCCGGTGAGCACGAGCATCGCGGCGAGCCCGGTGGCCCCCTGGAGCAGGTACATCAGGGGGAGAGCGGACGTGCCCACCCGATCGAAGAACAGGGCGCCGACCCCGCTCTCACCGATCGTCTGACCGGCGACCGTGACGAACATCAGCGTCACGACGAGCGCGACCGTGCGGCCCTCGCCGGGTGGTACCCGAAGCACGCGCGCGAGCCGCCTCAACCCGCCTCCCGTCGGTGACGCGTCGGGGCGGTTGGCGCCCCGATCGGATCCGGCTCAGGATAGCGACGCATCATGGCCAGGTTGATCTACTCGGCGCTCGCGTCCCTCGACGGGTACGTCGCGGACCGGGACGGCACCTTCGACTGGGCCGCCCCCGACGACGAGGTGCACGGGTTCATCAACGACCTCCAGAGACAGGTCAGCACGATGCTGCTCGGACGGCGCATGTACGACGTGCTCGTGGCGTGGGAGACGATCGATACGGCCGGGGAGCCCGACGCGATCCGGGACTTCGCCGACCTGTGGCTCGCCACCGACAAGGTGGTGTACTCGAGGACGCTGGAACGCGCGGCGAGCGCCCGGACCAGCATCGAACGTGACTTCGATCCCGAGGCGATCCGACGCATGAAGGCGACCGACGATCGGGATCTGAGCATCGGGGGTCCGAACCTGGCCGGCCGGGCGATCAGGGCGGGGCTCGTGGATGAGATCGGACCGTTCGTCAGCCCGATCTCGGTCGGAGGCGGGACCGCCGTTCCCCGACGACGTCGAGGTGAGGCTTCAGCTGCTCGACGAGCGCCGGTTCGGCAGCGGCGTCGTGTACCTCCGCTACCGGATCCGGTAGTCCGACCCTTCAGGACGCGGACGTCGCGGCCGAACGACGGCGGAGCCTCCCGGCATCGGCGTCGTCGTGCGACTCGCCCTGCATCACGGATCGGCCGATGAACACGGCGCCCTCGGCGATCGCGAGCGCTCGGGACGTGATGTCGCCCTCGACGCGGGCGAGTGGTCCGAGCGATGCCCTGCCGTTGACCGTCACGTCGCCATCGACGGTGCCTCCCACGTCCGCGTTGCGCGCTCGGATGTTGCCATCGAGCCGGCTCTCGGCCGGCAGCGACACGTCGCCGGAGGCGTCCAGGTCGCCCTTGACCTGACCGGCCAGGGTGATGCTCTCGGCCTTGATGTTCGCTTGCACGCGGCCGTGCGGCGACAGGGACACTTCGCCGCGCGCCGTGATGTTGCCGAGGACCTCTCCCTCGACCCGGAGCGAGCCGGCCGCCATCACCGATCCCTCGATCTTGGTTCCTCGGCTCACCACCGAGATCTGGTCATCATCCGTTCCCGCCATGCGCGCCTCCTTCGTGACGATCCGATCGGTCGACCGCGCTTCGAGGGTCCCGACCGGGCACCCTACGCCATCCCGGGTCCCGTGTTCCACGGAGGGGGTGCTCCTCTGAACCCCTCCCGACGCCCACCCGTAGTACCACGAAGCCCGATCCCAGGGAGGGGATGCCCGTGCTCAGACGCATGGCTTCGTTGTGTGCCGTCGTCGTCCTCACGGGGGCGATGGCGTCGGTGTCCACGGTCCGTGCGGACCCGATGGGCCCCAACTCGTACCACGTGACGCGGCTGGTCTCGGACCAGGCCGGCCACGCGCTCCACGTCGATCCGAACCTCGTGAACGCGTGGGGATTGACGGCGGGGCCGACCACGCCGTGGTGGGTCGCCGACAACGAGACGAACGTCTCGACGCTCTACGACGGCACCGGGACCGCGATCCCGCTCGTCGTGTCGGTCCCCGGCGCGCCGACCGGGGCCGTGTTCAACGGGAGCCCGGGATTCGTGGTGAGCCACGGCGGCGCCTCGGGGCCGTCGCTGTTCCTGTTCTCCACGGAGGCCGGGAAGATCTACGGCTGGAACCCGGGCGTGCCCCCACCGTCGCCGTCCACGCACGCGTTCTTCGTGGCGGGGCGTGCGTGGGCGGGCGCCGTCTACAAGGGCCTCGCGATCGCGACCGCCTCCGAGGGTCCGCTGCTGTACGCGACCGACTTCCACAACGGTCGTGTCGACGTGTTCGATGACACGTTCCAGCGCGTCCACCGGCACGCGTTCGTCGACCCGAACATCCCCGACCGGTTCGCGCCGTTCGGGATCCAGGCGCTCGGCGGCAACATCTTCGTGACCTATGCCGAGCGGGACCCCGCGACGGACGACGACGTGCAGGGACCGGGGCTCGGGTTCGTGGACATGTTCGATCCCGAGGGGAACCTCTTGGGTCGCGTTGCTTCTCGTCACGCGCTCAACGCCCCATGGGGCCTCGCGTGGGCGCCGAGCGACTTCGGACGGTTCAGCGGAGACCTGCTCGTCGGCAACTTCGGCGACGGCCGGATCATCGCCTACGAGCCGCGGTCGGACGGCGGGTTCGAGAAGGTCGGCGTGCTCCGCCGGGCCAACGGAACCGTGATCCGGATCGATGGGTTGTGGGCGCTCGAGTTCGGGAACGGCGCAGCCGCCGGTCCGACGAACTCGCTGTTCTTCACGGCCGGGCCCGACGACGAAGCGCACGGTCTCTTCGGGATGATCGAGGCGAACCACCCGACCACCTCAGTCGGCGACGGGGCGAGGCGGCGGCGGCGATCCGGAGGATCGCCGCCGCCCTCACGGCTCCTCCGTCGTCGCGGGTCCCTCCACGTTCACGACCGACTCGCCGGATCCCGACCTGCACACGACCAGCTCGGATGGCTCGGAGCTCGGATTGCTCTCACGGTGGATCGCCCCGCGGGGCACGAACAAGAAGTCGCCGGGTCCGGCGTCGAGCACCTCACGTCCTTCCCCGCCGAACTCCATCCGGAGCGCCCCTGACAGCACGTAGATCGCCGTCTCGTGATCGCCGTGATGGTGCCAGCCGGAAACCATGCCGGCGTCGGTGCGGACCAGGCCCGACCACATCCCGTTCGTGGCGATCGCCTGCTCCCTGATCATCCCCGGCGTCGGCGCGCCTGGGACGCGCTCTCCAGGACCGATGCGTCGAACCTCCGCCACCGAACGCCCCTCACGACGTCTCCTCCTGCGAAGGCTACCGCCCCCTACCTAGACTTGCGGCGTGACCACCTGCGCGTCGTGCGGAGCCGAGAACGCCGACGCCGCGAGGTTCTGCGTCCGGTGCGGCGCGGCCCTCGCGACGTGCGAACGCTGCGGCGCCGAACTCCCGGCCGACGCCGATTTCTGCCCGGCCTGCGGTCTCCGCGTGTCGATGCCGGTGCCCGTCGGCGAAGAGCGCAAGCGCGTGACGATCCTCTTCGCCGACCTCGCCGGTTCGACCCCTCTCGGTGAGCAGCTCGACCCTGAGCGGCTGCGGGAGGTCATGGACTCGTTCTTCGGTGCGATGCGCCGCGAGATCGAGGCCGAGGGCGGGACGGTCGAGAAGTACATCGGCGACGCGGTCGTGGCGGTGTTCGGCGTCCCGACGGCGCACGAGGACGATCCGACACGCGCGCTCCGTGCCGCGCTGAGGATGCGCCGCGGTCTCGATCACCTGAACCGTTCCCTCGAGGAGGACCATGCGCTCCGCCTAGCGATGCGCATCGGCGTCAACACGGGAGAGGTCATCGCCCGCGTCCAGCCTGGCCCCGGCGAGGGGTTCGTGACCGGTGACGCCGTGAACGTGGCGGCGCGACTCGAGCAGGGCGCCGATCCCGGCCAGATCCTCGTCGGCGAACGCACGGCGCGAGCCGCGCGCGGCGTGCGGTTCACGGAGCTTGGGCCGCTCATCCTGAAGGGGAAACAGACGGAGGTCCGCGCCTTCGAGTTGCTCGACGAGGACGTCGCCGAGCCCAGGACCGCGCAGCGCAGCGACAGCCGCCTCCACCGAACGCCCATGGTGGGGCGCGGGACCGAGCTCACGATGGTGAAGAGCGTCTTCGACCGGTGCGTGGCCGATCGCCGGCCGCACCTCGTGACGGTGTACGGCGACGCCGGCGTCGGCAAGACGAGGCTCGTCGAAGAGTTCGCCACCTGGACCGCCGACCTTCCCCAGCCGCCGGTCGTGATCAGCGGACGATGCCTCTCCTACGGCGAGGGGGTCACGTACTGGCCGCTCGGCGAGATCCTGAAGGCCCACGCCGGGATCCTGGACACCGATCCGCCCGAGCTCGCGATCGAGAAGATCCGGAAGGTCGGGGACGAACTGATCACGGCCGACGTCTCGACCGATCCCGCTCGCGCGAGCGCGGCGCTCGCGTACACGATCGCGCTCGAGGACCCGGATGGGTCGCTCGCCGGGTCGGATCCTCGCGAGGTGCGCCACAACCTCCACGCGGCCTGGCGGTCGTTCTTCTCCGCGCTGGCCAGATCCGGCCCGGTGCTCGTCGTCGTGGAGGACATCCATTGGGCCGACCCGGCCCTGCTGGACCTGTTGGAGGACGCGGCGGATCGCAGCGAGGGTCCGCTGCTGTTCCTCTGCCCGGCGCGGCCCGAGCTCACCGCCCGCCGCCCCGAGTGGGGCGGCGGGCGGTGGAACCACTCGAGCCTGCTGCTCGAGCCGCTGTCGGCGACGGATTCCTCACACCTCCTCGACCTGCTCGTCGAGGGGGGCGCCGTTTCGAGCGAGCTCCGCACCCTGATCCTCGAGCGCGCCGGCGGGAACCCGTTCTTCCTCGAGGAGATCGTCCAGCGCCTCCTGGACGAGCCGGCGGGCGTCGAGGACCTGGAGATCCCCGACACGGTGCAGGGGGTGCTCGCCGCCAGGATCGACCTCCTGACCCCCGTCGAGAAGCTGGTCCTGGAATCGGCATCCGTCGTCGGGCGGACGTTCTGGAACGGCGCCGTCGCGTCGCTGTTGGAGCCAGCTCCCGGTCCGCTCGAGCTCGACGACGTGCTGTGGCGCCTCGAGGACCGGGGGCTCGTCCACGGGCGGATCGGCTCGACGATCGTCGGGGAACGCGAGTTCGCGTTCCGGCACGTCCTCATCAAGGACGTCGCGTACGAGAGCCTCCCACGGCGGGACCGGGGCAGGGCGCACGCCCGCGTCGCCGGGTGGATCGAAGCACGAACGAAGGACCGCGAGCGGGGATTCGCCGAGCTGCTCGCGCATCACTACGAGCACGCGTACCACGCGATCGCGAGCGAGACCCGACCCGATCCCGACGAGGTCGAGCGGCTCCGCGAGCGGGCGTTCCGCTTCGCCCTCATGGCCGGGAACGAGGCCGGGAGCAAACTGGCGCTCGAGCCGGCGGAGCGCTTCGGCGCGACCGCGCTGTCGCTCGCCGCCGGCCCGAGTGAACGGTCACGGGCTCTCGAAACCCTCGGGATGGTCGCGTTCCACGCGTACGACGGCGACCGCGCGTGGGCGTCCTTCAGGGAGGCGATCGATCTCCTCGCGGGAGGATCCGTCGCGGACCCCGCGTCGGGCGACCCGCGGGACCTCGCCCGCTTGTGCGCGATCGCGCTCGAGATCGTCACGCGAGCGCCGGGGACGATGCGGCACCGGATCGCCCGGACCGAGGGCGAGCGGTACCTGGAGATCGGTCTGTCGGCCGCCGGACCGGAGGACAGCGAGGAGCGCGCGCGGCTGCTCGTGGCGCGATCGTTCGCACCGGGTTCCGTCCGGGAGGCGTGGGATGACGACGAGGAGCTCGAGCGAGCGGTCGCGACGGGCGAGGAGGCTGCCGCGATGGCCCGCCGGCTCGGCCGCGTCGACCTGGAGTCGGCGGCGCTCGACGGGATCACCTCGGCGCACCAGTCACTCGGCCGGTACGGCCCGATGGAGGACCCGATCCGCCGGCGGCTCGAGCTGGCGCCGAAGCTTACCGATCCGTACGAGGTCGGCGACATCCACGCGATGGCCGCGTGGTGGGCGCTGAGCACGGGGCGGTACCGGGAGGCGGTCGGATTCGCGGACCGCGGATTCACGGGCGCATTGCCCGGGTCGCCCATGCAGGCGCTCTACTGCGTGGATTTCCGAGCAGCGGCGCGGTTCCGCCTCGGCGATTGGGACGGGGTCCTCGCCGACGTCGACGTCGCCGAAGAGCTGATGGGCGAGCGGCGCGAGACGCCCCCGGGCTTCGCGGCGATGCACCTCGCGATCGCGGCGTTCGTTCACGACGCCCAGGGGGATCGCGACGCGGCCAGTAGGTACCTCCAGCGGCTTCGCTGGCTCGAGCACGCCGAGGACCGGCTCGACACCGTCGTGGTCCTCTGGCAGGCGCGGCTGCTCGCGCGGCGCGGCGAGTACTCGGAGGCACGGACGCTCCTCGAGCGTCCGGAGGTCGTCGAGGATCGGCGGGGTCAGGACGAGATCCTCGAGGCCTGGTGCGAGGTGGTCTCGGAGGAGGGTTCATGGGGCGAAGCCGCCGAGCTGGCGGACCGGGCGGCACGGCATGCCGAGTGGGCCGGGGAGCCTCCGCTCGCCCTCTACGCGATGCGCTTGGATGGCCGTGCGGCGGCGGCGCTCGGAGGGTCGGAACGGGCGGTGGAGCTCCTGGGGTCAGCCGCCGACGCGTTCAGCGGACTGGAAGCCGCCTGGGAGGCGGCCGCGACCCGACTCGAACTCGCGCGCGTCCTCGTCGACCTCGGTGACGACGACCGAGCGACCGCGATCGCCCGGGACACCGTCCCCTTCTTCGAGCGGATCCGATCGGTGCGCGAGCTCAGCTCCGCCCAGAACCTGATCGATCGCTCGGCGTGAACCCGAGGGGTACGCGGGGATCCGGTGGCCGTCCGGTGCGTCCGGGCTCTCGGAGACGAAGTCGATCACGCGGAGCGACGTCGTGCGTTTGATGCCGCCGATCGCTCGGACGGCAAGGATCTTCGCGGCGAGGTTGGTCTCGTCGTCCGCGACGGCGCACGCGAGGATGTCGAAGTCGCCGACCACCGCGTCGACCTCGTTGGAACCGATCGTCGCCGCAACCTCGTCGAGGAGATCCATCGGGTCGGCGTCTCCGCGGACCTGGATCCTCACGAAGGCCATCTCGTTCGCGTACTCGGTCCGCTTCACCTTGGAGAAGGTCCCGAGCACGGTGGTCGCCGTTTCCGGGTCGCCGGAGCCCCCGCCTTCGCCCGCCACCCCGTCCACCCGAGCGGGCAGCTGCGCGAGACCGTCGTAGTCCACGATCGAGACGAGCTTCCACGGCCCCGTGACCGAAGCGACGAGGTGCACACCCTCGGGCATCTCGTTCGCTTCTCGGATCGCATCGACCCGGCCATAGCTGGCATCGGGATCGAAGACGAACGCGCTCCCCATACGAACCCCCTCCCCTGAAGACACGAGTAGTTGACGCCCTTTCGCGAGAGAAGGCAAACCGGGGGGAGCGACCGTCTCGTTCAGAACGTGAAGCACTCCGTCAGGTCGCCGATCCGCTCGAGCCCGTCCTTCGGCGGAGCCGGTGGTCCGACGGAGCCGTCCGACGCCTCGTAGGTGCCACCGCCGGGCGTCGACACGTCGAAAAGGTGGTTCGTCGACGAGAGCGTCGGCAGGGAGAAGACCGTTTCGATCAGCTTCAACGTCGAGACGTGGTCGTAGAC
>JBKOUM010000076.1:0-3568 GCA_046723385.1 Actinomycetota bacterium
GGGTTTGGCGCCGCTTTGTCAGCGGCGGGGTGTGTGGGCCCTCCCCCCTTGTGGGGGGGGGGGGGGGCGCCCCGGCCCCCCCCCCCCTCCTCCTGACAACGTCAGTTGTAGCGGTTGATCAGGATCTCGGCGTTCGAGACCCACTGAGGACCGTTCCAGTCCGTCAGCACGTGGATGTCGAGATCGCTGACGGTTCCGGTCTTCAACTCGATCGTGTGGAGCTGCATCAACGGGGTTCCGCCCTGTTCATCCGGGAGGTTCCCCACGTAGGTGATGAACGCGACCCGTGTGCCGTCCGGAGACCAGGCGGGCGCCCATGCGCCGCCATCGGTTGCGTACACCTCGTGCTTGTTGGTTCCGTCCGCTCGCATGACCCACAGGGCACCGCCGTGCCAGTACGCGACCTTGCTGCCATCGGGTGCCCATGCGGGCTCGATGTCTGAGATGACGTTCTGGGTCAGCTGGGTGACGAGCCGATCCTCGACCACGACGGTCTCGATCTCGGCGTTGGCAGGTCCGCCATCCTGTCCCGTCGCCGATCCGCTCCAGTAGGCGATCGCCTTTCCGTCGGGCGACCAGACGGGGTAGTAGTGGTGGAACGTGTCCGAGACATGCGTCACGGCGTGTTGATCCGAGCCGTCGGCGTTGATCACGTAGATGTCACCGCTGTACGCGTAGGCGAGCTGTGTCCCATCCGGTGACCATTCGACGTGGTTCTGGGCGTCGCCGTCGTTCGTGTTCGCATCATCGGTCAGCGTCCGGTCGTTCGTTCCGTCGATGCCGACCGTGTGGACCACGCCGTCGGCGATGTACGCGAGGGTGGAACCGTCGGGGGACAGACGGATGCTGGACGCGCCGGACAACGCCGGAGGAAGCTGCGCGAGGGGAGCTCCATCCAGACCGACGATCTGTGGACCGATCGGCGGCGTCGTCACGAACGGGAGCGGCGTGGGTTGGTCGATGGGTTCCTGCGTCTCCGGCCTCGTCGCGAGGAAGAAGGCCCCGACCGCCACGACCGCCGCTGCCACCACCGCGATCGCGGCGACCTTCTGGTTCCTCGCATGACGTCGCTGCCGGTCCTCCTGCTGCTTCCACGAGTCCAGATCGGGCTCGGTCTGCTTGGTGACCATCTCGAAAACCTCCCTGAGCTCAACCATCGGGGCCTCCCGCAGCGCGGAGCACGGCCCGGCCCTGCGTGGCCAACGCGCGGACGGTCGACGGACGGATGCCCATGATCCGAGCGGCGTCCTCGGAGCCGTAGCCGTACAGGTCGAGCAGGACGAGGGCGGCCCGCTGGCGCGGCGCGATGCCCCGGAGCATCTGCAACACGTCTTCGCGGAGGTCGACGTCATCGAAGGGATCGCGGACGATCCCGAGCGGGATCTGACGCCTCGCCGCCCGGCGTGCGGTGCGCGCCCGCATCCGGTTGCCGTTGAGCGCCACCTTGAACAGGTAGGCGGTCGGATCGTCGATCCTGTCGATCCGGTCCCAGCGCTCCCACAGCTTCAGGAACGCCTCCTGCATCAGGTCTGCGGCTTCCGTCCGGTCGCCGGTGACGAAGTACAGCGTCTTGTACAGACGCCGGTGCTCGTCCTCGAAGAACGTCCGGAAGTCCTTCGAGCCGGTGACCTTCTGCTCCGGGAGCTGCACGATCTCGCCCTCTGCCTGCATCACCTTTCCAGACGCCGGGGCGGCCCGCAGCGCTTAGGCAGATCCGGTCAGCCCCTGAGCTCCTCGGGGACGAGGTCGGCGAACAGCCACCCGGTCCACAGGTCGTGGGCGATCCGGTCCCACGGCCTGTGGAGGCCGCGGCGCTCGAAGTGCTCCCCGAGCCGGCGGACGTCGCGCTCGAGGAACGATTGGGCATGGCGGTTCTTCTTGGGATCGACGGCCTGCGGGAAATCGATCAGGCTGACCTGCCCGTCCCAGACAAGGACGTTGTAGCTCGACAGGTCGCCATGCACGACGTCGCGGTACAGCATCCGCTCGACCGCGGCGTGCAGCTGGTCCCACAGCGTCGCGAGCTCGTCCCGATCGTCGTGGTGGTACTCGTGCAGCCGAGGCGCGGGGACGTCTCGGTCGCCGACGTAGGCCATCAGGATCGCATCCTCCGTGCTCTCGATCGGACGCGGGACGGGGGCGCCGCCCTCGAGCTTGCGCAGGGTCTCCCACTCGCGGCCGACCCACAGGGCGCCTTGCAGCTGCCGGCCGTAGCGCGTCTTCTGATCGAGCGCCACGCGCATCCGGCGCTCCTTGATGAACTCGCCATCGCGGTAGACGGTCTCGTCGCGGAAGTCCCGCCGATCGAGCGGGTGGTAGAGCTTGAGCGCGACGAGGTCCTCACCCGTCGTCCGCGGGTTGGCGCGGAACAGGTGAACGCTCGCCTCCTTGCCATGCTTGAGCGGTTTCAGGTGCGCTTCGACGAGGCCTTCGTCGAAGAAATGCTCGAACGCTTCGCTTCGCAACGCGATGCTCCTTCGGGTCGGGTTCGGAACGTGCGAACGCGTCCCGGAGGGAGCGCGAGCCGAAGGCTAGGCGCGACCGGAGGGACGCGGCGTGATGAGGACGGCGGCAGAGTGCTGGGCCATCGCGCATCCCTCCTTCCGAGGTCGTCCTGCGAGCGGAGCCGCTCGCGGTATGCCGAGTGTAGCGGTTACTCGCCCGCCTCGGCTGATGCTTCAGAGGCTTGATCCAACGCCACCACCCGCTCGACGACGGCTCGGGGGATGTGGGTCACGGCCCGGTAGCCCTCGTCGTCGGGCAGGATCTCCTGCGCGAGCGACACGAAGATGGGTCCGTCGGCGACCAGGAAGCCGACCGTGTGGACCAGGTAGTCGGGCCGGAAGTCGTCGATCGTGGTCTGGTCGATGTCGAAGAACGCGTCTCGCCACGTGACCAGGACCAGAGGCGGGGCCGGGGGCGCGGCGAGCGCTTCCGCGGCAGCCGTCGATCCCGGTTCGGGGGCATCGAGTTCCAGCTTGACGACTCGCACGGCGATCACCTCAGGACTCAGGTATCGGCAGACCGCGCCCCCGGTCGAGCGGCGATCGACCGTTGCGGTCTTGTGAGCCGGGAACCGAGCCGATGGGCCTCACCCGGCATGCCGCGGACGCTACTGGGCGGGGGTGACACGGCCCTGGTGTCAGTGGCGGAGCCTAGCGTCGTCGCCGTGAAGGACCGCGTCTCGTTCGAGTGTTCGGCGTGTGGCCAGCGGGCCGCGCAGTGGGCGGGCAGGTGCCCCGGATGCGGGGCGTGGGGCACGGTCCAGGCTTCGGTGGCGCCTCCGGCGAGCCGCTCGCGCGATGCCGTCGCTCCCGTGCCCCTGGGGTCGTCCGGCGACGACGCTCGGATCAAGACCGGCGTCCCCGGGCTCGACCGCGTGCTCGGAGGGGGGCTGGTGCCCGGCTCGGTGGTGCTGATCGCCGGGCCGCCGGGGATCGGCAAGTCGACGCTGGTCCTCCAGCTCCTCGGCGCGATCGGACGGTCCTCGGCGTGCCTGTTGGCCTCCGGGGAGGAGTCCCGGGCCCAGGTGGCGGGGCGGGCCGCGCGGCTCGGCCTCGGCGGGGAC
>JBKOUM010000195.1:0-11339 GCA_046723385.1 Actinomycetota bacterium
TCCGAGACGCGTCCGACATCATCGAGCACACGAGCACGTTCACGGTCCTCCTCGGCGTCGTCCTCGGGGCATCACTCGGGGGCGCGGATTGGACGGCCGGCACGATGGCGACCCTCCTGACATGGGAGCCGCGCAGGATCCGCGTGTTCCTGATCCGTGCGCTCGTCGTCGTGCTCGTCGTCATCGCGGCGACCCTCTTCCTCCAGATCCTGCTGCTCGCCGGCTTCCGGCTCGCGGTCGCGGTGCGTGGAACGAGCGTCGGGGCCCCTACGACGTGGCTGAGCGACGCGGGGAAGGCGATCCTCAGGGTCTCGGTGGTGGCCTCGGCGTTCGGATCGATCGCGCTCGCGCTCGCGATGGTCGGCCGGTCGACGGTGGCGGCCGTCGGCGTGCTCTTCGGCTACCTGATCCTGTTCGAGGGAGTGATCGCCGGGTTCCGGCCCAGCATCGCCGACCGTCTGTTGGTCCGTGCGGGCGAGGTGATCGTGTCGCAGCAGCCGATCTACGACGAGAGCCGTTCGTTCTCGTCGGTCGGCCCCTCGAACCTGCCGCCGGTGTTACTCGGGATCACCGAAGCATGGGTCGTTGCAGCCGTCTACGTGGTGGTGCTGCTGATCCTGGCGCTCGCCGTCTTCCGCTCCCGCGACGTCAACTGACCGGCCGTATACTTCGGTCCCTCACGGAGACCGGCTCTGACGTGCGGTTTCCGCACATGGGACACCCGGGGACGGACCGCGATGACGCTCTCGAACCACACGCTCACGCTGATCGCGCTGATCGCGATCGGGCTGTCCCTCCTGGCGATCGCCTTCGTCGTCTTCGCCGGTGGCACGGGCGGCGCGGACGCACGCGGCACTTTGACCGGCGACGAAGCGGTAGGGACGCTCCTCGGGAGGATCGAGCGGATCGAGCAGGCGGTCCGAACGCTCAACGGGACCGATCGGAAGCAGCAATACCAGATCGACGGGAGCATCCGCCGTGTCGCGCTCCTTCGCTACGACGCCTTCGAAGACGTCGGCGGGCGCCTCTCGTTCTCATGCGCCATGCTGGACGAGCACGGGACCGGCGTGGTCATCACGTCGATCAACGGCCGCCAGGAGACGCGCGTATACGCAAAGCCGGTGACCGCCCGGAGCAGCAGCTACAACCTGTCGGCCGAGGAGGAAGAGGCGATCCGCCAGGCGATGACGGAGCACGAGCAGGCGGCGGAGGCGCGATGATCTGGCGGCGAGAAGACGCGGAGGCGGAGCACGCGGATCGACCGCGTGAGCAGGCTCCCCCGGAACGAAAGGACAGGCAGATGGCCGAGAACGGTGAGGTCACGATCGTCGGCAAGGACGCTCGTCTGGAGGGCAACGTCGTGTCGGCCGGGAACCTGCGGGTCGACGGGCAGATCAAGGGACAGATCAACGCCGACGGCGACGTCGTGCTCTCGCAGCAGTCGCAGGTCGAGGCCGATATCCGTTCCCAGAACGTCAGCGTCGCCGGCCGCTTCAAGGGCAACATCCTCGTCAAGGGCAAGGCGCACCTCGCCCGTGGCGGCAGGATCGAAGGCAACATCACATCGAAGACCCTGGTCGTCGAGGAGGGCGGGGTCTTCCACGGGCAGAGCATCATGGATGCCGGAGCCGGGTCGGGCTCGTCGTCGCCACAGGCCGCCCAGCAGTCGGCTGGCGCGGCCGCGAAGGAGGGAGAGGAGAAGCAACCCGACCAGGTAAAGGTGTGATGACCACATGCTCGACATCAAGCTGATCCGGGAGGACCCGGACCCGTTCCGAACCGCGCTCGCCCGGAGGGATCTCGCGGATCGCGTCGACGTTCTGCTCGCCGCCGACGAACACCGCCGTGACCTCACCCAGCGAGTCGAAGCGCTCCGCGCCGAGCAGAACCGTGCGTCCAAGGCGATCGGTGGAGCGGACGGTGACCAGAAGAAGGAACTGATCGCCTCCGTGGCCACGGTCAGCGCCGAGCTGAAGGAGCTGGAACCGCAGCTCTCCGATGCCGAGACGGAGCTCAGCCTGCTCCTCGCCTCGACCCCGAACCTGCCACACCCCAGCGCGCCCGACGGCTTCACCGACGAAGACGCGGTGGAGGTCCGGCGCCACGGCGAGCCCGCGTCGTTCGGGTTCGAGCCGAAGGATCACGCCGAGCTCGCCACCGCGCTCGGCATGCTCGACGTGGAGCGGGGCGCACGGACGAGCGGTTCGCGCTTCGTCTACCTGCTGGGGGACCTTGTTTTCGTCCAGTTCGCGTTGATGCGGAACGCGATGGACGTGCTGGTCGAGAAGGGCTTCACGCCGTCGATCCCGCCCGTGCTCGTTCGCGAGGAGGCGATGTACGGCTCGGCGTTCCTCCCGACCGACGAGGTCAACATCTACCGAACCGACGCGGACCAGCTCTACCTGGTGGGGACGTCCGAGGTCTCGCTCGCCGCGCTCCACATGGAGGAGATCCTGGACGAGGCCGACCTGCCGTTGCGATACGCGGGGTATTCAACGTGCTTCCGCCGTGAAGCCGGCTCCTACGGCAAGGACCTCGGCGGCATGTTCCGCGTCCACCAGTTCGACAAGGTCGAGATGTTCTCGTTCTCCGCCCCCGAGTCGAGCTGGGACGAGCACGAGTTCCTCGTCTCGATCGAAGAGGAGATCATCGGCGGACTCGACATCCCGTATCGGGTGGTGAACGTCGCGGCCGGCGACCTGGGCGGCGCCGCCGCCAAGAAGTACGACCTGGAGGCGTGGCTGCCCGGCCAGGGGAAGTACCGCGAGCTCACGTCCTGTTCCAACTACACCGACTACGGCGCGCGCCGGGCTCAGACGCGCGTGCGGCGCGCCGACGGGAGCATCCAGACGCTGCATACCTTGAACGGAACGGCGACCGCGATCGGTCGGACCTTGATCGCGATCCTGGAGAACAACCAGCAAGAGGATGGGTCGGTCGTCGTGCCGCAGCGTCTCTGGCAGTACCTGCCGGAGCGAGCTCGGGTCCTGCAGCCCCGCGCCTAACGAGGATCCTCAAGGGGGTCCGCGGCCAGACGAAGTCGATCGGATCGATTCTCGCCGTTGTGCCGCGCGGTCACGTCGATCGACACGCCTTGCCATGTCGCTGGCTCGACGCCCGGTGGGCTGACGCGTCGTCCGACCCCGTGGATCCACCGGACCCACCCGTCGCGATGGATCACCCGGTATTCGTCGTCCCACACGCCGGTGCGGTCCGCTTCCTCGCTCTTCCGTGTCACGCGTTCCCGGTCCTCGGGATGCACCAGTCGCGGGAAGTGATGCGGCTCCGCCAGGAGCTCCTCAGCCGTGTATCCGAGGAGGTCGAAGCACTGCTGCCCCATGAAGACGTACCGGGTCCATCCCGACGTCGTGTCGACCTGGTGGGTCCACGGGATCGCCGGCATCCCGTCGACCAGGTCACGGAGGAGGGCGAGCTCGTCGGTCATCGCCTCTTCGGCCAGATGACGAGCGGTCACGTCGAGCACAGCACCCTGGAAGCGGACGGCCCTTCCATGCTCGTCCCGTTGGATGCAGCGTCCGCGGTCGCTCAGCCATACGATGCGTCCATCGGTGGCGATCATCCGGTAGTCGAGCTCCCATGGCTCGCCGAGCTCGGTGATGCGCTTGATCAGCTCGACCACCTTGTCGAGATCGTCCGGGTGGACCAGCTCGAGCCAGCGCCGCTCGTCGTTCCACGCCTCGACGGGCAACCCGAAGAGCTGAGAGATGACCGGCGTCGTGTATCTGAACTCGTTCCCGGCGTCGGCGCCGGACGGCACCTCGAACTCGTAGGGAACCATGGAGCTGAGCTCGGCGAGCTCTCGGAAGCGCTGCTCCGCCTCTTCCGCCTTCCGTTCGGCGTCGAGCCGCGGGGTCAGGTCGATCAGCACGCCCTGGAACAGGAGCGGATCGCCGGCGTCGTTCCGCGAGAGCATCGTCGCGCGGTCGAACACCGAGACGATGCGCCCGTCTTTCCGGAAGCATCGATACTGCATCTGGATCGGCTCGCCCGTGATGCTGCTCCGGGCCCACGCCTGGGCGAGAGCTCCGCGGTCGTGGGGGTGCACCCGTGACATCCGAAGGTCGTCGTCGAGCCACTCGGCCGGCGTGAACCCGAGCAGGTCGTCGATCTGGGGGCTCGCGTACTCGTGGTTCCGGCCGTCGTCCGCTTCCGCGAGCTGCCGTCGGTACACGACCGCGGGGAGGTCCTCGACCAGGTGCCGGAGGCGCTCCTCGATCGCGCGGTGCTCCTTCTCGACGCGGAGCCGCTCGCCGATCTCGAGCGACATGAGCTCGTTCGCCTCTTCGAGCTGGGCGGTTCGTGCTCGCACCCGGAACTCGAGCTCGTCGTTGGACAGACGCAGGCGTTCCTCGGCCTCCTTCTTCGCCGTCACGTCGACCATCACCCCTTGCCACGTCAGCGGCTTCCCGGTGACATCCCGCAGGAGCACCGCGTGGTCGCGGACCCAGACGACGCGGCCGTCCGCCGCGATGAGCCGGTATTCGCGTGCCCACTGCTCGCCGGTGGAGCTGTGCAGATCGTGCGCGGCCAGCTCGAACTCGCGATCGTCGGGGTGGAGAAGCTCCATCCAGATGTCCCGCTGGTCGAGCCATTCCTCGCGCGTGTACCCGAAGAGGGCCTCGATGTGAGGGCTCGCGTAGAGCGTCCGCCGATGATCGTCCAAGCCCATCTCGTAGACGACCGCGGGGACCCCTTCGACGAGGGCCCGGTAGCGCGCCTCGGAGGTGGCAAGCTCGCGTTCGGCTCGAACGCGGTCCGTGATGTCGATCAAGACCCCTTGCCATTGGCCCGTATCCCCCTCGTCGTTCCGAGTGAGCACGGAGTGGTCGTGCACCCAGACCTCCTCGCCGTCGGCTCGGACGATCCGGTATTCCAGGTCGAACGTCCCTCTCTCCCTCGAGTTCGCGGCTTCTTCCGACATCCGTGCCCGATCGTCGGGATGGACCACGCGCGCCCACGCGTCGTCCGTTCCCAGGAGGACCTCAGGAGGGTGCCCCATGACCTCGGTCGCGTTCGGACTGATGTACAAGGTCCGAGGGGCCGGCTCGTCCGATTCGATGTACACGACGGCCGGCAGGTTCTCGACCAGCGAGCGGAAGCGAGCCTCGGATCCGAGGAGGTCTCGTTCCGCGGCGGCCGCCTCCTGTTCGGCATGCACGCGATCGGAGACGTCCTCGAGGATGCCTTCCCAGCAGACGACCTCGCCGTCCGCGCCGAACACGGGCCGAGTGTGCTCGTGGACCCAGACCCAATGGCCGTCGGCATGCCGGTAGCGGAACTCACCGCTCCACGGCCGGTGCGCCTCGCGTGTCGCCGCCCAGTTCTCGAGGAGCTCGTCGCGCTCGTCCGGATGGAGGATGCCGATCCAGAGGTCCCCGTCACGCATCCAGTCATCGACGGCGTAGCCGAGGATCCGCTCGATCTGGCGGTTCACGTAGAGGGTCTTGCCGGGGAGTTCGTCGCTGAACGTGAAGACCACGACGGGGAGGTCCTCGACCAGGGTTCGGAACCGATCGTCGGCGTCACGAGCCGGCGGGAGCTTGCGGTCGTCGCTCACGTCGCCAGGGTAGCGGGACAGGATTGACGCCGCGAACCCGTCTGACCAGCGGATAGGTGTCCTAGGATGCTCGGCGTGTCGGGGCTAGCCGATCTCGGTTGAGCTGCCTATCAGGGGACGGTCGGGTAGTCCACGGCGATGAGCAGGGCGGCCAACGCAAACGCAAGGATCGATAGGCCGCCCAGGACGGCTCCCAGCGATGGCGATGCCTCGTCCTGCTTCCGGTGAACGACGCAGCCCGAACGCCCCGAAGACGATCGCGATGACGCCGAAGAGGAGGCCGAACGCCGGATCTGCAGCTATCGACGGGACGCCGAGCAGGCCCCCAACGAGGGACAGAACCGCCGGGAACCCGCTCCCCGGGGCTGCTCCGAACGGACGGGCAGCGGGTCGACCTGAACGCCGTCAATGCCTACAGGAACAGCGCAACGTAGCTCGCCGGGTCGGTCGGACGGTCGGGGTTTGGATCAGTCCCCACGGCCGTCCGGAGGAAGACGAAGAGGAGGAGCCCTCTCCCGGGCCCTCCTCTCGGCCTCGGGATGATCTCGTGGCGAGTCGGAAACTAGAACGCCCGTGGCCGGGTAGGAGCCACGGGCGTTCTGACAGTCAGCCGAAGCCGGTTCGCCTGGGGGTTCGGAATCGCCATGCGCCCGGCCGCGACTCTCGGAGAGGAGAGAAACTGTCGCCCACATCTACGTCCCGTCCCCGAGGGGCGGCAAGTCAGTCCTTGGGCTGTCAGTGAGTTGGGGTCCCTCTAACGACCGAAAGTCGGACCTAGCTTGGTTGCCTTGCCTGGCTTGAGCGAGGCCAGATCCCGGCCGGGGGAGCCGAGGCCTGGAGGGCGAGCCAGGCGGACGAACGGAGAGGCGAAGGCTCTGTGGGCTGACCGGCGCCCGGGGGCGTCCCCTACCGCCCCCGGGCCTCGGCCCACGTCGCTGCGCTCCGAATCCTCCCCCTTACTTCCGATCGATCCGGATGGACTGCATCATCTGAACCAACACCTCGGCACGCTCCCGGAAAGGTGCGTCCGCGGCGATTGGGGCATTGATCACCAGGACGGCATCGTCGACATCGAGGATCCACACGCCCTCGGTCTCACCGGGGTTGTTGAGGTACCGCTGCCCCCCACCGGGTTCCGTCCACACGGCGAACCGGTCGCCATCGCACCGACTGACCGTCGCCGGGCTGGGCGTCATCAGGTTCATGTACTTGCCGCGGAAGCCGTCGACCTCGCGGTCCTCCGGTGTCGACGGGCGAAGGCTGTCCTGGTCGGCGAGGGCTGCCGCAAGATCATCTGCCGACGAGATCGCCGTACGCGTCCCGCGCCACTGACAGGCGTCCGTGTAAACGCCATCGACGACCCACATGGCCACTCCGGTATCTCCGGCATCCAGTCGGTCCTTGAACACGGCCACGCCCTCCCAACCCGAATAGCCCTCGGGGACGTCGATCGTGATCCGGTGCGACGCGTTGAAGTCGGGATCGGTCGTGGAAATGACGTACCGGCCGGGCACCAAGGGGAGGCCGTCCGTAACCATGGGGAGCGACGAGGCCGTCCTGGGGGGCGGTGAGGCCGTCGGCGGGCCCAGTGGCTGACCCGTTCCGTCGCTCCCGAGTGCGCTGATCCCGAACGCCGCCCCCCCGAGCGCGAGCGCGCCGACCAGGACGAAGACGGCTGCCTTCTGCCGCGAGGCGTGCCGCCGCTGATCGCGATGCTGTTGCTCGAGCGAGTCGGGATCGGGCCGGACCTTCTGCGTCGCCATGTGGAACACCTCCTGCACCTCAGGCATCCTGTGCTCCTTCCATGGCGCGAAGAGCGCGACGCCCCTTCGTGGCGAGGGCCCGAACCGTGGACGGGGTTACGCGCAGGATGCGCGCCGCCTCCTCGGATGGATATCCGAGGAGGTCCACGAGCACGAGGGCAGCACGCTGGCGCGGGGTGATCTCGAGGAGGAGCTGCCGCACATCCGCGCGCATCTCCGCCTCAAGGAACAGATCGCGCCGCTCCGGGACCGGGATCACCTTCCGGATCGACATCGCCGCTCGACGACGTCTCATCCGGAACCCGTTCAGGGCCACGCGGAACAGGTAGCCGGTGGGGTCCTCCATCGTGCCGATCTTGTCCCACCGCTCCCACAGACGCAGGAACGCGTCCTGCATCAGCTCCTGCGCATCGTGGCGGTTCCCGGTCACGAAGTAGAGAGCCTTGAAGAGGCGTTCGTGCTCTTCCTGGTAGAACACGTCGAATTGGGCCCTCGTCTCGACGCGCTCCGAAGGGAACGGCACGACCTCACCCTCTGCTCGCACGGGTCATGAATGCATGGCTACTCCGGGACGCTTACGCATAGCACGACTCCGGTTAGTCGGCGCTCGATGAACGCTGACTCAGCGATTCAGGGCGGACCAGACGGCGAACTGAGAGGAACTGCCTCGCCCCATCGTTCGGTTCCTCCGGTGGGCGTAGAGTCACAACCTTGCGGTTCGATCGCTCGTGGCGGTCAGACGCCCGAGGGTTAGCCATTCGGCCTCTTGACGACGGCCGGTTTGGCGACGCACCGTACCCTCGGCCATTAGAGATTCGCCGCGGCCGGCTGCGGGCGTGGGAGGAGAGGAAGAATGATCCGCAAGATCGCGGCGCTGCTCGCGCTCGCGACGGCGTTCTTGGTCGTCGCAGTTCCTGGTCCGTCGATGGCGAAGCAGGCTCCATCGAGTTGTTCGATCGAGGTGGTCGGCGACGGGACCGAGTCGCTGACGTTCGACGCGTCATTCGTGGGCGTGCCGAAGCGTGGCACGGCGCAGCTGATCGTTGACGGCAGCGTCGTGTCCGACCCGTTCACGACGACCGATGTGGGGACGCACGAGGCGTCCTGCCAGATCCTCAACCGGGGCGGTCGCACCTTGTTCGAACCGCCGATCGTGACGGCGACGGTCGTCCCGCCACCGGCGACGTACGAGTGTGCCCTCACGGCGACGCGGCTCTCCGAGTTCGCCTTGCAGCTGGACTGGTCTGTGACCGTGACGATTCCGGATGGCACCGTGTTCGACGTGTGGGTCGATGACGCTTCAGTCGGAGGGTTCAACATCGAGGTGGCGTCGAACGCGACCGATTCGGTGAGTGGGTCACTGGAGGTGCCCGACACGAACCCCTTTATCACACAGCAGTACCGGGTCTTCGCGCGGGAGGACGACGGCGAAGCGAACTTCTGCCAGGGGAACGGCTTCGCGTAGGGACGCTTGGCCCGCCACTCGGTGGCTGAGAGTCGGAGATACGGGCTAGGGTCATCGCCGTCGCTTCGCTTGCTCCGTTCCTGACGATGATGCAGCGCGATCGCAGGCGCGAAGGTCTCCGCGTCTGTCGCGCCGCCTGGCTGGTGGAGTCACGGTCCGGGAGTTTCGGGAGATCGAGGCCGGAGACCGGACCCCGAGCCTTGACACGTACCGGCGGATCTCCGAGCTGTACGGATGGCCGCAGACATTCGTCGGCCAGGTGAGGAATGGCTGAAGAGAACGGGTATGTGTCGCAGATGCGGGATCCTCAGAGCTTGGGGAAACGGCTCGTAGGCGGTTGGACGACCGAAGCGACGCAGTGGCGCTTAGTCTGACTAGCGACCTCGGCCGCGAGGTGCGGCAGGTGTTGGCCAAGGCGGAGAAGACCCCCCCGACCCGACGACAAGCGCTGGTCGACTCGCTCGCGAGCACCGGACTTCTCTACGCCGAGCTGCGCATCCCCGACGTCGCCGGCCTGCTCCACCTGCAAGCGGATCTCCGCGCTCGTCAGGTATCGGCGTCGACGACCCTTGCCGCGCCGAAGCAGGGCACGTCGAAGGGGCGGGTCTCCTGGCTCTTGCGTCAGCTTCAGAAGGCACCGGAGGTCGCCGTGGTTGAGTCACGCACGGTGCGCCGCGGGGAATCGCCCGCCGCACCCCTGCGGGTCGCACGGGATGACCCAACCACCCTGTATCCAGACCGAGGCGATGTCCGTGCGTTCAGGGTCAGTCTGACCTCGAACATGGGACTCAAGCGCGACGATGGCCGTGGCTCGTTCGTGAGGAGCGTCCTCGACACGGTGGAAGGCTTCTACGTCGACGTCCTTCAGAACGTGCGGGCCTGAAGGCGGCGCCACCCAAGCTCAGGCGCGTGACGGAGGAGGAGGGTGCAGAGTCGGTGGCCGATCTCGTTGGCGTCGAGCCAACGGACGTCGCCTCAGAGGCTGTGGCTGAAGAGAAGGAGGCCGGCTCGAAGCCGGACTACGTAGAGACGGTGCCCGCATCGACGCCCGAACTGGCCGCGGGCGACAACTTGGTCCCCGGTCCTGGCGCGGCTTCGACTGACTGACGGCGACGTAGCGGTCCGAATGACCGGAGACCTCCGCGCTCTGCTTCTCGAACTGACACCGTCCGCCCGCGAGGACCTTCGCGACGTCCTGATCCGCGACCAGTTCGACCGGGACGCGATCTCCTCACGCTTGATGCGGTACTGCGACCAGAACGGCCAGGAATGGGCCGACATCATCAACTTCCTGACGATGTACCCGGAGGCACGGGCGGGAGGTCGTTCGGGTGCTCGGCGAGATCGACGCGAAGTAAGAGGGCCGACGACGCGGCTCGGGTGGTGACTGGGCGACTGACGACGGCTACGGACACGTCGGACCCTGGCTGTACGCTGAGCTCATGTACGAGGACGATGAAGCGACCTGGCATGCGATCCTGAGCGGGGCGGAGGTCAGCATGGATGTAACCGCCGTCATCACGGCTACCCGAGGCGTTCGACCCGACGTCGTTCTCCCCGAGGAGCGGATCTTCGATAGGGCCGAGGATGGCTCCGTGATGATCGTCCGGTCGTTCCGTGGGACCGAACTTCACGACGTGGTGATCTACATCCCCGACGACACCGCATAACGACGGCCGTTCCGCTCGTTCGCTGACGTGCGTCCTCCGCAGGTGCGCACAGCGGTCAGGGCTCCTTAGTTACGGAGCAGGCGGTGCGGGTGGGGTTCGAGCCCGGCGGCAGTTTGGCGGCAAGATCGCGTCGCCGCGGACCGTGACAGCCGCGTCGCCGCAGGTAGATTGTCGCGGGAGGATGGCCGAGCGGACGAAGGCGACGGTCTTGAAAACCGTTAGCGGGGCAACTCGCTCGTGGGTTCGAATCCCACTCCTCCCGCGGATGTCGACGCTTCAAGCCTGGCGAGGACGCGCCGCCCTCCGGGGCGGGCAGCCGTGGCGACGACGCTCGAAGGGAGGTTTTGTTCTCGACTGAGCTAACGAGCCCAACCCAGGAGCCTGTCGCGTGCCGGACTGCAACTTCGACCTCTACATCGTGGGTGCCGATGGATCGGGCCTATCTCAACTGACCTCCGGGCCGGAGGCTGACTTCGGTGGCGACGTTTCCCCTGACGGCCACCGCGTTGTCTTCTCCTGGGCCGTCCACGGGCAGACAAGGTGGCAGCTCGTCCAGTTATGGATCGATGGTGGGCACCAGCGGGTTCTCGTCGAGTCCAGCCAACGGATGAACTTCCCGCGTTGGTCGCCGAGTGGCAACCAGATAGTCTTCGCTCGACAGTTCGGATCGAAGACTCACCTGTTCCTGCTGGACGTCTCGACCGAGAGGGTAGACAGCTGGAAGCCGGCAACGATCCGAGGGATACCTTCAGTGATATGGAGCCATCGTGGTCTCCAGACGGACGCTCCGTGATCTTCGTCCGCATCTACGACAACGATCCCGATCACGGGATCATCGAAGAGGAGCAAGTCTCGACAGGCCG
>JBKOUM010000015.1:0-5756 GCA_046723385.1 Actinomycetota bacterium
CGCCGCGCCTGCTCCTGGCCCTTCGCCGTCAGGCCTCCCGCGACCGACGGGTCACCGTTCAGCAGGCCCTGCTCGTTGAAAACGCTCTCGGCGTGCCGGCACAGGAGCAGTCGTTCCACCGGCGCCGGAGTCTACGCTCGCGGGATGCGGGCGATGGTCTTCGATCGCGTCGGGGAGCCTCTGCAGCTCCGCGAGCTCCGCGAACCGACACCGGCACCCGGTCAGGTGCGCATCCGCGTGCGCGCGTGCGGGGTCTGCCGGACCGATCTCCACATCGTCGATGGCGACCTCGCGCGCCCGGAACGGCCGGTGATCCTGGGACATCAGATCATCGGGACGGTCGACTCGGTCGCCGACGGCGTCGCGAACGTCGCCGTCGGCGACCGCATCGGGGTCCCCTGGCTCGGGTGGACGTGCGGCGAGTGCCGCTACTGCCGGACCGACCGCGAGAACCTGTGCGAGCGCGCGCGGTTCACGGGGTACGACCTGGACGGCGGCGACGCGGAGCTGGCGACCGCGGACGCGCGGTTCTGCTTCCGGATCCCCGACCGCTTCGAGGATCTCCAGGCGGCACCCTTGCTGTGTGCCGGGCTGATCGGCTACCGCGCCTACCGGATGGCGGGGGATGCGGAGCGCCTGGGGATCTACGGCTTCGGTGGCGCTGCCCACATCCTCGCGCAGGTCGCGGTCAGCCAGGGCCGCGAGGTCTTCGCCTTCACGCGGCCCGGCGACGCCGCGACGCAGGCCTTCGCGCGCGAGCTGGGAGCGGTCTGGGCGGGGGCGTCGACCGACGAGCCGCCCGTTCCCCTCGACGCGGCGATCCTGTTCGCGGCCGCGGGAGAGCTCGTCCCGGTCGCGCTCGGCGCGGTCGCGCCGGGCGGCACGGTCGTGTGCGCGGAGATCCACATGACGGACATCCCGTCGTTCGCGTACGAACGCCTCTGGGGCGAACGGATGCTCCGATCCGTCGCGAACCTCACACGGAGGGACGGTGCCGAGTTCCTCGACGTCGCGGCGCGGGTCCCGGTCCGAACGCGGGTGCGATCGTTCGATCTCGAGGACGCGAACGAGGGACTCTCCGCGCTCCGTGCCGGTGGGATCGAGGGAGCGGTCGTGCTCGCCGTCGGCCGTTGAGCGTCAGACGACGCGGAGGCGTTCGCGCCCGGGATCGTTACGCGGGTCGTTCGCTCGGCGTTCGTCCGACGGGGCGACCTCCAGCTCGAGGTTGCGGACGGAGAGCCACCGCGTGAACTCCACGGCGGAGAGCGGCCGAGAGATGTAGTAGCCCTGGGCCTCGTCGCACCCGAAGTCCGCGAGCCGGTCGAACGTCGCGAGGTCCTCGACACCCTCGGCGACGACCCGGAGGCCCAGGTTCCGACCCAGATCCACCGTCGCCCGCACGATCATGAAGTCGTTCGCGTCCACGTGCATCTGCACCACGAAGGAGCGATCGATCTTGATCTCTTCGATCGGGAGCCGCTTCAGGTACGAGAGCGACGAGTAGCCCGTTCCGAAGTCGTCGATCGACAGACCGACGCCCACGTCGGCGAGCGCGTCCAGGACCTGCGAGGTGCGGCCGGAGTCCCCCATCATGAAGCTCTCGGTCAGCTCCATCCGGAGGAACGCGGGCGGCACGTCCCACCGACGCAGCTGCCCCTCGACCTGGTCGGGGAGCTCCTGGTCCAGCAGCGAGCGCGCGGACACGTTGATCGCGATCGGGATCCGGATCCCGACGTCGGCCCACTCTCGCCACTGCTTCAGCACCGTCTCGATCACGTGGTGGGTGAGCGGACGCAACAGCACCGTCTTCTCGACCAGCGGGATGAACTCGTCGGGCGCGAGGAGCCCGAGCGACGGATGCTCCCACCGGATCAACGCCTCGGCTCCGGCCGCCCGCCCGTCGCTCAGTCTGACCTTCGGCTGGTAATAGAGGACGAACTCGCCGCTCTCGAGAGCGGGCCGGACCTGGCCGATCAGCGTGAGCCGGGCCGGGTTGTGCCGGTCCATGTCGTCGTCGTACCGCTCGTAGCCGCCGCCGTTCTCCTTCGCCGCGTACATCGCGACGTCGGCACGCCGCAGGAGCGCCTCGGCGTCGTTCGCCTGGGTCGGGAACAGCGCGATCCCGATCGAGCCCGACACGTCGAGGGCGAGCCCCTCCACGCTCACCGGCGTCTCGAGCTCCTCGATCAGCCGATCCGCGATCCGCGTCGCGACCTCGTCGGAGGGAAGCTCCGGCAGGACGATCCCGAACTCGTCACCGCCCAGCCGGGCCATCAGATCGTTGTCGCGCAGGACGCTCGACAGCCTCGGGCCGATCTCCTGCAGCAGCAGGTCCCCGAAGTGATGCCCCAGCGTGTCGTTGATCTCCTTGAAGTGGTCCAGGTCGATCAGCATCACGGCGAGCTTCTCGCCGCTCCGGCGCGCCTCGGCGATCGCCTCGACGAGCCGCTGCTGGAAGAGCATCCGGTTGGGCATCCCGGTGAGCGAATCGTGCAGCGCCTGATACTCGTTCTCCGCCTGCTTCTCCGCCAGCTCCGTCGTCGCCTCTTGGAGCGAATGCGTTCGTTGGAACATCTGGCGCGCGAAGGCGAGCGGCGCCGCGAACACGAGGATCGCGAAGATGCCCAGGGACTGTACCGACGTGGCGACGAGCACCGCGAACAACGCCAACGCCATGTACGAGGCGAGGAACTCGCCGAAGACGCCGCGATGCATGTCGCCGATGATCGAGAGCACGCCTCTGCCGGATTGGAAGTGGTAGTAGACGGCGACGAAGAAGGTGTTCAGCGAATAGCCGACGATCGCCGCCAGCAACGTGGGGATGAGCAGCTTCCACGCGGAGATGCCGTGGAGGATCTCGTTGAACGCAGCGTCGTGGTTGGGGTGCACGACGTAGGTGAAGATCAAGCTCTCGGCGACGACACACACCGCGATCTGTGCCCGAACGAAGAGCGCCTTGAGGAGCGGCACCTCGCCACGGACCTCGCGGGCGTCGGCCGAGCCGAGGAACGCGATCGCGGCCGCCACCGGCGTGGGGAACAACATGGCGGCAGAGAGCTCCAGCGGGAAGCTCAGGCTGAACCGCATCGAGACGTTCGTCGGGACCGGCAGCAGCTCCGCGACGGCGACGGCAACGGCCCAGACGTAGAGCTGCCACTCGGTGAACGGCTGCGGGTCGTTGAAGACCGACCAGACGAGATAGACGACGACCGGGATCGTCACGAGCAGCTCGTAGGCGCGGATCTTCGCGGTCCGGTCGTGCGCTCGCCGCTTCTCGCGTCGCGTGAGCGCCTCCGCGGGGACGATGTCGTCGATCACCCCGTCGAGTTCGGCCGATGCCACGTCAGTGGGCACCCTGGACCTCCGCCGCGGAGACCGGCTGCTCCTTGGTCCGCCGGCGCATCCCCGCGACCACCACGACCACGACCCCGCAGTAGGTGAAGATGTCGCCGACGCTGATCGCCTGGCCGATCGGAGGCGGGAGCGCGATCACGTCGCCCAGGAACAGCAGCTTCTCGTCATCGTCCGCCAGATGGTGCTTCACGTAGCTGTCCGCGCGATCCGTCAGCTGCCCGATCGTGTCTTCCTGCCCGGACGCCGACAGCGCCTGCGCGGATACCGGCATCCCGCTGTTGAGACCGATGACCAAGAAGTTCAGCGAGACGCCGACGAGGATCAGCCAGAAACCGAGGATGTGCCGGTTCACGATCGCGAACACCAGCAGGAGCACGAACGATCCGATCAGCATCACGAGCGGCCACCGGCCAGGCGGGTTGATCACCTGCAGGACCAGCCCGGCGATCGCCAACGGCGCCCAGCGGATCCGCAGGTGCGCGAGGTTGGTGAGCCGACCTCCCGTCAGGTACCCGAGGGCGATGGCGATGACGAGCGCGCCGGCGATGAGTTTCATGGCTTCGGTATCGGAGTCAGCATAGGGAACTGAAGACCGGCCCCGAGGGCGCGGTTCGTTCGGTGGCAACACGTCCGTTCGCCACGTGGGACCTCCAGAGCCGGGAACGTGAGGCGGCCCCCGGCTTCGCCGGGGGCCGCCTCACCTGTCGTGTGGTGCGCCCGTTCAGAAGGGCTTCCAGCCAGCGCCGACGGCCATCGCCAATGCAGCGAGGCTCGCGAGCGCGTAGATGATCTTCCGCATCCTCGTTCCTCTCCTTCCGAGCCCGGTGCTTAGTTGGGCTTCCACCGGGCGCCGGCTGCGAGCAGCAGCATGGCCATCGTGGCTCCTGTGTAGAGCAGGTGCCGCCAGTTCAACTTGGCCCGCATCCGATCACCTCCTTCCGATCACCTGGAGCAGCATCGACCGACACGAGGTGTCCCCACATCGGGCGACGGTTGCGTTTCCGACTGGCCCGATACCTAGCCTTCGGTAGGACCTTCGGCCACACCGGCCGGCCGATCAGGCGCGACCCGCGCCGCGGTTGAACCGGTCCTGGGTGGCTGCCAGGCCGTCGCTGATGAGCGAACGAACGGCCTCCACCGCACGATCCACCCACCGAGCGACGTCGGCTTCGTCTTCCTTCCCGATCGGCACGAGGACGAAGTCCGCGGGGTCCTGCCGTCCGGGCGGCCTCCCGATCCCGACCCGAACGCGGTGGTAGTCAGGCGTCCGGAGCGCTTGGGTGAGCGACTTCAACCCGTTGTGGCCGCCGCTCCCCCCGCCGAGCTTGACCCGGAGCTCTCCCGGTGCGATCTCGAGCTCGTCGTGGACGGCCACGATCCGTTCCGGCGGCACGTCCTGCTTCCGTGCGACGCCCGCGTACGAGGTCCCGGACTCGTTCATGTAGCGGGTCGACGTGACGAGGAGGACGCGCTCGTCGTCGATCCGAAGTTCGGCCACGTCGGCGGGCAGGAAACGGACCTTCTTGAGCCGGACCCCCGCGGTCCGCGCGAGCTCCTCGGCCACCATCCGCCCGAGGTTGTGCCGGGTCTTCGCGTAGCGATCGCCGGGGTTGCCGAGGCCGGCGACGAGCCAGGCCATCGCGGGACTCTACTCTCCCGCTTCGCTGCCCTCGGCGGGAGCCTCTCCCGCTTCGCCTTCCTCGGCCCCTGCCTCGGCCTCTTCCCCGGCCTCGGCCTCCTCGGCCGGTGCGGGAGCCTCCTCGCCGGGAAGCGTGAGGTCGGCCTCGACGCGGAGCGCCGCCGGCGTGATCACCGAGATCACCGGGGTATCGGCGGGCGTGAGGAAGAAGACGCCCGACGGCACCGGAACGTCCCCGACGCGGAGCAGGTCCCCGATCTCCATCGTCGAGATGTCGACCGGGATCGTCTCGGGGACGTCGTTCGGCAGGCACTCGATCTCGATCTCGCGGAGATGGTGCTCGATGACGCCGCCGGCCTTGATGCCGGGGGCTTCCCCGACCTCGTGCACCTCGACCGAGAGCGTGATCTTCTCGTCGCGCCGGACGGCCAGGAAGTCGATGTGGATGAACCGGCCGTGGATGTGGTCGCGCTGGATCTCTCGCGGGATCACCAGATGGGTCGCGCCGTCGACCTTGAGATCCACGAGCGTCGAGCCTCCGCCCGCCGTGTGGAACAAGTGGAGGAGATCCTGCCCGGAGATGCTGAGCTTCACGGGCTCCATTCCGTGGCCGTAGAGGATGCCGGGGACGCGGCCGAGCGCTCGAAGGCGACGTCCGGCGCCCTTGCCGGTCTCGTCGCGAACATCCGCGGTAAGGGTGGTTTCCATGTTCGTGTGAACCTCGCAGGATCGTCGGGAGTCGGCAAGAAGAGTAGCAACTACC
>JBKOUM010000119.1:0-17637 GCA_046723385.1 Actinomycetota bacterium
CCTCATGATGGTGCGTAAGAACGTGGTGGCCCTCCCTCGCTCAGCAGAGCGAGGGAGGATCGAGACTCACCCGATCCGCGGAAGCACGTACCAGGCGAGGAACGCGAGGATCGCCAACACGATGATCACGATCGCCGAGTACTTGATCGCCGCGTACCCGACCCACCCGTCGCGCGAGGGCTCGGGGGTTACGGGGTGCTGTTCGTAGTGCGGTTCGTAGTGATCCGCCATCTCGTACCTCCTCAGGCCAGAAGGTGCCCGGTCTCGCCCCCCGACAAACCTCGCGCTGCACGGCGAACGGCCGGTTTCGCGGCGACGGCGCGCGGGTACCCGGCTCGCATGCGCACTCGCAGCGTCCGTGCGCCCGACCCCGGAACGATCTGAGAGGGCCGGAACGACCCGAAGAGGAAGGTCCCACACGATGGAACGGTTGGTCGGCACGCCCGGACGGTCCGAGGCGATCGACAAGGACCTCTTGCTCGCGGCGCTCGACGATGCGACGGCCGCACTGCGCGATGGCGACGTCACGTTCCTCGTGATGGGCGGGATCGCGTCCGCGGCGTTCGGCCGACCGCGCGCGACCTGGGACATCGACCTGTTCGTTCGTATGGCCGACGCGGAACGCGCGCTCGAGGCGCTGCGCACGCGAGGCTTCGAGACCGAGGTCGTGTACGAGCACTGGCTCTCGAAGGCCAAGCGCGACGGGGTCACGGTCGACGTGATCTGCCGCTCGACCCCCGACATCATGCTGGACGACGAGATGCTGGCGCGGGCCGTTACGCGCGAGTACCAGGGAAGGCTGCTCACCCTCGTGCCGCCGGAGGACCTCGTCGTGATGAAGGCGCTCGCGGCGTCCGAGGACACGCCCAGGTACTGGTACGACGCCCTCGGTGTGATCGGTCACACCGAGCTCGACTTCGAGTACCTGATCCCGCGAGCACGCGCCAGCGGCTCGCGCCGCGTCCTGTCGCTCCTGCTCTACGCCTGGTCGAACGACCTCGTCGTGCCGACGGACGCGCTCCGAACGCTCTTCGACCTCGTGACGATGTCGCGAGCGGCTCCGCGTCCGGCGTCAGCGACGGGATAGGAGAGCCGTGACCGAGACGCCGACGGCGTACCGAGCGGAAGAGCTCCGGCAGGCGCTCGCGGCGGACCCACGCGTCGCAGAGCCAGAGCTCGACGTGACGATCGTCGGCGGCCGCATCGTCATCTCCGGCACGGTCAACACCGAGGACCGCAGGGAAGCCGTCGCGCTCGTCACCCAGGAGCATTGCCCGGACCTCTCGGTCGACAACCGGACGGTCGTTCCCGCGCTCCCGACCACGGACGACGAGGAGCGCGTGCGTTGATCCGGGTCGCGGCGGCCGGCGACCTCCACGTCGGCACGGACTCGGAGGGGGCCCTTCGCCCATACCTATCCGACGTCGCCGAGCGGGCCGATGCGCTCCTGCTCGCGGGCGACCTGACCAAGACCGGTCGAGCGGAAGAAGCGGAGATCCTCGCGCACGAGCTTGACGGGATCGGCATCCCCGTGATCGCCGTGCTCGGCAACCACGACCATCACTCGGACCAGGTCGACGAGGTGCTGAGCAAGCTCCGGCAGGTGGGCGTCGTCGTCCTGGAGCAGGAGGGATGCGTCGTCGAGCTGCCCTCGGGCACGCTCGGCGTCGCCGGGACGAAGGGCTTCGGTGGCGGGTTCGTCGGAACCTGCGCGACCGAGTTCGGCGAGCCGGAGATGAAGCGGTTCGTGCACGAGACGAGGTCGGCCGCCGAGGGATTGGCCGGGAGCCTCGGACCGCTCGAGTCCGACGTCCGGGTGGCGCTGCTGCATTACTCACCGGTGCGTGACACCCTCCAAGGAGAGCCGGCAGAGATCTATCCCTTCCTGGGCAGCTACCTGCTCGCGGAAGCCGTCGACACGGCCGGAGCCGACCTGGTGCTGCACGGTCACGCGCACCGCGGGATCGAGTGGGGCACCACGCCGGGCGGGATCCCCGTCCGCAACGTCGCGCAACCGGTGATCCGACGCTCGTTCGCCGTCTACATCCTTGACCCGGAGCCACGAGGTGTCACCCTCGCATCCGCGTGATGGGGTCCGCATCGACGAACCCTCACGTGTGCGTGGCGCCGCTCCCCCGCTCGGGACCGGTCAGGTCACGAGGCTCCCCGAGCGGCTCGTCAACCTGCGAGGGCTCCCGTCCGGGGTCCGGTGATTCCAGACCGGACATCCCGCCGACGAAGGCTCCCAGGATGCCGAGGAAGATCGCGCACGACGCAACGACCGCCCACATCGCGAGCGATCCGACGCGGTACGCGATCGACCCCCAGATCAGACCCACGACGAGGCCGATCGATCCGCCGATCGCCGCTCCGAGACCGGTCCGTGTCACCCACCGTCGCGCGTGACGCCGCTCGCGGCTCGCATCACTCATCTCGCGGTGGTACCCGCCCGCAGCTGCGGCGAACCGCGTGTATGGAAGCGTGTCCGCACGGGTACGGGTGCAACCACGGGAACATCGCTCGATGCACGGAGGAGGCGCAGCGACATGCGGGACACGTTGCACGACATGAGTGGCCGGGTGAAGGATCGTTGGGATTCCGCCCGGATCAACAGCCTTGACCGACAGAACATGCGGTTGCGGGACGAGGTTTCGCATCTGCGCACCCGGCTCGAGGACGAGCGTTCGGAGACCAAGGACCTGAAGGACGTCCTGCGCGCCGAACCGAAGGTCGTGAAGGTGAAGAAGCGTCCGGGCCTGTTCCGGATGGCGATCATCGGAGGGGCGGCGTACGTCCTGGGAACGCGTGACGGCCGCGAGCGGTACGACCAGATCGTGAGCTGGTTCCGTTCGGCTCGCTCGCGGATGGAACGCAACGCCGACGAGGTCGCGACCGAGGTGGAGGCCACCGCGGCGCAGATCTCGAACGGTGGCGAGGCGACGCGCACGGCCACGCCGTCGACGACCCCGATGCCGGCGAGGACCGGAGCCGACCGGACCAAGGCGACCAACACCGGTTCGTGAACCTCAACGCCATCGGTTCCCATCCCTGCGAAGGTGTTCGCGGCGAGTCATACGACGAGTTGCGCGATCCTGTCCGAGGGCTCGGGGCCGCGGTCGAGGCGATCCTCGCCGATGGCTCCGGCCCTTCCCGCACGGCCGGCACCTGACGTCGGTCCCGTTGCGGTTCGCCTTCGGGCCGACGCATGATGGTTGGATCACGACGGATCGACGCTTCCGATGACGCAACCCGGCGGGCTGCCGCGCGTTCCGCCGATGACACAGCTGGCAGCCTTGCTGGCTTCGCTGCAGGACGGGTTCGAGTTGCTCGACGGGACCGGCACGATCGTGGACGTCAACGAGCGTTTCGCTCAGATCGTCGGCCGGTCACGCGACGAGATCGTCGGGCTCCGGCCCCCCTTCCCGTGGTGGGCAGAGGACGGGCCGGAGCGCGAGCTCGTCGAGGAGGCGCTGACGTCGGTCATGGAAGGCGGGTCGGGCGAGTTCGACCTGTCCTTCCGTCGCTCCGATGGACAGCCGGTGCAGGTGATCCTCAACGCAACGAGGGTCCTCGACGACGACGGCAACGGCAGCATCGTCGCGATCGTGAAGGACGTGAGCGAGCGGGCGGCCGCACAGGTCGAACGAGAGGACCTGATCCACAACCTCTCGGCCGAGCGGGCCCAACTGAGCCGGGTCCTCGAGCGGATGGGCCGCATCCAGCGATTCACCGCCTCGATCGCGTCGGAGGTGACGGAGGACGAGATCGTCGGCTCGCTCCTGTCCGCGGCCCAGGAGGCGGTCGGGTCCTCGTCTGCGGCGGTCGTGCTCCAGGACGAGGAGGGCCAACTCGTGGTCGCGGCGACGCACGGGGAACCCGACACCCAGATGGTGCCCGCGAGATCGTCGCCCGACGACCAGGGGGACCTGCAGTCGGCCTTCCGTTCGGGCTCCTCCCTCTGGCTCGAGCCGAGACCAGGACCTGATGGACCGGACGAGCGCTGGGGGTTCATCCCGGTCGTGCGACCGACGGGCTCGATGGGGGTCCTCGCGGTGTGCTGCCCGGAGGGCACGTTCACGTTCGAGGACCGAGACACGCTCGAGACGATGGTCCGCCAGGCGGCGCAGGCGCTCGAACGCGCCAGGCTGTACGCCGTGGAGTCACGAACGCGTGTGACCCTCGCGCACGTGCTCACGATCAGCGACGCAGCGCTCGAGTGGATGGAGTCCGACGACGCGCTCCAAGAGCTCCTCCACCGGATCCGGCAGGTGGTCCGCGCGGATAGCGCGTCGCTCCTCGTCCGCGAGGACGACCACCTGAAAGTGCGAGCGACCGACGGACTGGAACGGATCCCGGGCGAGCAGGTGCCGGTCCCCATCGGCGAAGGGTTCGCCGGGACGATCGCAGCCACCCGCGAGCCGCTCGTCGCGGAGGACATCTCTCGGATCCACGTGGTGAGCCCCTGGCTCCGCGAGAAGGTCCGCTCGGTCGCGGGAGTCCCGATCGTGCGGAGGAACGAAGTGATCGGCGTCCTCCACGTGGGGTCGGTGTCGACGCGGGCGTTCGATCAGGAGGACGTCGATCTGCTGAACCTGGTCGCCGCGCGCGTCGGCGGAGCGCTCGAGCGCGCGCAGCTGTACGAGGCCGCGCGGCTGGCGAGGGCCGACGCCGCGCGGGCGGCAGACCGCGTCCGACGCCTGCAGGCGGCGACCGCGGCGCTCACGGGCGCGATGAGCGTCGAGGAGGTCTCCGACTCGATCCTCCGCGAGGCGATCGCAGCGGTCCATGCCGACGCCGGCGTGCTCGCGGTTCCGTCTGAGGACGGGCGCTCCCTCGAGGTCGTATCAACGAAGGGAAGGCGTTCGACGGCGGAAGGGTCCGGCCGCAGGTTCGCGGTCGATCAACCCTTCTCGATCTGCGAGGCGTACCGATCGGGCGGATCCGTCTGGGTCCCCACCCGCGCCGAGTGGGAGCGCCGCTTCCCCGGGGGGCTCGGCACCGACGCGCCGTGGGCGCGCTCGATCATCGCGCTGCCGTTGCTGATCGACGAACGACGCCTGGGCGCGATCGGCCTGATGTTCCAGAGCGAGGGTCGCTTGAGCCGCGACGAGCGTCGGCTCGCCAAGACGTTCGCCGAGCAGGCCTCGGCCGCGCTCGAACGAGCCCGGTTGTTCGAGGATGAGCGCGCAGCCCGTGAGACCACCGAGCGGCTGCAGGAGTTCGCCTCGGCCCTCGCAGCGGTTGCGGCGACCGATGACGTGCTCTCGATCCTCGTCGAAGACGGGCGCCGCGTGGTCGGTGCGGATGCGGCATGGGCGGCGATGCTCGACGCGGGGACCCAGGAGCTGCACGCCGTCGCCTCCCGTGGATACGACGTGGAGGCGATCGCTCGGTTCGATCGGCTGCCGCTGGATGCCCAGATGCCGGCGTCCGACGCGGCGCGGGAGCGTCGAGAGATCTGGTTCGAATCCCTCGACGAATTCGATCGCGCGTACCCGGAGTTCCCGCGACCGGCGATCCCGCAGGACGGAGGCTTCGGCTGTCTCCCGATGTTCGACGCGGGCCGGCGCGTGATCGGGGTCGTGTCCTTCCAGCTGGGTGTTCGCGCCGCGATCGATGCCCGCCAGCGTTCGGCGATGCGGGTGGTGGCGGCCCTCGCCGCGCAGTCCCTCGAGCGAGCGAAGCTGTACGAGCTGGAACACGCCGTCGCGGGCACGCTCCAGAAGAGCCTCCTGCCGGGCTCGCTCCCGGACGACCCTCGCGTCGACATCGCGACCCGGTACCGGCCCGGCACCGAGGAGCTCGACGTCGGCGGAGATTGGTACGACGTGATCCAGGTCGACGAGGATCGGATCGGGGTCGCGATCGGCGATGTGGTCGGCCACGGTCTCGAGGCCGCGAGCGCGATGGGGCAGCTCCGAAGCGCGCTTCGCTCGCTCGCGCTCACCGGCGCGGGCCCGGGAAGAGTGATCGGTGGCCTCGATCGCTTCGCACGAACGACCGCGCCGGCCACCGTGGCAACGGTCGTGTACGCGGAGCTCGACCTGGGGAGGAGCGTCGTGCGATACGCATGCGCCGGACATCCCCCGCCTTTGGTCGTGACGCGACGTCACGTGGTGGAGCTGATGGAAGGGAGGACGACGCCGCTCGCCGCTCTCCCCGACGCGCCAGACACCCAGGAAGGCGTCTACCCGTTCCATCCAGGTTCCGTCTTGGTTCTCTACTCGGACGGGCTGATCGAGCGGCGGGGGGAAGCGCTCGACGTCGGGATGGACCGGCTCAGGACACTGCTCGCGGACCTGCCGGCCGACCACCCCGAGACGCTCGCGGACCGGCTGATCGCCGACCTCACCGGCGACGTTCCGCAGGACGACGACGTCGCACTGCTCTGTCTCCGCAACGTCGCGCACGCCCACACGATCTGCACCTCGATCCCCGCGGAGCCGAGCGCCCTCGCCGGCCTGCGGGCGACGATCGGGGCGTGGCTCGACCTGTTGGAGCTCTCCGCAGAGACGTGCGACGACCTGATCCTCGCGTGTGACGAGGCGTGCGCGAACGCGATCGAGCACGCCTACCACCGCCGGCGCGACGAGCCGATCCGCGTCGAGCTTCGCCGCGACGATGACGACATCGTGATCTCAGTGAGGGACTCCGGCATCTGGCGGCACGACCCTGTCGACGGCGATCGCGGCCGCGGGATCGCCATCATGCGCGCCGTGATGGACGACGTCGAGATCCGAACGAGCGACGAGGGCACGCTGGTGCTCTTGCGACGCACCGTGTCGCGACCAACCAACCACCGGTCCGAACGCCCATCTGAACGAGGAGGAACGCATGTCCACGAACGACCACGATCGTGACCAGGACGGCGACAAAGGCCTCTCGATCGGCTCGCGGATCGAAGGGGGACGAGCGGTGCTGTCGGTCGAGGGCGAGTTGGACCTCTATACGGCGACCGAGCTCCGCGACGCCGTGCTCGCCCTCGGGGACGACGGCCATGCCCGGATGATCATCGACCTCAGCGCCGTGCCCTTCATGGATTCGAGCGGGCTCGGAGCGATCGTCGGATGCTTGAAACGGCTCCGCGAGGCAGGCGGCGATCTCGCGCTCGTGACCCTCCCGGGCTCACCGCCCAGCAAGCTCTTGTCTCTCACCGGGCTCGACCGCGCGATCCCGACGTACGCATCCGCGGACGAAGCGCTGAGCTGAGGGCGATGGCGGACGAGATGAGCCTGGAGATCCCGGCCGACGCCGCCTACGCGGTCACGGCCAGGCGATTCATCGTGACGGCAACACGAGCCCTCGGGCTCCCCGACGGAACCGTCGAAGACCTGCGGCTCGCGGCGAGCGAGCTCGTCGCGAACGCCGTCGAATCCCGCGCTCCGGGGCCGGTCCGCTTCGCTCTGGTCCCGGATGGGTCCGAGGTCTCGCTCGAAGTGAGCGGGGTTGGCGCGCTCAGCGACCAGCCCCCCATCAGCCGGCGCGCGCTACTCGAGGGTCTCTTCGATGCAGCACATCTCGCCCAAGACCCCACCGTCCGGATCCGCGTGCCCGCCGCCCCCGACGCGTCGGGCCGATCAGGCGTAGCCAGGCTGCAAGACGGGTAGGTCCTCTCGCGTCGATCGAGGGAGGCATGGATCCATGGACATCGGCCGCGTGGTCCGCGAACTCGAGGTGATACCCGACGACGAGTCTCGTCCGGAAGCCGACCAGCCTCAGGAGACGCAGCCGGACGAGGCGACGGCGCCCGCGACGTCCTGACCAGAGGACGTCCTCGGAGTGGGTGAGATGCATGACGGCACTCCGAAGGGTCCGACAGAGCACCCCCGGCTACACCCGCCGCCGTCGCGGCAGAGGGTTCGAGTACCTCGATCGGGAGGGACGGACGATCCGCGACGATCGCCTCGAGCGCATCCGTTCACTCGTGATCCCGCCGGCGTGGAAGGACGTATGGATCTGCGCCGACGAACGAGGCCATCTCCAGGCCACGGGGACGGATGCCGCCGGACGGCGTCAATACCTCTATCACCCTGATTGGCGGACGCAGCGGGACCGAGCCAAGTTCCGACGGATCGAGGGCTTCGCCGAGGCACTCCCGACCTTGCGGGATCACGTCGCTCGCGACATCGGCCGTCGCGGGTACCCGCGCGAACGGATCCTCGCGTGCTCGGTCCGCCTGCTCGACCGCGGCCTCTTCCGCGTGGGGACCGAGGACTACGTGAGCAACGGGTCCTTCGGGCTCGCGACGTTACGACGCGAGCACGTCGTCGTCCGGCGAACCTCGGTCGCCTTCGACTTCGTGGGGAAGGGCGGGAAGCGTCACGTCCTGGAGGTGGCCGACTTGCAGGTCGTCCGGATCCTGCGGGCGCTCCGGCGTCGGAGAGCGGCGCCGTCCGACGATCTGTTGGTTTGGGACGATGGCGGCGAGTGGCGCACGATCCGGGCAGCAGACATCAACACCTACCTGAAAGAAGCGTCCGGCGAGGACTACTCGGCCAAGGACTTCCGCACCTGGCACGGCACCGTCCTCGCCGCGTGCGTCCTGGCTCAGCTCGGCGTTGCCGGGTCGACGCGCGCCGCCAAACTGGCGATCCGCGACGCCGCTCAGGAGGTGGCGGAGCACCTCGGGAACACGCCCGCGGTGGCGCGCCGCTCGTACATCGATCCGAGGGTTTTCGCTCGATACCTCCAAGGTGACATCGTCGGCCTCGACGGAGCGACGCCGGATGAACCACAGCCGGCGATCGAACGCGCCGTGCTGGACCTGCTCCGCCACCACCCCACCGGTGCCTGGCCCGAGGCCGCGTGAGCGCCCCCGCAGAGAGGAGACGGTTCGATCGCTCCGGAACGGGGGATCACGGGCGAGCGAAAGGCCGAGGAGGGGGAGAGAGATGGCCTGGGGAACGTGGGCGGCGATCCCGAGCCCGCATCAGACGCTCGACCACGACCATCTGGCCGAGCTCGCCTCGCAGACCCTGGGGATCCCGGGTCGTCAAGCCCAGCGCCTCGCGAAGCGCTACCTGCGCAGGCATGGTTCGGCCGGGCGGCCGACCAGCTTCTTGTCGTGGATCTGCGAACCGACTCTGTCGCAGACGGACTGACGGGCCGGGTCCGCCCCAACCTCGTCGTTGACTGCCCGTTCGGGTCACGCGTAGTGTCGGCGGTGTCGGGAGGCACACCCCCGGGGAGGTGACGGCGGATGGAGCAGCTCCAGATCCTTGTGACCGACGACCCCAACGGTGTTCGCCTGACCGGCGAGATCGACATGGCCACGGCCCCGGCTCTGACCGAAGCGCTCCTCACGGCCATGGCCGGCGGGAAGACCATCACGATCGACATGGCCGACGTCACGTTCATGGATAGCTCCGGGCTGCAGGCGATCCTGGCGGCCGCGGCAGAAGCCACGACCGACGATCCGCTCGTCGTGAAGGACCCGTCCGCCGCCGTGCTTCGTGTGATGGAGCTCGTCGGCGTCGAGCAGATGCCGCAGATCCGGATCGTCGGAGAGCCCTCCCGAGGCTGAGATCCTCCTCGCGACGGCGGGCCATCGGCCCGGTTCGTCGCACCCGTGACGAGGGAACCTGCCCGCCGTGGCGACGGATCTTCGAACGGAGCCGGGCAAGGTCTCGGTGGCCGAGTTGCGACGAGAACGGCTCGGGCGCCGGCTGGTTCTCGGCGTGTTGGTCGTCTTCCTCGCGGCCGGCGCCTTCGAGGTCTTCGGGTCCAAGACCAATCAGACGAGCACAACCGCATCCGGCTACGCGCTCACCGTGACCTACCCGTCGGTGACTCGCCCCGGTCTTCCGATCCGCTGGGAGTTCGAGGTCACGCATCCGGGCGGCTTCGACCAACCGATCCGCCTGCGACCACCTTCGATCACTTGCACCTGTTCGATATCTCGAACCTCGAGCCCGACGCCGCATCGTCGACAGGCACACACACCCAAGTGATCTACGTGTTCGATCCGCCACCGGGCGACGACTTCCGAGTCTCGATGGACGGGAACGCGGAACGGGGGTTCCACGAGCTCCCCCCTGCGACCACGACGCTGCTCGTCGGCGACCAGCCCGTCGTGAGCGTCACGTATTCGACCAAGGTGGTGCCGTGATGCAGATCCTGGTGCGTTCCGTCGCTCTCTTCCTCTTCGTCTGGATCATCAGCCGCGCGATCGGCCGCAAGGAGCTCGCGGAACTGTCGTCGTTCGAGCTGATCCTGTTGATCGTGATGGGGGATCTGATCCAGCAGGGGGTCACCGGAGACGACCCTCGGTGACGGGGGCGATGCTGGCCGTGGCGACGTTCGCGTTGCTCACGGTCGGGATCTCCTACGCCGCGTTCCGGTCGTCTCGCCTGGAACGGCTGGTCGAGGGACGGGCGGTGATCATCGTGAAGGACGGAACCCCACTCGAGCAGATCCTCGCCATCGAACGATTGACCGTCGACGAGGTCAAGGAGGCCGCGCGCGAGCAAGGGATCGCCGATCTGGCGATCGTCCGTCTGAGGGTCCTCGAATCGGACGGGAAGTTCTCCTTCCTGCGTCGCGACGACGGTCGTTCTCCGTCGCAGCAGGAACGGGCAGAGAACCAATGACGATCCGGAACACCGTGGGTCGGTTTCCGCTGCACCTCGACCGGGAAGGGGGAGAGAGGAGCGGTCGGGAACCCGTCTCGGCCGGTCCCGGAGTGGGGAGCGATGAACGAGACCGTCCGCCGGAACCGGTTTCCCTTGACCGTGCAGGCTCCCCGTCGGGCCCGGGAGTGGGTCCGCAGCGTGGTTCCGCTCGAGCGGGACTGCGAAGAGGTCGTGCTGCTGATGCTCTCCGAGCTGGTCGCGAACAGCGTGCGCCACAGCGGTCACGCGTCGGAGGGCGACGTGGACATCATCGTCCGCAACGCCGACCACACGATCCGCATCGACGTGCGAGACCCCGGCCCTGGGAGCGGGGTCGAGGCGACGCCGTCGCCCGAGCACTCCGGCTTGCGTATCGTCGAGTCGCTCGCTGATCGCTGGGGTGTGACCTACGACCCCACGAACGTGTGGTTCGAGGTGGTCACCGGGGCCGCGTGACCCGTTTCCTCCTGGGCTCCAGCGGGTATCGCCAGGATCGGGGCTCGAGGAGGCGCGTGGTTGATGAGCGGTCATGATCGATCGGCGTGGTTCGACAGGTTCGCGTCCGTGTGCTCGCGCTGGGCGGGGCACGCCGGCGTCTTCGTCACCGCGTTCCTGGTGGTGCTCGTCTGGGCGATCTCCGGCCCGGTCTTCGGCTTCTCCGACACGTGGCAATTGGTGATCAACACCGCCACGACCGTCCTGACGTTCCTGATGGTCTTCGTGATCCAGAACACGCTCAACCGGGATTCGATGGCCCTCCACGTGAAGCTCGACGAGCTGCTGCGCGTCTCCCACGAAGCGCGGAACGCGTTGATCGGCGCCGAGCAGCTCCCGGAGAGGGACATCGAGGAACTGGAACGTTCCGAGGAGCAAGAGGCCGCCGCCGCGCATCCGAACGGATCTGGTACGAACGGATCGGCGCGGGGGAACATCCCCCGCGCCGATCCGTGATGCCGTTCGTGCGGGTCCCGGTCACGCCTTCCTGAGCGCTCGGGCGAGCTCATACTTGCCCATGCGAGACCGTCCCGGGATGTTCCTGCGCTTCGCTTCCTCGTAGAGCTGCGCGCGGGTCCGATCCTCGAGGCGGTGGCCGGGTGCACCGCCGCGGCGGCGAGCCGCCGCGGCGTTGCGCGACATGTCGCGTCGGGTCGCGGCCGGCAGGTTCGCGATCGTCCGTCGGCGTTTCGCGGTCGCGGACGCCTTCTTGATGTTCCTGCGGGCAGCTCGGACCTGCTTCTGCGTGGCCATGAGAGACCTCCTTCCGTCAGGACCAACCGCCTTCGACGTACCCTCGAAACTCGCTCGGTACGCGTCGTGTTTCATCGGGGAACCGGGCGGGTAAGCGGCATCCGTGGCCATCACGACCGAGCAGATCTGGGATCTCACGTCGTCGGCCCCGCAAGGGGGATCGCGCGACGCCTTCGTCCTCGGTGAGCCGGCACGAACCGGTCCCAGCGAGCCGGGGCGCCTCGTGCACGATGTCGACTGGCCGCGCGTCGCGCGTTCGTTGACGACGGACTTCTTCGACGGTCGCGACCCCGCGTGTCCGGTCGGCACGACGCTCGCGAAGATGCTCGGCGTGGTCGTCGGGCTCACGGGGATCGCGCTCATCACGCTCGGCGCCATCGCCGCGCTCGGCGTGTGGAGCATCCGGGCGCTCTTCGGCTGATCGTCGCCGACGTCCCGCGCCTCGCGGTTACACCTTCCTTGCCGGGGGTATCTCCGCGCACAGGTGCCGGGACCAGGAGGTGAACCTCATGCCGCAGAAGGCGTGGTCGGACAAGCGAGAGCGTCAGTACGAGCACATCAAACAGGGGCTGAAGAAGTCCGGTCGCTCCGCGGAGACGGCGGAAGAGATCGCCGCACGCACCGTCAACAAGGAGCGGGCGCGGTCGGGAGAGGCGAAGGAGTCCTCCTCGCTCTCCAAGTCGGACATCTCGTCGAGCCGTCGAGGAGGACTCCGCTCGCACAGCGGTCCCAAGGGCCGAACGAGGGATCAGCTGTACGAAGAGGCGAAGGACCTCAACATCCGCGGCCGTTCCAAGATGTCCAAGGCACAGCTCCAGCGCGCCGTGAACCGGCGATCGGGCCGGCACGGCTGAGAGCACCCGAGGAGGGAACCACCATGGCAGGCACGAAGACGCGAGCGAAGGGCAAGGCGAACAAGGCGGTCGGCGGCGTGAAGAAGGAGGTCGGCCGCGTCACCAAGAACCGCCGCATGCAGGCGAAGGGCACCATGCAGAAGGCGAAGGGCTCGGTCCAGGACGTAGCCGGCAAGGCCACGCGGAAGGCGGCGAAGAAGACCAAGAAGATCTAGCCTGGTCGCAAGGAGAAGGAGGCCTTCAGGAGAGGAAGTCCTTGCGGCGTGCTTTTGGTCTGGTTGGGGCCACGCTGCTGACGGTGACGTGGCTCAGCCCCACAGATGCCGCGGCGGCGACGGCGGTGTTCACGGGATCCGTGGATGCCTCCGGTGTTTCGTACCGAATGCATCCCTTCGCGGTCGAGAGCGCCGGCACGATCCACGCCGATCTGGACTGGTCCATCGCATCGGCGAACCTCGACCTGCTCCTGATCGATCCGACCGGGAAGACGGCCACGAGCGCCGTCTCGACGAACCTGCGGCCCGAGATCGTGACGCTCACGGCCCAGACGTTGGGGACCTGGAAGCTCGGGGTGAAGGCGAAGTCGGGCGCGAGCAGCTATACGCTCGACGTCTCATATCCCGACCCACCGACGGCCGGCCTCCGGGCGGTCGACCGGGCGTCCGACGCCGGGATCGCCCAGATCACCAGGTCGTACGGGACCTACGTCCACGACGTCGACGTCGACGGAGACCAGGACTTCCTCTACAACCGCCACAGCGGGAGCCGGATGCTCCTCTACCTCAACGACGGCGACGGGAACTTCGTCGTGTCCCCCGGCGTGGTGTTCCCCGTCCACGACCGCCACGACTGCGTATGGGCGGACCTGAACGACGACCACCGGCCCGATACGTACTGCGCGGTCGGCGCGTCCAAGGGGAGGAACATCAAGAAGAACGAGCTCTGGCTCCAGAACGAGAATGGCGTCTTGTCGGCGGTCGCGGGCGCATGGGAGGCAGACGACCCCACCGGACGAGGTCGCGATCCGGCGCTGTTCGACGCGAACCGCGACGGCCTACTCGATCTGTTCGTCGGCAACTTCTTCCCGCGCGTCGACGGGCTCCCAACCCCGAACCGCTTCTACATCCAGGATCCGGCCGGGACGTTCGACCCGGCGCCGGAGTACGGCGTCGACCGGCAGATCGGCGGCCAGCGCGCGGAGCCGGCCGACTTCGATCGAGACGGGTGGACGGACCTGATGGTGTGCGCCCACGGGGACCAAGCCGGCCTCAAGCTCTACCGGAACGTCGACGGCTCGGCGTTCATCGACGTCGCCGCGAAGCTCGGCGTGGCGGGCAAGTGGTGCGACGGGATGTGGGTCGACCTGAATCAAGACGGTCGCCTCGACCTCACCCTCCAGAACGCGTCGGCGTTCCGGGTGATGCTGCAAACTGAGTCGGGAGCGTTCACACAGGTCTACGAACGCAGCATGCAGAGGTCCGGGTGCAAGTTCGGTGGTGGCGGCAACCGAGTGGCCGCGGGCGACGTCGACCTCGACGGCGATCCCGACCTGTACGTCCTGTACTCGGGATATAAGAGCGGGGCGTACAACCTCCCGGACGTCTTCCTGATCAACGACGGCACCGGGACCGGGTTCCGGACGACACCGATCCCGGAGACGTCGGCTGGGAGCGGCTTCTCGGTCGCGCCGATCCAGGCCGACCCCGACCCCGAGATGGAATTCCTGGTCACGAACGGACGAGCAGACTTCACCGGGTCTATCCAGCTGATCGACTTCACGCCGCCATCGACCTGAGTTCACGGATGGCGGAGACGACAGGATTCGAACCTGTGAGGGAGCTCAACACCCCCTAACCGCTTAGCAGGCGGCTGCTTTCGGCCACTCAGCCACGTCTCCGCCGCCCATCCTAGCGAGACGACCGCACGGGTACGCTCCCGGCGTGCCGGACGTCGTCGTGATCGGGGGCGGGATCATCGGCGCCGCGTGCGCGGATGCGGTCACGCGGCGCGGCGCGACGGTCACCCTGATCGAACGGGACGAGCTGGCTTCCGGCGCGTCCGGGCGGAACCAGGGACTCTGGGGGCCCCCCGAGGATCCCGCGCTCCACCCGATCGCGTCGAGGTCGCTCGCGCGGTACCTGGAGGTCGCCGACGAAGCGCCGCTCCCGGTCTGGATCGACCGGACGCCGATCGGCACCGTGTTCGTCGCGGTCGATGACCATGCGCTCGCGCCGACCCGCCGGATCCTCGACGGCGTCTCCGGGGACGGCCGGGTCGAAGACCTCGACGAGGCCACGCTCGCCGACGCCGAGCCCGAGATCGCCCGCGACGTGGCCGGCGCGTGGCTGATCGACAGCGGCCACCGACTCGATCCGGCGGCGCTCACGGTCGGGCTCGCGTTGCTGGCCGCGGCGCGCGGTGCCGAGATCCGGCACCACCTGACGGCACGGGCCCTTCGGACGGACGGCGACCGGGTGATCGGCGTCGTCACCGACGACGGGCCGATCGATGCCGACGAGGTGATCGTCGCCGCCGGCCCGTGGTCGCCGCGGTTGCTCGAGCCCGTCGGCGTTCGGCTCCCGGTGATCGGCGTCCGAGGATGGCTCGTTCGCGTCGATCCCGCCGAGCTGCTGGTTCGGCACCTGGTCCGGACCGTCGAGCGGATGCCCGACCGGGTCGAGCGGCCCTCGGCGGGCGACGTCGCCCGCAACGGCCTCCCGACGAGCGACGACTACGGTTCGGTCGTGCATCCGCACGTCGACGGGACGGCGCTGATCGGCTCGTCGCGGGCCGCCTGGCTGACGCCGGAACCGGAAGACGCCTCGGTACCGCAGCGGATCCTGACCGACGCGATCCGTGTGGTCCCGAGGCTCGCGGTGGCGCCGATGGTGTCGTCGTGGTGGGGGCTCCGTCCGATGACGCCGGACGAGCGTCCGCTGATCGGTCGCGTGCGTGAGGGCCTGATCGTCGCGACGGGACACGGGAGCGAGGGCGTGATCAACGGCGCGGGAAGCGCGGAGCTCGTGGCCGCGACGGTGTCCGGCGAGACGCCGCCGTTCGACGCGTCGCCCTTCGACCCGTTCCGGTTCGCCTGACCGGTCAGCGCGAGAGCCGGCCCGCTTCGTCCAGCAGCGTGAGCGTCCGATCGACGGGCAACGCGTGCAACGTGTTCCCGTCGCGGCCCGTCGTCGTGTGCGCCGCGATCAGGGCGTTCACGACGGCCTCTTCGGTCGCCTCGACCGTTGCCCGGAACACGGCGGACAGGATCGTGCCGGCCTCCGAGCCGTCGGCGACCGCGGCCGGCGCGAACGGCTTGCCGTCGCGCGGGACGCGGTTGGCGGTCGAGAAGGCGATCAGCTGCTCGCCGCTCGTGTTCGACGCGTGCGATCCCCCGCGCGCCAGGCCCATCCCTGCGCGTTCAGCCACGCGGCGGAGCTGGTGCGGCAACAGCGGGGCGTCCGTCGCGACGACGACGATGCACGAGCCCTCGGTGTGCTCGTCGGGCATCTCGCCGGTCAGCCGCTCGCCCACGCGGACGCCGTCGATCAGCAGGTCCTCGCGGTCGCCGTGGTTCGTCATCGCGAGGACGCCGATCGTGGAGCTGCCTCGGTCCGGCTCGAGGACCCTCGAGGCCGTTCCGATCCCGCCCTTGAAGTCGAAGCACTGCATCCCGGTCCCGGAGCCGACGCACCCTTCCTCGACGGCCGCCGACGTCACGGTGTCGAGCGCCCCCCAGACGTCGTCGTCGGCGATGGGATCCGCGAGCACGTTCGACAGGAACGAGTCGTCGCATTCGGTGACGCAGGGCATCACCGCTTCGCCGGCGTCGCCGTCCTGGCGCGCGATCCAACGGACCGTCGCGTCGTACGCCTTGCCGATCAGCATCGAGGACGTGAGCACGATCGGAGAATCGAGCGTTCCCCACTCGCGGATCGTGTTGATGCCGATCAGCTCGCCGTAGCCGTTGAGGATGTGCGTGGCCGCGTACACCGGCTCGAGCCAGGGGCGCCCCTCGTGCGGCATGATCACCGTCACGCCGGTACGGACCGCGTCGCGCGTTCCGTCCTCGCCCCGGATCACGGTGCGATGTCCGACGCGAACGCCCGCGACGTCGGTGATCGCGTTGAGGGGTCCCGGCGTCCCGCGACCGATCGTGATGCCAAGGTCACGGGCACGGCGGTTGGGCATGGCCCGCTACCATACCCAGCCGTGGGGATCCTCGGCCTGGGAGTCTCGTTCCGTCGCGCGCCCGTCGAGCTCTTGGAGCTCCTGGCGTTCGACGACGCCGACCTGACGAAGGCCTACCTCCACGCCCGGGATCTGGAAGGGGTCGACGAGGTCGTCGTCCTGTCGACGTGCAACCGCGTCGAGGTGTATGGGAGCGTCGCCTCGTACCACACCGGCTTCCTCGCGTTGAAGCGGATGCTGCTCGAGACGCGGCACGTCGAGCCGGACGCGATCGCCGACCCCCTCTACGCGCATTGGGACCGCGATGCCGCCGACCATCTGTTCTCCGTCTCGTCGGGGCTCGACTCCATGGTGCTCGGCGAGACGCAGATCCAGAGGCAGGTCCGCGACGCGTTCCGCATGGCCGAGGTCGAGGGAGCGGCGGGACCCGCCCTCGCATCCGTCTTCCACGCCGCGACGAGGGCCGGGCGGCGGGTGCGCAACGAGACGGGCCTGGGAGCGGCGCCGGACGCGTACGTCGCGCTGGGAGCGGATCTGGCTCAGGATGCCCTCGGAGGCCTGCCGGGGCGCGCGACCGTGGTGATCGGCGCCGGCACGATGGCCGGGCTCGCCGTCCACCACCTCCGCGGCCGGGACGCCGGGCCGATGCGGATCCTGAACCGCTCCCCGGAGCGCGCGGAGGCCCTCGCGAGGCGCGCGGGCATGGAACGCGGCGGGCTCGAGGGCGTTCCGGACGC
>JBKOUM010000160.1:0-33941 GCA_046723385.1 Actinomycetota bacterium
CGCCAGCAGAGCGCGTGCTCGCGGCCCCCTCCCCCGACGACGAGGACCCTCACGCCGTCACCGGGATGCTCTGCTCGCGGGCCGGACCGACCCCGACGATGGAGACGGGAACGCCGCCGAGCTCCTCGATGAACCGGACGAACCGCTGGGCCTCCTTCGGAAGATCGTCGAACCCCCGAGCCGCGCCCAGGTCGTCGGTCCAACCGGGGAGGTCTTCCCAGATCGGCTCCACGTGATGGAGCCCGGTCTGCGTCGGGGGAACGTCGTCGAACACCTCGCCCTGCACCAGGTACCCGACGCACACCTTCACGCGCTCGAAGCCGGACAGGACGTCGAGCTTGGTCAGCACGAGCTCGGTCAACCCGTTCAGCCGAGCGGCGTAGCGAAGGACCGGCGCGTCGAACCATCCACAGCGCCGCTTGCGGCCGGTCGTCGTGCCGAATTCGCGCCCGCGCTCCCCCATCTGGTCGCCCGCCGCGTCGAGCGCCTCGGTGGGGAACGGCCCCGCGCCGACCCGGGTGACGTACGCCTTCGTGATCCCCACCACCCGCTCGATGTGCTGCGGCCCGAACCCCGCACCCGCAGCCGCGTATCCCGCGGTGGGGGTGGAGGACGTCACGAACGGATAGGTCCCGTGATCCAGGTCGAGCATCGCGCCCTGCGCTCCCTCGAGGAGCAGGTACTTGCCGTCCGCGAGCGCGTCGTGAAGGAGCTTCGACGTGTCCGCCACGTGCGGGCGGAGCCGTTCCGCGTACCCGAGGTAGTCATCGACGATAGGGTCGACCGGCATCGCGAGCCGTCCGTAGACCTTCGTCAGGACCTGGTTCTTCTCCCTGAGGACGACCTCGAGCTTCTCTCGGAGGATCTTCTCGTCGTACAGGTCCTGGACGCGGATCCCCACCCGGGCTGCCCGGTCCGCGTAGGCCGGGCCGATGCCGCGCTTCGTCGTCCCGAGCGCGTTCTTGCCCAGGAACCGCTCCGTCACCTTCTCCATCTCGAGGTGGTACGGCATGATCAGGTGTGCGTTCAGGCTGAGCCTGAGGCCCGACACGTCGATCCCCGCGCCCGAGAGCTCCTTCAGCTCGTCCAGCAGGATCGCCGGGTCGACGACGACGCCGTCGGCGATCACGGAGGTGATGTGCGGGTACAGGATGCCGCTGGGGACGAGGTGGAGCTTGAGCAGCCGCCCCTCGGCGATGATCGTGTGGCCCGCGTTGTTCCCGCCCTGATAACGGACCACGTAGTCCATCCGGTCGGCGAGGTAGTCGACCGCCTTGCCCTTGCCCTCGTCACCCCACTGGGTCCCGAGTACGACGGTGGCCGGCATGGCGCCCTCAGTCTACGGGACCAACCTCGCGCGCCGGACCGACCCCTACCGCCAGTGGTAGCGGGGCGGGGGCGGAGCGCACGCACGTCGGACCCTGTGCCGGAGTCGGTGCCGCACGCCGGCGAGCGATCGGGCCTCGTGACGATCTGTCAGCTCGAACGGGTCCCTCGCGTAGTCGTACAGCTCGTTCCGTCCGTTAGCGTATCGGACGTACAGGAAGCGGATCGCGCGCCACCCCGCGATAGGCCTGCCTCGTGACGTTGGTCCGGTTGCCTCTCGGGCTGCGGGCCGACGCCGCTTCGAGGACGAACCCTCGGCGCCGGTTGGCGCTCAGCAGGCTCATCCCTTCGACCGTATCCGTCGGCGCGTGCGCAGCCGCCGCGATGGTCACCGGGATGTCGACGTTGAGGGCGATGCGGGGATCCGTCCGTCCGGCCACGATCCTCTTGGTCCAACGGATCGCGAGTGGGACCCGCGTGGCCGATCGGAGCGTGCCCTCCGAGGGTCAACCCTCGGTGCGTTGCAGCTCCGATCCGGCTCCGGGCGTGATCTCGTCGGGGTCGGCTTCGTGCTCCGGAGCGAGGAAGGCCTTCGGGTTGCGGAGGTCGACCCCGATCCGGTCGCCCTCCGTGGCGCCATGCAGCTCCTCGTTGGGCACGTGCGCCACCAGGGTCTCCCCGCTGTCGAGGCGCAACGTGATACGGGTGAGCCAGCCGAGCGAAGCCAGTCGCTCGATGACCGCTTTCACGTCCCCTTCCTCCCCCGCGACCCGGATGTCGTGGGGCCGGACGAATGCGGTGGCAGCCGCGCCCTCCTCCAGATGCGATGCGCCGGGAAGTCGGAAGGAGCCGAGGTGGACGTGCCCATCGACGACCGAGCCGTGCAGAACGTTCGCGGATCCGACGAACCCGGCGACGAACGGTGTGGCGGGGCGATCGTAGACGTCGGACGGCGACCCGGCCTGCTCGACCCGCCCTTCGTGCATCACCACGATCTTGTTCGCGAGCTCGAGCGCTTCCTCTTGGTCGTGGGTGACCAGCAAACTCGTAACCCCCAACTCACGGTGGAGCTCGTCGAGCCAGCGGCGGAGGTCGTGACGAACCTTCGCGTCCAACGCACCGAACGGTTCGTCGAGCAGCAGGACCTTCGGTTGCGGAGCGAGCGCGCGAGCGAGTGCGACGCGTTGACGTTGTCCACCGGAGAGCTGGCCGGGATAGCGCTCGGCGAACGGGGCCATATGGACCAGTTCGAGGAGCTCGAGCACACGGGCGCGGCGCTTCGCCGGGTCTTCCTTGCGGACGCGGAGGCCGAACTCGACGTTCTGCTGCACCGTCATGTGTCGGAACAGCGCGTAGTGCTGGAACACGAATCCGACCCGGCGCTCTTGGACGGAGGTCTTGGTCTGGTCTTCGCCGGCGATCGTGATCCGCCCGGAGTCGGGCCGCTCCAGCCCCGCGATCATCCGGAGCGCCGTGCTCTTCCCCGACCCGCTCGGGCCGAGCAGCGCGGTGATCTTGCCGTCCTCAGCGACGAAGCTGACGTCGTCGACGGCGCGGAACCCGCCGAAGGACTTCGTCAACCCCTCGATCTCGATGCTTCCTGCCATCAGGTCTCTGCCGTCCTTCTCCGTTTGAACGTCTCGATCCCGATCAGCAACACGATCGAGAACGCCGCGAGCGTCAGCGCCACGATGTAGCCCTGCTGGTCCTGGTACTGGTCGAACGCCCGCAGGATGTAGAGCGTAGCGGTCTCGGTCCTCCCCGTGATCGTCCCGCTGACGATCAGGACCGCTCCCACCTCGCCGATCGCACGGGCCGCCGACAGCGCGATCCCGTAGAGCAGCCCCCAGCGGATGTTCCGGAGCGTCACGCGGAAGAACGTCTGGACCCTCGATGCGCCCAGCGTCCACGCTGCTTGCTCCTCCTCCATCCCGAGTTCCTCGAGCACCGGAACGACCTCCCGGATCACGAACGGGATCGAGATGAAGATCGTGACCAGGATCATCGCGGGAAGGGCGAACATGATCTGGATCCCCCGAGCCGCGAAGAAGGGCTCGAACCACCCGCCCCGGCCGAACAACAGCACGGCCATCAGACCGACGACGACGGGTGACACGGCGAGCGGGAGGTCGACCAGGGCGGAGACGAACCGCTTGCCTGGGAAGCGGTCGCGCGCTAATACGAGCGCGACGATCACTCCGAAGAACGTCGTCACGACCACCGTGACGAGCAAGATCACGAACGTGAGCAGGAAGGCATGTTGGACGTCCGGCTCGCTGAACGTTCGTCCGATCGTGCCCAGACCGGCCCTGAGGGCGTAGACGACGATGCCGGCAAGAGGAGCCAAGAGCAAGATCGACACGTAGACCAACGCGACGGCCAGCATCACACCTCGAACCAACCTGCCTCGGCGAGCGTCCGCGTTGCGGATCTTCGTGAGATCCTCATGGCCCGTCGATGAAGGGGTCACTCGTTCCGTGGGTGGCGCGCTCATCACGATCGCTCCTTGCCGAGGGAAACGAGCTTCTCGGTGACCAACACGATGACGAAGGCAAGCCCGAACAAGACCGCTGAGACGGCCGCGGCGGCGTCCGGGCCACCCTTCGATCCATAGTGCGCCGGCTGGAGGAGCTGCGAGATGAACACTGGCGCGGTCAACGTGTCGTTCACGCGGTTGCCGGACACGATCACGATCGCGCCGAACTCGCCGAGGCTCCTAGCGAACGCCAAGAGGCAGCCTGCAGCGATCGCCGGACGGAGCGCGGGAAACATGACCCTGCGGAACGTCGTCCATCGGCCGGCACCGAGGACGCGAGCAGCCTCCTCCTCCGCGGGGTCGAGCTCGAGCAACACCGGCTGCACGCTTCGCACGACGAGCGGCAGCGTGACGAACAGGAGCGCGAGCAGGATGCCCAAGGGAGCGAAGATGACGTGGATCCCATGGGCTTCGAACCATCCTCCGACGGTCGAGCTGGGCCCGTAGAGGGCAACCAGCATGACCCCGGCGACGAGCGTCGGAACCGCGAACGGCAGATCGACGACCGTCGATAGCAGGTCGCGGCCCGGGAAACGGATCCGGACCAAGACGTAGGCGAGCAAGGTCCCGAAGATCCCGTTGATGATGGCCGTGAGGGCCGCCATCTCGAGGGTGAGGCGTATCGCGGCCTTCGCGCCGAACGAGTCCAACCCGTCTTTGAGGTTCGTGAGGCCGTCGCCGAAGCCGTGCTGGAGGATCGCCGCGACCGGCAGGAGGATGAAGAGCCCGAGGTACAGGAACGTGGCCCCGCGCAGGGACCAGCGGCGGAGGGCCGCGCCCGACGGAGGTCGGGCGCGGCCCTCCGGCCGCGTCGCATCCAGCTCGATCGCGACGACGTCGGCCCATGCGCTCTTACCCTTGCGCGGCCTGGAACGCGATCGTGAACGCGCCTTCGGGGCCGAAGACGGTGTCGTTGACGAGCGTGTCCCATCCTCCGAGGTCATCCGTCGTGAACAGGTCCTTCACGGCCGGCAGTGTGTCCGTCGCCTTGGCGGCCTCCGTGGTGTCGATCGGCCGTGTGTACGCCGTACTGGCGAAGATCTCCTGCGCTTCCTTCGAGTGCAGGTACTCCACGAACTGGTTGGCGATGTCCTCCACGCAATGCGCCTCGGCGTTCTTGTCGACGACGACGGTGGGGGTCCTGATCTGGACGGTGGACGGCGGCTCGACGAGCTCCTCTTCGCTTCCCGCGGCCTCCGCGGTGGCGACCTGGTAGTCGTACGTGATCGCGACATCGCCGTTGCCCGCCTCGAAGTTCTTGAGCGAGTCGTTGGCGCTCTTGTCCATCACCGTGACGTTCCTGAAGATGCCCTCGAGCAGGCGCTGTGCGTCGGCGGGGTTGTCCTTGGCATACCCCGGCACCTCACCGCGCATCGACGCGCCGTACGCCGCCACGATGTTCCACCGCGCGCCGCCCGACTGCGCGGGGTCGGGTGTCAGGATCTGGAGACCAGGCTGCGTGAGGTCGTCCCAGTTCTCGATGTTCTTGGGGTTCCCGGGACGAACGGCGAAGACCACGGATCCGGACTGCACGGTCGACCCATCCTCGGCGTTCTGCCAGTCGTTCGTGATGAGACCTGCATCCTGAACCAGTTGCACGTCGGGTGCCGTGGACGACGCGTAGATGTCGGCCTGGAGCCCGTTGATGATGCTCTGCGCCTGCGTCGTGCTGCCGCCGAACGACGTCAGGAACTGCACGAGCTGGCCGTCGTGGGCGTCCTTCCATTCGGACTGCCATGTGGAGATCAGCTTGCCGTACGCCGTGTACGGGTTGCTGTACGCAGCCAGCGTCACGACGGGACTGTCGGACGGCGTGCAGGCCCCACCGGACGAAGCTGAGGTTGAAGAAGAGCACGCGGTCGCCGTCACCGCGACGAGAAGCACCATGGCCGGACCGGACCGGCCAACGAACCGCCGAAGCATGCGAAGCTCCTTCCGATCGGATCGATGGCGTTGCGCATCGACTCGCGTCTGGGGCTCGGTCTCCGGTGGTCCGGTCAACCGAAACGATCTGGACGTTGGTGGCAGGTGCCGCACCAACTCAGAACCAGGCTCCGGGTGTCCGGTCGCCGGGCTGCGGCCCCTACGGATACAGGACCGGTGGTGAGACTGTCAATCGGACCATCGGAACCTTCACCGAACCACAAGATCTCGCACTGATGTCGGCGGGAGCCGCATCGTGCCAGCTGAGCCTCGCTGATAATGTTCGGGCCGCAACTGAACTGGAGGCCGCGGGCGCGCTCAGCGCGCCCGCGGCCTCGTCCGTTCCGCCGAAGGAGACGACGCCGTGTACGCCACCTCGCTGTACCTCGAGCGCGTAGCATCCGGCTGATGGTGGACGCTTCACGATCCACGGCCGACGAGCAGCTCACGGAGCTCTCTCTGACCGAGGAGGAGAAGCTCGTCCTGGCCAAGGTCGCGGACATCCTCCGGAAGATCCAGTTCGGCACGGTCGTCCTGGTCGTGCAGGACGGCAAGGTCGTCCAGGTGGAGATGGCGGAGAAGTTCCGCCTGCGCTGATGGCCGACACCGCCCGGATCATCGCGTCCGAACCGTCCGCGGCGGCGGAGCCGAAGCTCGCGGTGCGGGACCTGGTGGTCACTCGGCGCACCGCGTCGGGCGAGGTCGTCACGGCGACCGACCGGCTCTCGTTCGAGATCGCGACCGGCGAGTTCGTGTGCCTGCTCGGTCCGAGCGCATCGGGGAAGACGCTGCTCCTGAACGTCCTCGCGGGGCTCGAGGCGCCGACGAGCGGCGAGGCTCTGCTCGACGGACGACCGATCGTCGGGCCCGGTCCCGACCGGGCGGTCCTGTTCCAGGAGCCATCCCTGTTCCCGTGGCTCTCGGTCCTCGGCAACGTGGAGCTGGCGCTGGAGCTCGTGGGGATCCCGCCCGGCGAGCGGCACGACCGGGCGCGGCGATGGCTCACCACCGTCCACCTGGAACGGTGGGCGGACGCCCAACCCCATGAGCTGTCCGCCGGGATGCGGCAGCGCGTCGCGCTCGCGCGCGCGCTCGCTGCCGACCCCGACGTCCTGCTCGGCGACGAGCCGTTCGGTGCCCTCGACGCGCAGGCCAGAGAGCTGCTGCAGCGCGAGATCCAACGGGTCTGGCTCGGGTCGGAGAGCCGCACGACGTTCCTGTTCGTCACGCACAACGTCCGCGAAGCGGTCCTGCTCGCCGACCGCGTCCTCGTGATGTCGGCGGCCCCCGGACGGCTGCTCGAGGAGTTCCGCATCCACACGCCCCGGCCGCGGAGCCTCGACGACGTCCTCGTCGCGCGCGTCGTCTCGGAGATCCACGAGCTGTTGATGCAGGAGGTCGACGCGAGTGTCGCGCGTGAGATGGCTCGGTAGGGAGCTCGGGCCGCCGCTCGTCGGGATCGCGGGCGCCGTCGTGCTCTGGGCGATCCTCGCGTCCACCACGTCCATCCCGTCGCCGGCCGTGGTGTGGTCCGCGTTCGTGGACGGGGTGCGGGACGGGACGCTCCCCGACGCGGCGGCGAAGACCATGATCCGTCTCGCGTTCTCCTTCGTCGTCGCGGTCGCGATCGGGACGACGCTCGGCCTGGCCCTCGCTCTGAACGAGTTCGCGCGTCGGGCCGTCCGGCCGCTCGTCGTGGCGCTTCAGATCACGCCGTTCGTCGCCTGGGTGCCGTTGGCCGTGATCTGGTTCGGGACGACCGAACGCGCCGTCGTGTTCGTGGCGATCGTCGGCTCGTTCCCGGCGATGACGCTCGCGACGCTGCAGGCCGTGCGCCAGGTGCCGCCCGTGTACGAACGGACCGGACGCACGCTGGGCGCCCGCGGGTGGACGCTCTACCGGAAGGTGATCCTCCCGGCGGCCCTCCCCGGCGTGATGGCCGGACTGCAGCAAGCGTGGGGCTTCGCGTGGAAGGCGCTCATGGCGGGCGAACTGATCGTCGCTGCCGCGCATGCCGGCCTGGGGCATCTCTTGGACCCACGGGAGGGCGTGGCCATCCCGACGGTGTTCGCGGCCCTCGCCGTGATCCTCGTGATCGGCGTCGCGGTCGACTACCTGCTGTTCGGGCAGCTCGATCGCAGGATCCGTGGACGGCGGGGGCTCATCGCCGAAGGCTGAACCGGCCGGCGTCACTCACGTTCGAATGGGTTCACCGGCGTGAGGATCTCCACGTGAACCGGCGACGCGAGCTCACGGAACCGCTCGCCGTCCCGCTTCGAGCCCACGCGGAAGCCGAAGTGCATCGGAACGGCGATCTGCGGATCGATGATCGTGGCCAGACCCGCTGCTTCGTCTGCCGCCATCGTGAATGGATCTCCGCCGACCGGCAGGAACACGACGTCGACGTCGATCGAGTCGAGCTCGGGCACGTGGTCGGTGTCGCCGGCGTGGTAGTACGCGCCGCCCCCGAGCTCCAGGACGTACCCGACCCACCGGTTCTCCTTGGGGTGCGCGTCGAGCCGACGCTCCACGATGTTGTAGGCGGGGACGGTCGTGAACCGGAGCCCACCGACCTCGTGGGACTCGCCGGAGCGACCGGCGTCACGTCCCCGCGGAGATTTCGCGCGATGTCGTGCGGGGCCACGATCTTGGTCGACCGGGTCGACAGCCGTTCGATCTCGACAGGGTCGAAATGATCGCCGTGCGCGTGCGTGACCAGGATCACGTCCCCCGGTGGTGCATCGGCCGGGGTGTGCCGCGGGTCGATGTAGACCGTCCGCTCCGCGTCCCGCCACCTGATCGCGGACTGCCAGAACCAGGTGATCGGCTCGAGCATCGCGCCTCCCTTCCGACCGGGTGTCCTCGGTAGTCTGGCAGCCGATGACCGAACGGACGGAACAGCGGCGGACGACGGGCGGCCGGGCAGCGATCTCGCTCCTCCGGAGGAACCGCGACTTCCGGCGGCTCTTCGTGGCGTCCGTGATCTCGCTCGGCGGTGACTGGTTCCTGTTCGTGGCGCTCGGCGGGCTCGTGCTCCAGGCGACCGGTGAGGCGCTGTCGGTCGGCATCCTGATCGTGGCGCAGGAGCTCCCGATCTTCATCGCGACACCATGGGCCGGCTGGCTCACGGACCGATTCGACCGCCGCCGCCTCATGATCGTCTGCGACGTGGCACGCACGGGGATCTGTGTCGCGTTCGTCACGATCGGTCCGGACAACCTCTGGCTGGCCTACGCCTTGCTTGCGGGACTGTCCGTGTTCACGGCCGTGTTCGACCCGGCGTTCTCCGCGGCGATCCCGAACGTGGTCGACCCGGAGGACCTGCCGACCGCGAACGCCCTCGGCGGATCGCTCTGGGGAACGATGCTCGCGGTCGGCGCCGCGCTCGGCGGCATCGTCTCGACGGTCTTCGGCCGCGACACCGCCTTCCTGGTCGACGCCGCGTCCTTCGCCGTCTCCGCCTTGCTGCTCACGCGCATCCGGCGGCGGTTCTCCGAGGACAGACGCGACGAACCGCACGTCACGATCCGCGCCGCGACGGCCGAGACGATCCAGTACGCGCGGCGCGATCACCGGGTCCGCGCGCTGATCTCCGTGAAGGCCGGCTTCGGACTCGCGGCGGGGGTGCTCGCGCTCGTCGCGGTCTTCGCGCGGCAGGTGTTCACGGCCGGTGACGTCGGCTTCGGGTTCCTGATGGCGTCGCGCGGTCTCGGCGCGCTCACCGGTCCGTTCATCGGCCACCGACTGGCCGGCCGCGACCACGAGCGCCTGATCCCGGTGATCGCGACGGCGCTCGCCGTGTTCGGCCTGGGCTACATGCTGCTCGGCGCGAGCCCGACGCTCCTGCTGGCGGGGGTCGCCGTGTTCACGGCGCATCTCGGCGGCGGGGCCCAATGGGTCCTGTCCACCTACGGTCTGCAGCGGATCGTCCCCGACCGGATCCGCGGGCGGATCTTCGCGTTCGACTTCGCGTTGATCACGTTGTCGCTCGCGATCTCGAGCCTGGTCGCCTCAGCGCTCGCCGACGCGATCGGCCCGCGCCCGGCGGTGATGATCGTGGGCGGGCTCGCGTTCGCGTGGGCGGCCGCGTGGTGGATCCTGACGCGCGACGTCCGGAAGACGCCGATCTTCGAAGGCTGCGGCGATGCGCCGACCGAGCAGCGATCCCCGCTGACCTACGCGGCGGACTAGCTCCCCGACGCCGGAGGCGCCGGGGGTGGCGGAGGCGACTCCTCCGACGCCGCGGGGGCGGGGGCCGGAGCCGGAGCGGCGCTGCCGCCCTGAGCACCGAACGTCACGCCCGGCGCCTCACCGCCGAAGTCCACGCGCGGCACGCCGCCCTCACCACGGAGCGCCTCGTCCACCTCGAAGAACTGCTCCTCCTTGAACCCGAACCAGCCGGCGATCACGTTCGAAGGGAACGACTGGACGCGCCGGTTGTAGTCGCGGACGTTCGCGTTGTAGAAGCGCCGCGCGGTCTGGAGGCGATCCTCGGTGTTCGACAGCTCCGACTGGAGGGCCAGGAAGTTCTGGTTGGCCTTCAGATCCGGGTAGTTCTCGACGACGGCGAACAGCTGACGCAGCGCGGCGACGAGCGGACCTTCCGCGGCCGCCTGCTCGGCCGGCGAGCCGGTCGCAGCCGTCGCGGCCGCGCGCGCCCTCGTGACGTTCTCGAAGACCTCGCGCTCGTGCGTTGCATAGCCCTTGACCGTCTCGACCAGGTTGGGGATCAGGTCGTACCGGCGGCGCAGCTCCGTGTCGATGTTGGCCCACGCGTCGCGCACCAGGTTCCGCTGGGAGACGAATCGGTTGTAGCTCGCGATCCCGGCGACGACGATCAGGACGACCACGACGAGCAGGACGATCGGGACCCACACGGTGTTGCTCCTTTTCCCTTGGCAGCTTCGGTGGAACCCGGGCAGCTTAGCCCGAGACGGGGTAGAGCGAGGACACGACCCTCGGGACCTGGTCGATGAACGCCTTCGCGGTCCCGATGACCTGCACGAGCTCCGTGGGAGCGACCTTGGGTCCCGCGATGAGGACACGGTTCCCGACGATCTCGATCGCGTAGTCGGTCGCGTGGGAGAGGAGCCACGCCATCATCCGCCCGTCGACCAGGTCGTTCGCGAACTTCCGGTCGGTCCCCCGGACGTGGAACGCCTGGTTGAAGGTCTCGTCCTCGAACTCGATGTCGTGGAACGACAGCGCGCCGGCGATCCGGGTCAGGAACGTCTCGTGGTCGATCGAGAGCTCGGGGCAAGCGGCCTCGATCGGCGCGATCGCGCAGTCGAACCGGTGGTACGACCGGCTCGTGTGCCCGTTGGAGTCGGTCGATTCCTCGTAGTACCAGAAGTCGAACGCGCGAACCTCGAGACCTTGCCAGACGCCGGAGAGCACGTTCTCGATCCCGCGACCGTCACCCCTCTGGAAGAGCGAGAATGGCAGACCGAGCAGACCGAACGGATCCTGCAAGCTGTAGTCGAGTCCGAGCTGCACCGCCATCGCCTGGAAACCGAGACGTCGCCGCTTGGTGGAGAGGTAGCGGGCGTACCCGACGAGCCCGATGGCGGCCACCGCCAGGACGGCGACGAGGAAGAAGGCCCACGGGAAGCTCGAGCCGGGTCCCGAACCCAAGCCGGGGACCTCGACGGGCGACGGGGTTCGGTGGTGCTTCTTCGCCGCGAGGATCGCGACGGCGATGACGACGCTGTGCACGGAGCAGAGGGTCGCGGAACGGGTCCGCCGACGCAAGCAGGCTCGCGATCTAGGCGGCGCTCAGCGTGAGCGTGCCGTCCGCGACGGCGACACGGACCGTGTCGCCGTCGCGGATCCTCCCCGCGAGGAGCTCGGTGGCGAGCGGGTTCTCCAGCTCTCGCTGGAGGAGCCGCTTGAGCGGGCGCGCCCCGAACGTCGGGTCGTAGCCCTCGTTCGCGAGCAGGCTGTACGCGTCGTCGCTCAGCTCCAGCGTCAGCTTGCGCGACGCGAGCCGCTCGCCGAGCGCGCGGACCTGGATGTCGACGATCCGGCGGAGATCCTCGCGGGTCAGGGGCTCGAACACGACGATCTCGTCGATCCGGTTCACGAACTCGGGCCGGAAATAGCCGCGCACGTCTTCGAGGATCTCGTCCTTCCGCTTGTCCGGCGAGAGCGACTGATCCTGGAACACCGCGGAGCCCAGGTTCGAGGTCATGATCACGATCGCGTTGCGGAAGTTGACCGTTCGGCCGTGCCCGTCCGTCAGGCGCCCGTCGTCGAGCAGCTGGAGCAGGATGTTGAAGACGTCCGTGTGCGCCTTCTCGATCTCATCGAGCAGCACGACGCTGTACGGACGGCGCCGGACCGCCTCGGTCAGCTGACCGCCCTCCTCGTACCCCACGTAGCCGGGCGGCGCTCCGACCAGCCGGGAGACCGTGTGCCGCTCCTGGTACTCGCTCATGTCGACGCGGACGATCGCTCGCTCGTCGTCGAACAGGTACTCGGCGAGGGCGCGCGCGAGCTCCGTCTTGCCCACGCCGGTCGGACCGAGGAACAAGAATGAGCCGATCGGCCGGTTCGGATCCTGGAGGCCGGCGCGCGAGCGCCGGATCGCGTTCGCGACGGCGTCCACGGCCTCGTCCTGACCCACGACCCGCCGGTGCAGGTGCTCCTCCAGGTGGATCAGCTTCTCCATCTCGCCTTCCATCAGGCGAGCGACGGGGATGCCGGTCCAGGTGGCGACGACCTCGGCGACGTCCTCCTCGGTCACTTCCTCGTTGAGCATCTTGCGCTCGCGCTGGAGCTCCTCGAGCTCCGCGTTGCTCGCCTCGAGCTCCTTGTCGAGCTCGACCAGCCGGCCGTACCGGATCTCGGCGACACGCTGCAGGTCCCCTTCGCGCTCGGCCCGCTCTGCCTCCATCCGGGCTTGCTCGATGTCCTCCTTGGCCCGGCGGATCCGCCCGATCAGGTCCTTCTCGCGCTGCCAGTGCGCCTTCATCCCGGCGCTCTGCTCGTTGAGGTCGGCGAGCTCTTGCTCGAGCCGCTCGAGGCGTTCGGCCGACGCCGGATCGCTCTCCTTCTCCAGGGCGGCCCGCTCGATCTCGAGCTGGCGGATCCGCCGTTCGATCTCGTCGATCTCCACCGGCATCGAGTCGATCTCGATCCGCAGCCGGCTGGCGGCCTCATCCACCAGGTCGATCGCCTTGTCGGGCAGGAACCGGCCGGTCACGTACCGGTCGGACAGAACGGCGGCCGCCACGAGCGCGGGGTCTTGGATCCGCACCCCGTGGTGCACCTCGTAGCGCTCCTTGAGGCCACGGAGGATCCCGATCGTGTCCTCGACGCTCGGCTCACCGACGAGCACGGGCTGGAACCGGCGCTCGAGCGCGGGATCCTTCTCGATGTGCTCGCGGTACTCGTCCAGGGTGGTCGCGCCGATCGCGCGGAGCTCGCCGCGCGCGAGCATCGGCTTGAGCAGGTTGCCGGCGTCCATCGCGCCCTCGGCGGCTCCGGCGCCGACGATCGTGTGCAGCTCGTCGATGAACGTGACGATCTCGCCCTCGCTGTCGGCGATCTCCTTGAGGACTGCCTTCAATCGCTCCTCGAACTCCCCGCGGTACTTGGCGCCCGCGAGCATCGCGCCCAGGTCCAGCGCGATCAGCCGCTTGCCCTTGAGCGACTCCGGGACGTCGCCGGCCATGATGCGCTGGGCCAGACCTTCGACGATCGCGGTCTTGCCGACGCCGGGTTCACCGATCAGCACGGGGTTGTTCTTGGTACGCCGGGAGAGCACCTGGATCGTCCGGCGGATCTCCTCGTCCCGGCCGATCACCGGGTCGAGCTTGCCCTTCGCCGCCTCCTCGGTCAGGTCGCGTCCGTACCGTTCGAGGCTCTGGTACTGCTCCTCCGGGTTCTCGGTCGTCACGCGATGCCGGCCGCGAACCTCCGCGAGCGAGGACAGGGCGGCGGCTCTGGTCAGGCCCGCATCGGCGAGCAGCCGGCCGACCCCGCTCTGCGTGTCGTCGAGCATGGCGAGCAGCAGGTGCTCGGTGGAGATGTACTCGTCCGTGAGCTGGTCCGCCTCCGCGCCCGCCCTCTGGAGCAGCGAGGACACCGCGGTGCCGAACCGCGGCTCGACCCGCCCGCCCGCGAAGACCTTGGGGAGGCGGTCGAGGGCCGCCTCGACGCGGTCGCGCAGCGACTTGGGCTGGACGCCGAGCTGCTGCAGCAACGGGTAGACGACGCCCTCAGGGTCGGAGAGCAGAGCGAACAGGACGTGCTCCGGCGCGATCTCCTGGTGGTTGCGCGCGAGCGCCTGCTGGTGGGCGCCGTCGAGCGCCGCCCTCGTCTTCAGCGTGAGCTTCTGCATGTCCACGTCAGCCGTCTCCCCGATCCCGGTGATCGCTCCTGGTGCGCCCGAAGAGCGCGTAGTCACGCGGCTCCCCGTCGGACACGGGCCAGAAGCTCCGCATCACGCCTTCGAAGCGGAACCCCGCGCGCTCGGCGGCTCGCCGCATCGCCACGTTGTCGACGTCGGTCGAGAGCTGGACGCGGTTCGCATGCTCGTCCTCGAACAGGTGCCTCGTGATGATCCCGAGCGCGGCGCGCCCGGTGCCCTTGCCCCGGTCGGTCCGGTCGTACAGCTCGATGCCGAGCTCGAAGACACCCGGCGGCAGGAGCTGCGAGCGCTCGCCGCGAGCCTGGATCTCTCCGACGAGCCGCCCGTCGGCCTCGATCGCGAGGAGCAGCCCGACGCGGCCATCGGTCCACGTCCCGGAGGCGGCGATCCGATCGGTGAGCTGGGCCTCGGTGAGCCGGCCGGTGCCGTGCACGCCGTCTTCCGAGGACCAGGTCTCCTGCACCTCGACGAGGCGACCGACCTCGTCGTCGCGGAACGGGCGGAGCGCGACGGTGTCGCCGCGAAGCCGCAGGCTCACGTGCTCGCACCCCCGATCCACGGCGGGAGGAACACGCTCCGGAGCGGCACGATCTGACCGTCGCGCACATCGCTCATCTCCTCCGCCTCGCGGAGCTGTTCCTCGAGCTCCCGCATCTTGGCCCGAAGGGCCCGGAGCTCCGCCTGCATCTCGATGATCAGCTTGACCCCCGCGAGGTTGATCCCGCGTTCCTGCGTCATCTCCTGGATCTGCTTCAGCAGGTCGATGTCACGATCGGAATAGCGCCGGGTGTTCCCGGACGTCCGCTGGGGACGGACGAGGCCCTTCCGCTCGTAGATCCGCAAGGTCTGCGGATGCACGCCCGCGAGCTCCGCGGCCACGCTGATCACGTAGACCGCCCGCTCCTCGATCCCGTCGTCACGATCACGCTCGGTCATCGACCTGCACCTCACACACCGAGCTCCGCGCGCGGAGACCCTGTCTCCGCGTCGCGGAGCTCGGCGAGCAACTCCTTCTCGCGCTTCGAGAGCTTCTTCGGCACGTCGACGTTGACCGTCACGAGGAGGTCCCCGTGTCCACCACGCTTCGGTGCGCCCTTCCCCTTGACCCGGAACGTCTTGCCGCTCGGCGTTCCTGCCGGAACCTTCAGGGTCACGGGACCGTTCAGCGTGGGCACCTTCACGTTCGCGCCGAGCGCCGCCTCCGGGTAGGACACCGGAAGCTCGACGGTCAGGTTGTCGCCTTTGCGGCCGAACACGGGATGCTCCCCGACACGCACGCGGACGTAGAGATCGCCCGGCTGTGCCCCGGGACCCCCCGGCTCTCCTCGTCCCGGCACGCGGATCCTCGCTCCATCGTTGACGCCTGCCGGCACCTTCACCCTCACGGTGCGCGAGCGACGGACCGCTCCGCTGCCGTGGCAGGTGGGACACGGGGTCTCGATCGTTCGACCCGTTCCCGAACAGGTGGGACACGTCTGCTCCATCTGGAAGAAGCCCTGGTTGACCGCGACCTGCCCGCTTCCACCGCAGGTCGCGCACACGACGGGCTGCGTACCGGGAGCGGCGCCCGATCCGCGACACGTGGTGCACACCGCCGGCCCATCGAGCGTGACGGGGATCGTCACCCCCGCGATCGCGTCGTCGAACGACAGGCGGACCTCGGTCTCCAGGTCCGCACCGCGGCGCTGGCGTGCTTGGGGCCGGCGAGCCCGTCCCCGCGAGCCACCGAACATCCCGCCGAACAGATCGGAGAGGTCCCCGATGTCGACGGTCTCGTAGCGGAACCCGCCGGGCGCTCCTTCGGAACCCGGCCCGCCGCCCGAGCCGGAGAACCCGGCGCCGAAGCCACCTGCGCCCATCTCGCGCACACGGTCGTACGCGGCGCGCTTCTCTTCGTCACCGAGGACGTCGTACGCGGCGGAGACCTCCTTGAACCGCTCCTCGGCCTTGGGGTCGCCTGCGTTCGCATCGGGGTGGTGCCTCTGCGCGAGCTTCCGATAGGCCTTCTTGATCTCGGGCGCGCTCGCGTTCTTGGGCACGCCGAGGACGTCGTAGTAGTCCTGCTCGAACCACTCGCGCCGGATCTCCTCGGCCACCGTCAGCTCACGTCCTTTCGACCCGCACCCCGGCGGGGCGCAGGACCCTTCCCTTCAGCGTGTATCCCGGGCGGAAGACCTCGGCGACACGAGGCTCCCCCGTGCCCTCGCCGGTCTGCATCAGCGCCTCGTGCAGGTTGGGGTCGAACGGCGCCCCGTCCGCATCGATCCGCTGGAGACCTTCCGCCTTGAGGGCATCCATCAGCTTGGCGTAGACCAGTTCGATCCCCTTCAGGAACCGGTCGCGGTCCACATCCTCCTGCGCGTGCAGCAACGCGAGCTCGAACTCGTCGAGCACCTCGAGGAGTCGCCGCATCACCGGCTCGGCAGCCAGTTCGAGCGTCGAGGTCTGCTCGCGGAGCACGCGCTTGCGGTAGTTGTCGAACTCCGCCTGCAACCGCTGCAGGTGCTGCAGGTATTCGTCGGCCTTCGCCTTGGCGTCGGCTAGCTCATCGCTCGCCGCGACCGCTGGCTCGTCCGTGTCGGGCTCGCTCGAACCCGAAGCGGAGGGCTGTTCCCAGCCCTCCGCTTCCGCGAGCTTCGCCAACCGACGCCGGTCGGTCACGTTGACCGCGGGGGCTTCGTCACGATCGCGATCGTCCGTCACGACGACCCGCCCTCCTCGACGATCTCGCCCTCGACAACCTCGTCATCCCCCGACGGAGCTTGGCCGTCGGCTCCGGTGTCGCCGTCGCTCGCTGCCGCGGCCGTCGGCTCGGCCTGCGCCTGCTGGTACATCGACTGGCCGATGCGGCTGAAGATGCCCATCACCTTCTCGGAAGCGGCGTTCAGGCCCTCCGCGGTGGCGGCCTGATCCTTCAAGAGCTCCTTGAGCTCGTCGGTCGCCTTGACCAGCTCGTCCTTGTCACCCGCGGGCACCTTGTCGCCCCATTCGCCGAGCGACTTGTCCACCGTGTAGGTCAGCTGGTCCGCCTGGTTGCGGGCCTCGGCCGCCTGGCGCCGCTCGTGGTCCTCGGCGGCGAAGCTCTCGGCCTCCTTCACCATGCGGTCGATCTCGTCCTTGGACAGCGCCGTTCCGCCGGTGATCGTCATGGCCTGCTCCTTGCCGGTGGCCATGTCCTTGGCGTTCACATTGACGATCCCGTTCGCGTCGATATCGAAGGACACCTCGATCTGCGGCACGCCACGAGGCGCCGGCGGGATGCCGACCAGGTTGAACCGCCCGAGCGACTTCACACCGGGCGACTGCACGGTCTCGCCCTCGCCCTGCAGGACGTTGATCTCGACCTGCGTCTGGTTGTCCGCGGCGGTCGAGAAGATCTCCGACTTCTTCGTCGGGATCGTCGTGTTCCGCTCGATCATCCGCTGCGCGATCCCGCCGAGGGTCTCGACGCCGAGCGACAGCGGCGTCACGTCCAGGAGCAGGATGTCCTTGACGTCGCCACGGAGGACGCCCGCCTGCACGGCGGCGCCGATCGCCACCACTTCATCCGGGTTGACGCCCTTGTGCGGCTCCTTACCGCCCGTGAGCTTCTTGACGAGCTCCTGGATCATGGGCATGCGGGTGGATCCACCGACGAGCACGACGTGGTCGATCGCGGACACGTCCTTGCCCCAGTCCTTGACCGCCATGTCGAACGGGCCTTTGCACCGCCCGACGAGGTCCTCGGTCATCCGCTCGAACTCGGCCCTGGTCAGCTTCTCCTCGAGGTGCAGCGGGCCGTCCGCGGTCGCGGTGATGAACGGGAGGTTGATCGTGGTCTCGGCGACCTGGCTGAGCTCGATCTTGGCCTTCTCGGCGGCCTCCTTCAGACGCTGCAACGCCATCTTGTCGTTGCCCAGGTCCACGCCGTGGTTGTCCTTGAACGTCTTCACCAGCCAATCGATGACACGCTGATCCCAGTCGTCACCGCCGAGCTGGGTGTCGCCGTGCGTCGACTTGACCTCGAAGACGCCCTCGCCGATCTCGAGCAGCGAGACGTCGAACGTGCCGCCGCCGAGGTCGAACACGAGCACGGTCCGATCTTGTCCACCCTTGTCCAGCCCGTAGGCGAGCGCGGCTGCGGTGGGCTCGTTGATGATCCGCAGGACCTCGAGGCCCCCGATCTGGCCGGCCTCCTTGGTGGCCTGACGCTGCGCGTCGTCGAAGTAGGCGGGGACGGTGACCACGGCCTGGGTGACCGTGTCGCTCAGGAACGCTTCCGCGTCACGCTTGAGCTTCAACAGGATCTGCGAGCTGACCTCCTGCGGGGTCCACTTCTTCCCGTCGATGTCGACGGACCACGACTTGTCGCCCATATGCCGCTTCACGGAGCGAACGGTGCGGTCGGGGTTCGTGATCGCCTGTCGCTTCGCGACCTCGCCGACGAGGATCTCGCCGTTCTTGGAGAACCCGACCACCGAAGGGGTGGTCCGTGAGCCCTCGGCGTTCGGGATCACGACCGGCTCGCCCGCCTCCAGCGTGGAAACCACCGAGTTGGTCGTCCCGAGGTCGATGCCGACTGCTCGTGCCATATCCGTTGCTCCTTTTCATCTGGGGCCGCGTCTGGGCCGCATCCGCCGCCCAGGCCTTTCGTAGACAAACACCATAGAAGTTGAGTGTCATATTGACAACTTTGGTTCCTCGCCTGCAGGAATCCTTCCGGGGCAAGGGATCGGGCCGGAGCTCCCTCGACGCGAACCGACCGCGCTCACGGGCGGGGCGGCCTGGTTCCTCATCCCAACAGGTAAAGCCGGACGTTCCCGAACCCGAAAACGAACTAGTACCGACGACTTCGACCAGACGGACGCACACGAGGAGCAGGGGTGCGCACGACCAGCACGCGACCAACGGAGCAGCCACTCCAGGGTGGTCATCCGACGGTTCGTCATGCCGTGGAGATGCTCATGCTCGAAGAGCGGACCAGGTGGGCGATGCAGATCCACGACGGACTCACCCAATCGGTCACCTCGGCCGTCCTCGAGCTGCAGACGCTCCGGGCCCGGATCGCCGCCGATCCGGAGGGAGCCGTCGAGGCGCTCGCGCAGGTCGAGCGTGAGATCCGGGACGATCTCCGGCGGATCCGCGAGTTGCTGTTCGAGATGACCAAGGAGGACCCACCGCCCGCCGAACCTGCGCTCGCGGCACTCGTGCGCGACCTCGGCATCCGGTGGCACTTCCCGGTCACGGTGGAGGTCGACGGCGACCTCGAGTCGACGAACGAAGCAGTGCTCGAGGCGGTCTACGCCATCGTGAGCGAGTCGCTCGCGAACGCCGCGAAGCACTCGGGTGCACCGGCCGCCCACGTCCGCGTGACCGCGGAGGAGGCGGAGGTGCGCGTCGAGATCGAAGACCGCGGTTCGGGGATCGCGGTCGTGGACGATGAAGACCCCCACTTCGGGGTAGGGATCATGCGCACCCGCGCGGAAGCGCTCGGCGGGTCGCTCCAGGTCGAATCGACTCCGGGACGCGGCACCACGGTCGTCGCCGTGCTCCCCGTCGGGAGAGCAGGTGGATGAGATGAGGATCCTGATCGTGGACGACCACGCGCTCGTGCGTCGTGGCATGAACTACGTCGTCAAAGAAGGGTTCCCGGACTCGGAGGTGCTCGAAGCGGAATCGTCCGCCGCGGCCCTCGAAGTCCTGCACACCGGGCCCGCGGTCGATCTCGCGCTCGTCGACGTCCGGATGCCGGACCTCGACGGACTCGAGCTGCTGCGCGCGATCAAGGCGGAGTGGGCCGAGATGCCGGTGATCATGATCTCCACCTACGAGAACGCCCCCTACGTGAAGCGAGCGCTCGCCGACGGCGCCGCGGGATATCTCCTGAAGGACGCGACCCCGGAGGATCTCGCCCAGGCGATCAACGTGGCGCTCTCAGGCAGCGGCAACGTCCTCAGCCCTCGCGTGATCCAGAACCTCTTCGAGGACCAGGAGGCGTCGGTCGGAAGCAACGGGCACGGGCGCCGCAACGAGTACAGCCTGACCCAGCGCGAGCACGACATCCTCGCGTTGCTCGCCGAGGGTCGTTCGAACCGCGAGATCGCGGGGCGTCTCTACCTGTCGGAGAAGACCGTGAAGGCGCACCTGGCGGCCATCTTCCGCAAGCTCGGGGTCACGAACCGGACGCAGGCGGCGATGATGGCCGTGCAGATGGGCGTCGGGCCGGTGCCGGGAGCGTTGCTCGTCGACTGAGCGCGGGTCCCTCAGCCCTCAGGGTCGAAGTCCCGGAAGAACCGGCTCGCCGTCGGGCCCCGCTGACCTTGGTACTTGTTCCCGGCGCGTCCGTACGGCGTCTCCGCCGGCGACGTCAGCTGGAAGAACGAGATCTGCCCGATCTTCATGCCGGGGTAGAGCGTGATCGGGAGGTTCGCGACGTTCGAGAGCTCGAGCGTCAGGTACCCGTCCCATCCGGGATCCACGTACCCGGCCGTCGAGTGGATCAGCAGCCCGAGACGACCCAGGGAGGACTTGCCCTCCAGCCGCGCGACGAGGTCGTCGGGGATCCCGACCCGTTCGAGCGTCGAACCGAGGACGAACTCACCGGGGTGCAGGATGAACGCTTCGTCCGGCTTCACCTCGACCAGCTCAGTCAGATCCGGCATCTCCTGCCGGACGTCGATGAACGGGTACCGAGAGTTCGCGAACACGCGGAACTGGTCGTCCACGTGGAGGTCGACCGACGACGGCTGCACGCACGCGGGGTCGAACGGATCGATCGTGATGCGCCCGGATCCGATCTGCTCCCGGATCTCGCGGTCGGACAGGATCATCGGCGCGTGATGCTACCCGGCGTTCGAAACCTCGACCCAACGATCCAGCGTCTTCAGCGCGTCTCCCTCGTCGATCGAACGCGTCGCCGTCGCCATCGCCTCGCTGAGGTTGGCCGCGAAGCCCGCGACCTCGAGGGCCGCCCCCGCGTTCAGCAGGACCACGTCGCGGTGCGGGCCGGCTTCGCCGCTCAAGATCCGGCGGGTGAGGTCGGCGGACGCGGCGGGATCGCCACCGGCGAGGTCGCCGAGCTTCACGCGCGCGAGACCGACGGTCGCCGGATCCAGATGCGTCTCGCGGACCGACCCGCTCCGAACGTCGAAGACGGTCGAGATGCCGGTCGTCGTCAGCTCGTCCAGACCGTCCTCGCCCCGGAAGAGCTTCGCCCGGACGCCGCGCCGCGCGAGCACCTCGGCCATCAGCGGCAGCATCCGCTCGTCCGACACGCCGACGACCTGGGCGTGCGGCATCGCGGGGTTCGTCAGCGGGCCGAGGAAGTTGAAGACGGTCGGGATGCGGAGCTCCCGGCGCACGGGCCCGGCGTGACCCATCGCCGGGTGGAAGTTGGGCGCGAACATGAACCCGATCCCGGCATCGGCCAAACACCGCTGAACGCCCTCGGGGTCGAGGGCGATCCTGACGCCGAGCGCCTCCAGGAGGTCGGCGGACCCGCAGTGCGAGGACGCGGCGCGGTTCCCATGCTTCGCCACGGGAACGCCCGCACCGGCGACGACGATCGCCGACACCGTCGAGATGTTGAAGGTGCCGGCGCGATCGCCGCCGGTCCCACACGTGTCGATCACCGGCTCCGGCGGCGTGACCGGGTGCGCGAACTCGAGCATCGTGCGGGCGAGACCGTCGACCTCGTCGACGGTCTCGCCCTTGGTCCGGAGGGCCAGCAGGAACGCGCCGATCATGGCCGGTGAGGTCTCGCCGGCCATGATCTGCCGCATGGCCTCGGCGGCTTCGTCCGTTCCGAGGTTCTCCCGTCGGGACAGACGGAGCAGCAGCTCGGGCCAGAGATCGGGGTCCGGCATGAGGATCGGCAGGCTAACAGTGGCCGCGTGCGGACGCCCCCGGCGTGTCGCTAGACTTACCGCGAGCGCTCCGGCGGTCGGCCCACGCGGGTGTGGTTCAATGGCAGAACGCAAGCTTCCCAAGCTTGAAACGGGGGTTCGATTCCCCTCACCCGCTCTTCCGGAAGGGATCAGCCGAGCGCCGCATGCGCGGTTTCGGCATCCGCCGCGGCTTCGCTCGCAACGGACGTCCTCGCGTCCATGAGGACGGCGACGTCCCGCCCTTCCGCCCACGCGCACACCTGTCCGCTCGTCTCGGATGGATCGTCGGGGAACAAGCGTCCCGTGAAGGGGATGCAGCGATACTCGACACCGTTCAGGGTCGACACCGTCTCGGCGTCGAAGTCCGCGGTGCCTCCGGTTCCGATGATCCCGCCACCCGCGCCGCGAAGCATCGTGTCGACCTGCGGGGCGGTCGGAAGGTTCGAGTAGCGGAACAGCACAAGCTCCACCTCGTCGCCCGAGCCGTACGCGCCGACCTCGATCTTGAGGTCACCGACCTTGATCGCGCCCATCTGTTCCTCGAGGACCTTCACCTGCGACGTGTGGAGTCGGTCCAGGTGGGCGACGTCGTCCGGGAGGGAGTCGTGCTCGCGGCTTCCGGCCGCGACCGCGATCAGCGTCACGACAAGGACCAACGCCCAAGCCGACCCAGAGCAGCCAACGGGACCGAGTGCGGGCCGGCGCCGGGGCGGCGTCGGGCGGAGCCGGAAGGCCCGGTTGCGGAGATGGCGTCGCTGCGACGCGATCCGCGGAGGGTTCCTCGTTCGGAGGACGCGGGGGCTCCATCGTCACGAGCGTGAGGATGAAGGGGACACCGCCGGAAGGCAACCTCAGGAGCCGCCGGGTCCGATGTCTCGATCCGGCCTTCACCTCGTTCGTCGCGGGAGGTACCGCGGCGCCGTCGGACAGAGATCCTTGAGGGGACAGACCGCGCACCTCGGCGTCGGCGCCTTGCAGATCTCGCGGCCGAGCCGGATCAGACCCACGTGCAGCTGGGTGCGCAGACCCTCGGGGACGAGGTCGTGGAGCAGCCGATCCGCCCGTTCCGCGCTCGCGTTCGCCGGAACGAGCCCGAGACGCCGAGCGACCCGGTGGACATGGGTGTCGACCGGGATCGCGTCGCGCCCGAGCGAGAACGACAGCACGACGGCGGCGGTCTTCGGCCCGATGCCGGGCAGCGACGTGAGGTATGCGCGCGCCTCGCTGTCCGTGAGACCCCGCAGCCGCGACAGGTCATAGGACCCTTCGCGGTCATGGACCTCATGCAGGATCGCCTGGATCCGAGGGGCTTTCGTGTTCGCGAGGCCGCCTGAGCGGATCGCGTCCGCCACGGCGGCCTCGGGCGCCGCGACGACGTCCTCCCAGCTTGGGTAGACGGCGAGGAGCGACGTGAACGCCCGTTCGGCGTTCACGTCGCTCGTGTGCTGGCTCAGGACCGTGAGGATCAGCTCCTCGAGCGGGTCCGATGCACGCGGAGGCGTCAGCTCGCCGAACCGGCGTTCCAACCGCCGCGTGATCGTGCGCACGCGGCGCGGGGTGGCATACGCATCCGTCATCGAGGCGGATGCTACGGAACCGCGGCTACTCGGTCTGGCCCCGGGCGGCGTTGCGGAACTGGGTGAGGGACGGCTCGAAGCTGAGCCTGATCGAGCCGGTCGGCCCGTTGCGGTGCTTGGCCAGTATCAGCTCCGCCTCTCTCTTCTTCTCGGGATCCAGGTCGTCGCGATGGATGAACATCACGACGTCGGAATCCTGTTCGAGCGATCCGGATTCGCGGAGGTCCGACAACTGCGGGCGTTTGTCGGCACGCGCTTCCGGGTTCCGGTTGAGCTGGGACAGGGCCAGGATGGGGACCTTGAGCTCCTTGGCCAAGAGCTTGAGCGAACGGGAGATCTCGGCCACCTCCTGCTGGCGGTTGTCCTGGCGTCGCGTGGCGGGGCTCGTCATCAGCTGGAGGTAGTCGACGATGATCAACGACAGACCTTGCCGGCTGGTCTTGAGCCGGCGCGCCTTGGCCCGGATGTCCACGATGTTGACGTTGCCCGCGTCGACGATCGACAGCGGCGCATCGTGCAGGGTCTCGCCGGCCGAGACGACGCGGGTCCAGTCGTCCGGCCCGACCCGCTTGTTGCGGATCCGGTCCCACGGCACCCGGGCCTCCGCGCACAGCAGCCGCATGCCGATCTCGTAGCGGGACATCTCGAGCGAGAACATGGCGACCGGCTCGCTCTGCACCGCGACGTTGCGCGCGATGTTCATGGCGAGCGAGGACTTCCCGATCCCCGGCCGCGCGGCGATGATCACGAGGTTGCCGGGTTGCAGACCCGAGGTGAGCTCGTCCAGGTCCCGGAAACCGGTCGCGAGACCCGTGTACGCCGACTCGCGGTTCTGGATCGCCTCCAGCTCCGACATCGCGTCGTTGACCAGATCACCGATCGCCGCCGCATCCTCCGTGTCCTCGCGGCGGGCGACGTCGTAGATCCGCTGCTCCGCGCCGTCGGCGATCGTGTCGGCGTCGTCCGACCCCGCGTAGGCGACGTCCATGATGTCCGCGGCCGCGCCGATCAGGCGGCGCCGGAGCGCGGCGTCGGCCACGATCTTGGCATAGTGCGGCGCGCTCGCCGGGGTCGGCACCTCGTCGACGAGGTCACGGAGGTAGAGCGCCCCGCCCACCTCTTCCAAGAGCCCCGCCTTGCGGAGGGAATCGACCGCGGTGATCACGTCGACGGGCTCGCCGTGCCCGAACAACGCCCGAACCGCCGAGTAGATCTTGCCGTGCGCCGAGCGGTAGAAGTCCTGGGCCTCCAGGATCTCGACGACGTCGGCCATCGCTTCGGCCGACAGGAGCATGGCCCCGAGCACGGACCGCTCCGCCTCGAGATCTTGGGGTGGGAGCCGGTGGCCCGCGGGGATGCGAACGACGTCGTCAGCCGCGCGTGCCACCCCTGGACGTCCCCCCTCGCGAAACCGAACCCGAACGAGGGGCGACGCTACGCCCAGCGGAGCCGGCGCGACAGTGGACAACCCATGTGGATTGCCGGAGGCCTGGTCGGCGCCCGATATTCCTTGTCACTCTGCCCCTGAGCAGCGTTTTCCCCATGTGGATTGTCATGTGGAAAAGTGTGAACAGCGGTACTGACACGCCATGTCCTATCCTCCGCCGCCGTGGGCCGTTCGGGGGGTCGTGAGGCGATCGAGGCGGTCGTCTTCGACATGGACGGGACGCTGATCGACACGTCGGCGGTCGTCCCGGCCGCCTTCGGCGCCACGATCCGCGAACTCGGCGGCCCCGACCTGCCGGACGACGAGATGATCGAGAGCTACGTGCTCGGACCACCAGCCGCGATCATGCGCCACTTCCTGGAGCGGGACGTCTCGGAGGCCGAGCTCGAGGACTACCACGAGCGACTCGCAGACGAGGCGCGGAGGCGCCACCACCGCCCGTACCCTGGCATCGTCGAGGCGCTCGATTCGCTGGCGGGGGTCCCGTTGGGAGTCTTCACGAACGCGGACCGAGGGAACATACGCGTGCTCCTGGGAGCGGCCGGGATCCGTGACCGCTTCGTGGTCGCGGTCGGCGCCGACGCCGTGGCGCCGCGCTTCAAGCCCGAACCCGACGGATTGCTGCTGGCGTGCGAGGGCCTGGGCGTCCGGCCGACGCGGACCGCCTACGTCGGCGACGGACCGCTCGACGCCGAGACGGCCCGCCGCGCCGGTGCGATGTCGGTCGCCGCCGGCTGGGGTCACCAGCTGGAAGACGGATCCACGTTCGACCTGGTGGCCGAGACGCCGACGGAGCTTGCGGCCGCGCTGGGTCTGACGTGAGGACGGGCGGTCCCCCCGGCGGGGGGACCGCCCAATGCTCAACCTTCCGTGATCACCTGGACGGTGATCACGGGCTCGACCTCGTGGAAGAGCTTGACCCGCACCTCGTGGACGCCGATCGACCTGATCGGCTCGTCCAGGTGAACGTCCTTGCGGTCGACCTGGACCCCGCTCTGCGAGGCCAGCCCTTCTGCGATGTCGGCGGCGGTGACCGAGCCGAAGAGCTTGCCCTCTTCGCCGGCTCGGGCGCTGATCAGGAGGGGGCCGTCGGCGATCAGCTTCGACGCCAGGGCCTCGAACTCCCCTTTCTGCCGGGACAGCCGCGCGGCGTGGCCCTTCTTGAGCACCTCCGCTTGCTTCAGGGCGCCCTTGTGTGCCTTGATGGCCATCCCTCGGGGGATCAGATAGTTGCGCGCGTAGCCGTCGGCGACCTCGGCGATGTCCCCGGGACTCCCTAGGTCGTCGACGGGCTTCTGGAGGATGACCTTCATCGCGCGCTGTACGGCAACAGGGCCATCTCTCTGGCGTTCTTCACGGCCGACGCAACGTCGCGCTGGTGCTGCACGCAGTTGCCCGTGACGCGCCGGGCGCGGATCTTCCCGCGCTCGGACACGAACTTGCGCAGCAGAACGACGTCCTTGTAGTCGACGTAATCGATCCGCTCCTTGCAGAAGATGCAGACCTTCCGCTTCTGCTTCTTCTGCCAGGCGGCATCCTTCTCTTTCTTGCGCGCCGAAGCACCTCGTTGCGGTTTCCCAGTCCTACCCGGCATCCAGCGGTGTCTCCTCGTTGTCGGAGGCCGCGCCCACCGGCGCCGCGACGGCCGCACCCCAGTCCCCGCCTGAAGAGGCGGAGGAGCTGCGACTGGTCTTGGTGACGCTGGCGGTGGCCCATCTCAGGCTCGGACCGAGGTCATCGGCCTCGATCTCCACCACGGTTCGCTTCTCTCCTTCTTGGTTCTCCCACGACCGCTGCTTGAGACGACCCGTCACCACCACGCGAGTGCCACGGGTCAGCGTCTCCGCGGCGTTCTCGGCGAGGCTCCGCCAGCAGTTGACGGTGAAGAACGACGTGTCGCCGTCCGTCCAGTTGCCGGCCGCGTCGCGGATCCGTGTGGAGTACGCCACACGGAAGTTGGCTACCGCGGCCCCATTGGCCGTGTAGCGCAGCTCGGGATCGTCCGTGAGGTTCCCAACGATCGTGATCTGGTTGTCGCTCGCCATGGAGCGGTCCCCCTTTTCCCTTCGGTTACGCCTCGGCTGAGGCGGGGGAAGCGGTTGCCTTGGCCCTGTCCGGCAGGAGCAAGACCTTGTGCCGTATCACCTCGTCGGCGAGCTTGAGCGTTCGGTCCAGCTCCGCTTGTGCCGCCGGCTCCGCTTCGAACCGCACCACGACGTAGTACCCCTCGTGCTGATGTGCGATCTCGTACGCGAAACGCTTGCGGCCCCAGCGGTCGATGTTGTCGATCTTGCCACCGTCGGTGGCGATGACCTTGGCGATGCGATCGACCGCGGTCCCGACCAACGCCTCATCGGCGTCGGCCGGCAGGATGAGCATGCACTCGTACTCCCTCAACATTCACCTCCTCTGGTCTGGACGGCCCCCCGCGAGGGGGAGCAGAAGGATGAGGGCTGCCCAGAGTGTACGGGACGTCGGCTCAGGCAGCAGGTACGGCGGGTCGAGCGGCCCCGGCGTACCGGTAGAGCCCGTCCCGGAGCACGTAGCGGACGACGGTCGGTTGCCCGGGACCCCTCGGCCCGGGGACCGAGAGCTGGTCGGGGACATCTGCGTCAGGCAGCGGATAGCACCTGCCGTCGAACGGTCCCCCTGCGAGGATCCCGAACCGTGCATCACCGAGACTGAGGATCTGAGCCCATGGCTGCGTGGATGACTCGCGCATCCGAGCACCTCCCTTGCTGGTCACGGGAGCACCGTACCCGCAGGTACTGACATCGATGCTCGCGTCGACCGCGGGTATGCTTCTCGTCGGTTGGCCGTGCACTCCCAGGAGGTGCGAGCAGATGACCGTCTCGATCCACGACCTCCGCGCGTGGAAGACCGAAGGCAAGCGGTGGGCGATGCTGACCGCGTACGACTTCCCGACCGCACAGATCCTCGACCGTGCCGGGATCCCGGTGCTGCTGGTCGGTGACTCCGTCGGTCGAAACATCCTCGGGTACCCGAACGAGCTCCCCGTGACGATGGAGGAGATGCTCCACCACACGCGCGCCGTCACTCGCGGGGTCGAACGAGCGATGGTCGTCGGGGACATGCCGTTCATGTCGTTCCAGGCCTCCGTCGAGGACGGCGTGCGCAACGCGGGCCGGCTGATCAAGGAGGGTGGCACCCACGCCGTGAAGCTCGAGGGCGCGCAGTTCGACCTCGTCCACAGGCTCGTCGACATCGGGATCCCCGTGATGGCGCACATCGGGCTCACGCCGCAGTCCGTCTACGGGCTCGGTGGCTACAAGGTGCAGGGTCGCGGTGAGGCGGCCGCGAAGGTGCTCGACCAAGCCCACTCGCTGGAGAAGGCGGGCGCGTTCTCGATCGTGCTCGAGGCGATGCCGGCGGAACTCGGCGGCGAGATCACGAAGGAGCTCCAGATCCCGACGATCGGGATCGGGGCAGGTGCCTCCACGGACGCGCAGGTGCTGGTGATCAACGACCTCCTCGGGCTGAACGAGAAGGTGCCGAAGCTCGCGAAGCGGTACGCGGATCTCCGAGCAACGATCACATCGGCCGTCGAGGCGTTCGCCGCTGACGTCGAGAACGGCACGTTCCCGGACGAGGAGCACACGTACTCGTAACGGTCTCCAGATACAGAGAGGGTCTGCACGCGGTCCTATGCTCGCCGCGTGAACCAGCCTCGGCGACGGTGGATCGGGCTCGCCATCGTTGTCGCTTCAGCCGTCGTGGTTGCCACGACCCAGCAGCAAGCCAACGTGTTCGTGTGGCCGTACTTCTACCTCATCTCGACAGGGATCTTCCTGGCGATCTCATGGCTGTCTTGGACCCAATTCCGCCACGGTCGGGATCCTGCGCTCTTGTTCATCTCGGTCGGCAGTGGCGCTGCCGCCGCCGAAGTGATCTTCGGACACGAGGTCGCTCGCGCGATCGAAGCGGCCGAGCTTCTTGACCACCCGTCCTTCGCCGAGGGGGTGGCTGCTCTCGCTCTCTACTCAGCCCTGATCGCGCCTTTCGTGCTGGGCGTGTGCCTGGCGCTTGCTCCTCCGTGGAGGGATCGCCGCGGGCGTCCGCCGATCCGAGCCGGCGTCGTTGTTCTCGCGGCCGGACTCATCTTGCTCGGGATCGATACCGTGATCTTGATCATCAAGCCCAACGGAGAAGACCTCTTCAACGCTCTCGCGTGGGCCATCATCGTCGTCTCCGCGGTCGCGATCCTCCGGTCCTACCCGAAGGCAGGCTGGTATCGGTGGGTGGTGGGGTCTGCGGCCGCGCTGATATTCGCGTTCGGTGCCTGGGTGCTGCCGAGCTCGTGGGAGTGGCTCAACACCGCTGCCGATTCCTGGATCCGCGTCATGCCGCTCGTCGCCGCTCTTCTCCTTCTCGCCGGGGTCCTCGCCACCCAGCGAGCCGACGTGTCACGCATGCGGCGCGCAACCGACCGTGCCGATGAGGTGCTGGGCGGGCGCGCGGAGATCGCGAGCGTGATCTCCCACGACGTGCGGAGCCCCGTCTCCTCGATCAAGAGCATCGCGGCGTCGACGATCGCCAACTACGACCGGCTCGACGACGCACAGCGGCTCGAGTTCGTCGGGATGATCGAGCGCGAAGCTCAGGTGGCTCTCGGGACCGTGCACCAGATGTCCGTGGCGCTGCGGATCGATGCCGGAACGCTCGAGCTGGTGCGGCGCCCGACGGCGGTCGCGACGGTGGTCCGCCAGGCGATAGACCAGTCCGAGACCGACGGCCGGCGGATCGACGTCGAGGCCGCGCCCGGGGTCACCGCGAACGTCGATGTCAGGTGGCTCGCCGAAGCGATCCGTCAGGGGCTCGACAACGCCGTGGCGTTCTCCCCCGAGGACACCCCGATCCGCGTCGGGGTCGAGGACGCCGGTGAGGGTGCGGCCGCGATCACGATCCAGGACGAGGGCCCGGGGATCCCGCCCGAGCGTCGGGAGGAGGTCTTCGAGCGCTTCTCGCGGTGGCGGCCTCCGGGCTATTCGGACGTTCCGGGGAGCGGCCTCGGTCTGTTCATCTGCCGGGGCATCGTGCGCGAACACGGAGGGGAGGCCACGCTCGAGAACGGAGCCGAACGGGGTACCATCCTGCGGATCCTGCTGCCTTGGAGTGCAGATTGACTGCAACGAAACGGACGGTCTCGCTGCTGATCTGCGACGACCACAAGCTCCTCACCGACGCGCTCGCGACCGTCGTCGGACTCGACGACGAGCTGGCGCTGGTCTCCCCGCCGGTGCACACGCCGCAGGAAGCGATCGCGCTCGCGGAGGAGCACCTGCCCGACGTCGTGCTGATGGACATCATGTTCAAGGGCGACGGCATGAGCGGGATCGACGCGACCCGTCGCATCAAGGAGGCGTCGCCGTCGACGAACGTGGTGATCATGACCGCCCACGACGACGAGCGTCTGCTGGTCGAGGCGGTCGAAGCCGGTGCCTCGGGGTTCCTCTCCAAGGACGAGGCCGCGAACGAGATCCTGGCGGCGGCCAAGGCCGCAGCCGACGGCGAGGTCCTGATCGACCCCGTCACCCTCACCCGGCTCCTGGCGCAGGTCGCCCGCGAACGCGAGGAGCAACGAGACGCCCTCCGCCTGCTGAACGACCTCACCGAGCGCGAACGCGAGATCCTCGGGCTGCTCGCCCAGGGCAAGAGGAACGAGGACATCGCGAAAGAGCTCTTCATCAGCCCTCAGACCGTGCAGACCCACATCCGGAACATCCTGGGGAAGCTCCGCGTCCACTCCAAGCTCGAAGCGGTCTCCTTCGCGGTCAAGCACGGCACGATCCAGGTCGGCTAGCCCCGGACGAGCCGTTCGTCCCCGGATTACCCAACTTCGGGTATCGAAGGAACGGTTGCCACGGCCGAAGCCTCCTATGCGACGCCATGGAACCTTCCTGGGGCCCACCTCCCCTCGGTGGCCCCTCGGGAGACGTGAAGGCCCGAGCGAACCCCTCCCTCGCTCGGGCCTTCATCCATGCGGGGGCCGTTGACCACGGCGGAGCTTCCCGGATGGCGTGCGCGGCAAGGCGTCGACCAGGATCATGTCCCTGGGCGCCTTGAACCGCGCGAGCCGCTCGCGGCAGCGCTCGCGGAGCTCGTCCAGTGTCGGCGGCTCGGCCGGGTCGGCCGGCACGATCCACGCCGCGACGCGCTGACCCCACTCGTCGTCGGGCACGCCGACGACCGCGACGTCGGCGACGCCGGGAAGGGAACGAAGGACCGCTTCGACCTCATCGGGCCAGACCGTCTCGCCGCCCGTGCGGATCGCGTCGTCCGCCCGACCGTGCACGATCAGACGGCCCTCGGCGTCGAGCTCGCCCAGGTCGCCCGTCCGCAGCCATCCGTCCACGGTGAACGCCGAGGCGGTGGCCGATGGATCGTTGCGGTAGCCCTCCATCAGCGTCGGCCCGGCGAGCTCGATCTCTCCGCTCAGGGCGATGCGGACGTCGGTTCCCTCGAAGGGGATGCCGTCGTAGGCGACGCCGCCGCACGACTCCGTGAGCCCGTACGTCGACACGACCCGGGCGCCGAGTCGTGCGGCGGCGTCGCGGAGCGCGGGGTCGAGCGGCGAGCCACCGATCAGGAGCACCCCGAGCCGTGAAAGGTCGGGTGCGGAGGTGACGATCCTCCGGAGCATCGTGGGGACGAGCGCGACGTGCGCACCCTCCGGCGCCTGGCGGAGGAGGGTCGCTGCGTCGAACGGCTCGATCACGTCGACCGGCGCGCCCGCCATGGCGCCTCGGAGCAGCACGAGCAGACCTCCCATGTGGCCGGGCGTCAGACACGCGACCCACGGGTCGAACGCTGAGGCGTCCAGGGCGCTCAGTGACCCCGCGACGGCCGACCCGAGCGCGGTTCGCGGCAGCTCGACCAGCTTCGGAGCCCCGCGCACCCCGCTCGTCGCGACGACGGCCCACGCACGCGCGTGATCGATCGGCGCCGGGTCCGCGTACATCACCTCGTCATCGGGGGTCACCAGCATCCGCGGTCTGGCGCGTTCGACGATCGCCCGTTGTTCACGGTCCGAGAGGCGCAGGTCGACCGGCATGAACGACGCGTTCGACGCGGCGTGGGCCGCGAGGATGTCGAGCCAGATGCCGCCGGGCGGCAACGCGTAGGCGATCAGCTCGCCCGCGTGGGCGTGCAGATGCGCCGTGACCGTCATCGTGGGGTAGCCTAACCGTTCGAGTGCGCGCTCTAGGAGTTGATGGTCACATGGTCGAGTGGCAGCCGAAGGGGACATGGACCGATATCCGGTACGAGACGTCGGACGGCATCGCCAAGATCACGATCGACCGGCCCGAGGTTCGCAACGCGTTCCGACCGCTCACGACGAGAGAGCTGATCTCGGCGTTCGAGCTCGCCCGGGACGACCCCGCGATCGGCGTCGTGATCCTGACTGGATCGGGGACGGAAGCGTTCTCGAGCGGCGGGGACCAGAGGATCCGCGGGGACGACGGCTACGTCGACGAACGGGGCATCGGCCGACTCAACGTGCTGGACCTGCAGATCCAGATCCGCCGGTTCCCGAAGCCCGTGATCGCGATGGTCGCGGGCTACGCGATCGGCGGGGGCCACGTGCTCCACATCTGCTGCGACCTCACGATCGCCGCCGACAACGCCCGGTTCGGGCAGGCCGGACCGCGTGTCGGGTCGTTCGACGGCGGCTACGGGATCGGCCTCCTCGCCCGGCAGATCGGCGAGAAGCGGGCGAAAGAGGTCTGGTTCCTGTGCCGCCAGTACGACGCGGAGACCGCCCTCGCGTGGGGACTCGTGAACGCCGTGGTCCCACTCGACGAGCTCGAGACGACCACGCTGTCGTGGGCGGCGGAGCTCCTGCAGAAGTCGCCGTTGGCGCTTCGGCTCCTGAAATCGGGCTCCAACGCGGGCGTGGACGGCTTGGCCGGCGCGCAGCAGCTCGCGGGAGACGCCACGCTCCTCTATTACATGACCGACGAGGCGCAGGAAGGGCGGGACGCGTTCACGGAGAAGCGCGACCCCGACTTCTCGAGGTTCCCGAAACGACCGTGACCACGGCCACCGGCTGGCGCGTGTGGTGGGCGGGAGCCCGTCCCCGGACGCTCGGCGCCGGGTCGGTCCCCGTGTTGGTCGGGACCGCCGCGGCCGGCGAGGTGATCTGGTGGCGGTTCGTGGCGGCGCTCCTCGTCGCGGCCGGGCTCCAGGTCGGCGTGAACCTCGCGAACGACTATTTCGACGGGACGCGCGGCGTGGACACGCGCGATCGGGTCGGCCCGCCGCGTCTCACGCAAAGCGGCGCCGCCAGCCCGCGGGCGGTGCTGCTCGCCGCGCTCGCGTCGATCGCGGTCGCGGGCTTCGCCGGCCTCTCGCTCGCGCTCGCGACCCAGCCCGTGCTGATCCTGATCGTCGGTGGCCTCGCGATCCTCGCCGCCCTCCTGTACAGCGGCGGCCCACGACCGTACGCGGGACTCGGTCTGGGCGAGGTGATGGTCTTCCTCTTCTTCGGGCTGCTCGCGACGTGCGGCACGACGTTCGTGATGGTGGAGTCGGTTCCGTCGTCGTCGTGGTGGTGCGGGATCACGATGGGGCTGCTCGCCGTCGCGATCCTCGAAGCGAACAACATCCGCGACATCGAAACGGATGCGGCCGCCGGCAAGCGGACGCTCGCGGTGCGGATCGGCGACCGGCACGCCCGCGCCCTCTACGGCACCCTCGTGATCGGCGCGTTCGGCACGATCGCGGCGGGCGTGCTGGCGCATCTGCTGAACGACACCGTCGGGCTCACCCAGTGGGGGTTGGTCGGCCTCGCGGCGTGGCCGCTCGCGATCCGGCCGCTGGAAGCGGTCCGGATCGCGAGCGGTCCCGCCCTGATCCCGGTCCTGGTGGACAC